>NZ_MTEG01000027.1:0-93452 GCF_002108615.1 Klebsiella sp. YJ
GCTCAGTCGAAAGACTGGGCCTTTTGTTTTATCTGTTGTTTGTCGGGAAACGCTCACCGGGAGCAGGACAACATCGCCGGCAACGCTGTTGAACCGCCGGAGGCCGGTCCCGGAGGGGTGAGCATCAGTGATACGACGACGCATGCACCGCGGCCAGCCATCAGTTCAGTAAGAAGCCCGTCCTCACCGACGGGCTTTTTGCGTTTCAACGCGCGTCATAACGCAAATGCAGCAGCGGGTAGGGGCGGCCATGGTCATCATGAGCGGATCGCCCGCTAACCACAAACCCCATATTCGCGTAAAACCCTACCGCCTGCGCGTTCTGCTCATTCACATCGGTTGTGAGTCGGGGGATCAATTCCAGAGCATACATGACTAACTGGCGACCCACGCCCATACCGCGAAAGTCAGGATCAACAAAAAGGGCTTCCAGATGCCGTTCAGACAGCAGCATCAATGCGCAGGGCTTGTCCTCATTCGTGACCGCAACCCATAGCGGCGCCTGAGGAAAAAATGCGCACACCTGCCGCTCAATTTCCCTTCGGTCCTGCGCTGAAAGAAAATGATGCGTTGCATCGACGGAACGACGCCAGATTTCAATCAGTTGTTCGCTCTCATCACTGCGCGAACGTCGAATCACTATATTCATGATATTTCCTTGCGATTAACCGCTGTATTCTATCCTGGAGATGGTTGAAACTTTCTCACCTTCTGCTTGCAGACTCGACATTTTCATTATTCCTGGTTATTGTTAGCTGTCTGGATGTCTAAACGTTTATACGTATGCTATGAGGTAATCAAGTTATGCCGATTCGGGTGCAGGACGAGCTACCAGCCGTCAATTTCTTGCGTAGTGAGAACGTCTTTGTGATGACCACTACGCGTGCAACAACTCAGGAAATTCGTCCGCTGAAGGTACTTATCCTTAACCTGATGCCGAAAAAAATCGAGACGGAGAATCAGTTCCTGCGCCTGCTTTCGAACTCTCCGCTGCAGCTTGATATCCAGCTTCTACGTATCGATGCGCGTGAATCCCGCAATACGCCAAGTGAACACCTGAATAACTTCTACTGTAACTTCGACGATATTTGCGACCAGAACTTTGACGGCCTGATCGTCACCGGCGCCCCGCTGGGGCTGGTTGAATTTAACGATGTTGCCTACTGGCCGCAGATCAAGCAGGTGCTGGAGTGGGCGAAAGATCACGTCACCTCTACGCTTTTTGTCTGTTGGGCGGTACAGGCCGCACTCAATATTCTGTACGGCATTCCTAAGCAGACCCGCGCAGAAAAAATTTCCGGCGTCTATGAGCATCATATTCTGCATCCTCACGCGCTGCTGACCCGCGGTTTTGATGACTCTTTCCTCGCCCCGCACTCTCGCTATGCGGATTTCCCGGCGGCGCTGATTCGCGACTATACCGATTTAGAGATCCTGGCAGAAACGGAAGAGGGTGATGCCTACCTGTTTGCCAGCAAAGATAAGCGAATCGCCTTTGTGACCGGCCACCCGGAATACGACGCCCACACCCTGGCCAGCGAATTTTTCCGCGATGTGGAAGCCGGCCTGAGTCCGGACATTCCGTATAATTATTTTCCGCAAAACGATCCGCAAAACAAACCGCGGGCCACCTGGCGCAGCCATGGAAATCTGCTGTTTGCAAACTGGCTTAACTATTACGTCTACCAGATCACTCCATACGATCTGCGGAATATGAATCCGACTTTGGATTAATCCTCCAGATAACGCGATCCTAAAGCGTTTCAGCATTTTGCCTCTGGCACCTTCGGGTGCCTTTTTTGTTTCCGAAATTCAACTCACGATAAAGAATAACTTTAACTTCAATGTTATCAATATGTTGATTGTATATTAAATTAAAAATGGAAATTGTTTTTGATTTTGTAATTTTATTGAGTAGTCTTAATTGTGTTGAGCGAAAACCAGACAACGATCGTTCACTCGCGCCAACTGGATCAACCAATAGGAGCTACAAAATGACGCAACAGGCGACAATAACTGACGAACTGGCCTTCAGCCGGCCTTATGGCGAGCAGGAAAAGCAGATTTTAACGCCTGAGGCGGTAGAGTTTCTGACGGAACTGGTGAGCCGCTTTACGCCTGAGCGCAATAAACTACTGGCGGCACGTATTCAGCAACAGCAGGCGATTGACGCAGGAAGACTGCCTGATTTTATTTCGGAAACGGATTCCATTAGAAATGGTGACTGGACGATTCGCGGTATTCCCGCCGATTTACAGGATCGTCGGGTGGAAATCACCGGACCGGTAGAGCGCAAAATGGTGATTAACGCCCTCAACGCCAATGTGAAAGTCTTTATGGCAGATTTTGAGGACTCGCTGGCCCCGGACTGGAACAAAGTCATTGATGGCCAGATTAATCTGCGCGATGCGGTGAATGGCACCATCAGCTACACCAATGAATCCGGCAAGATTTACCAGCTGAAGCCCAATCCCGCGGTACTGGTATGCCGCGTGCGCGGCCTGCATCTGCCGGAAAAGCATGTGACGTGGCGCGGCGAGTCGATTCCCGGCAGCCTGTTTGATTTCGCGCTCTATTTTTTTCACAACTACAAAAACCTGCTGGCAAAAGGCAGCGGTCCTTACTTCTACCTGCCGAAAACCCAGGCCTGGCAGGAAGCGGCATGGTGGGGCGATGTCTTTAGCTATACCGAAGACCGGTTTGGACTGCCGCGCGGCACGATTAAGGCCACGCTGTTAATTGAAACCCTGCCAGCGGTGTTCCAGATGGATGAGATTCTGCATGCGCTGCGGGACCATATTGTCGGTCTGAACTGCGGACGCTGGGATTACATTTTCAGCTATATCAAAACATTAAAAAATCATGGCGACCGCGTCTTACCCGACCGTCAGGTTGTCACGATGGATAAGCCGTTCCTCAGCGCCTATTCGCGTCTGTTGATTAAGACCTGCCATAAACGCGGCGCGTTCGCGATGGGGGGAATGGCGGCGTTTATCCCCAGCAAAGATGCCGACCGTAACCGCCAGGTCCTCGCCAAAGTTACCGCAGATAAAGAGCTGGAAGCGAAAAATGGCCACGACGGCACCTGGATCGCGCATCCGGGGCTGGCGGATACCGCCATGGCCGTCTTCAACCAGGTCCTGGGCGAACGCCCTAACCAGCTGTTCGTCAGCCGGGAAGACGATGCGCCGATAACCGCCGACCAGCTGCTGGCGCCCTGTGAGGGCGAACGTACGGAGGCGGGGATGCGCGCCAATATTCGTGTTGCGGTGCAGTATATCGAAGCCTGGATCTCCGGTAATGGCTGCGTCCCGATTTACGGTCTGATGGAAGATGCGGCGACCGCCGAAATTTCGCGGACCTCCATCTGGCAATGGATTCACCATCAGAAAACCCTCAGTGACGGCACGCCGGTCACCAAGACGCTGTTTCGTCAGTGGTTAGCGGAAGAGCTGATGGTCATTCAGGACGAGCTCGGCGAACACCGCTACAGCAGCGGACGTTTTGACGATGCCGCACGCCTGATGGAACAGATCACCACCTCAGAGGAGTTAATCGACTTCCTGACGCTGCCGGGCTACCGCCTGCTGGCGTAACCAGCGGGCAACTTGGTTTGTCTTTTTGGCCGCGGCCAAACTGCTTTCACCGATAACACCTGGGAAGCCAGGAGAAAATAAATGGAGCATCTGCACATGAAAACCCGTACCCAACAAATCGAAGAATTAAACAAAGAGTGGACACAACCGCGTTGGGAAGGCATTACCCGCCCCTATAGCGCTGAGGACGTGGTGAAATTGCGTGGCTCAGTCAATCCGGAATGCACGCTGGCGCAGCTTGGCGCGGCCAAAATGTGGCGGCTGCTGCATGGCGAAGCGAAAAAAGGCTACATCAACAGCCTCGGCGCGCTGACCGGCGGGCAGGCATTGCAGCAGGCGAAAGCCGGGATTGAGGCGATTTATCTCTCCGGCTGGCAGGTGGCGGCGGACGCCAACCTCGCCTCCAGCATGTACCCGGATCAATCGCTGTATCCTGCAAACTCGGTACCTGCGGTGGTCGATCGGATCAACAACACCTTCCGTCGCGCGGATCAGATCCAGTGGTCGGCGGGGATTGAACCGGGCGATCCGCGCTATACCGACTATTTTCTGCCGATCGTGGCGGATGCCGAAGCGGGTTTTGGCGGTGTGCTTAACGCGTTCGAGCTGATGAAATCGATGATTGAGGCCGGTGCAGCGGCCGTTCATTTTGAAGATCAGCTGGCTTCGGTGAAGAAGTGCGGCCATATGGGCGGCAAAGTGCTGGTGCCGACGCAGGAAGCCATTCAGAAACTGGTCGCGGCGCGCTTGGCCGCGGACGTGACGGGCGTACCGACGCTGGTGATTGCGCGAACGGATGCCGATGCTGCCGATCTGATTACGTCTGATTGCGATCCGTACGATCGCGAGTTTGTCACCGGCGAACGCACCAGCGAAGGATTTTTCCGTACTCATGCCGGTATCGAACAAGCAATCAGTCGCGGTCTGGCCTATGCGCCGTACGCGGACCTGGTGTGGTGTGAAACTTCGAAACCCGATCTGGAGCAGGCGCGCCGCTTTGCCGAGGCGATTCACGCGCGTTTCCCGGGCAAACTGCTGGCCTACAACTGTTCGCCGTCGTTCAACTGGAAGAAAAATCTTGATGACAACACCATCGCTCACTTCCAGCAGTCGCTGTCTGATATGGGTTACAAATACCAGTTCATCACGCTGGCGGGGATCCACAGCATGTGGTTCAACATGTTCGACCTGGCCCATGCCTATGCGCAGGGCGAAGGCATGAAGCACTACGTTGAGAAAGTGCAGCAGCCAGAGTTTGCCGCGGCTAAAGATGGCTACACCTTTGTCTCTCATCAGCAGGAAGTGGGCACCGGCTACTTTGATAAAGTGACCACTATTATCCAGGGCGGGGCTTCCTCGGTAACGGCGTTGACCGGTTCAACGGAAGAAGAGCAGTTCTGATTGCTGCCCGGTGGCGCTGCGCTTACCGGGCCTACGAAAGCGGTAGGCCGGATAAGCGAACGCGCCATCCGGCATGAGCGGATGCCGGATGGGGAAAAGCGATGACGCGTGGCCTGGAATTATTGATTGCACAAACGATTTTACAGGGCTTCGACGCGCAGTACGGGCGTTTTCTGGAAGTGACTTCAGGCGCGCAGCAGCGGTTTGAACATGCCGACTGGCATGCGGTTCAGCAGGCCATGAAGCAGCGAATTCACCTTTATGATCATCACGTCGGGCTGGTGGTGGAACAGCTGCGCTGTATTACCGAAGGTAAAAGCACCGACGTGGATTTTTTACTGCGGGTGAAAGAGCAGTACACGCACCTGCTGCCGGATTACCCTCGCTTTGAGATTGCGGAGAGCTTTTTTAATTCTGTCTATTGCCGGTTGTTTGACCACCGCTCGCTGACACCCGAGCGGCTTTTTATTTTCAGTTCTCAGCCGGAGCGCAGCTTTCGTTCCCTGCCACGACCGCTGGCGAAAAACTTCTTTCCCGATCGCGGCTGGGAGACGCTGTTAAGCAAGGTTCTCACCGACTTACCCCTGCGTCTGCCGTGGCAAAACAAGGCGCGCGACATCGGCTACATTAGCGCCAGCCTGCAGGAGGCGCTGGGAAGCGAGATGTTATCCCGCTCCCACTTGCAGATCGCGAACGAACTCTTTTACCGCAATAAAGCCGCCTGGCTGGTGGGTAAGCTGGTTACGCCGGTGGCAACCCTGC
Organism: Klebsiella sp. YJ; assembly: GCF_002108615.1. Taxonomy (NCBI): domain Bacteria; kingdom Pseudomonadati; phylum Pseudomonadota; class Gammaproteobacteria; order Enterobacterales; family Enterobacteriaceae; genus Klebsiella; species Klebsiella sp. YJ. Next base: position 5,760 of record NZ_MTEG01000027.1, read on the forward strand.
CGTTTTTGCTGCCAGTCCATCGCAGCGAGGAGGGCGAACTGTTTATTGATACCTGTCTGACGACTCACGCCGAAGCCAGCATCGTGTTTGGCTTCGCCCGTTCTTATTTTATGGTCTACGCGCCGCTGCCCGGTGCGCTGGTGGAATGGCTGCGCGACATTCTGCCGGGTAAAACTACCGCCGAACTGTATATGGCGATTGGCTGTCAGAAGCATGCGAAGACGGAAAGCTATCGCGAATACCTGCACTATATTGCCCGCAGCGATGAGCAGTTTATTGAGGCGCCGGGCATCCGCGGCATGGTGATGCTGGTCTTTACTCTGCCGGGATTTGACCGGGTATTTAAGGTGATCAAAGACCGCTTTGCGCCGCAAAAGGAGATGACCGCGGCCCACGTCCGCGCCTGCTATCAGCTGGTAAAAGAACATGACCGCGTCGGGAGAATGGCCGATACCCAGGAGTTTGAAAACTTCGTGCTGGAAAAACGGCAGATTGCCCCGGCGCTGATGGCATTACTGCAGACGGAAGCCGGCGCAAAAATCACCGATCTAGGCGATCGCATTGTCATCAGCCATCTCTATATCGAACGCCGGATGGTCCCGCTGAATATCTGGCTGGAGCAGGTGAGTGGCCAGGCGCTGCGCGATGCGGTGGAGGAGTATGGCAACGCGATTCGCCAGCTTGCCGCCGCCAATATTTTCCCCGGCGATATGCTGTTTAAAAATTTCGGCGTGACCCGCCATGGCCGGGTGGTGTTCTATGATTACGATGAAATTTGCTACATGACCGAAGTGAATTTCCGCGACATTCCGCCGCCGCGCTATCCGGAAGATGAGCTGGCGAGCGAACCGTGGTACAGCGTGTCGCCGGGAGATGTCTTCCCGGAAGAGTTTCGCCACTGGCTGTGCGCTGATCCGCGTATCGGGCCGCTGCTTGAAGAGATGCACGCCGATCTGCTGCGGGCAGACTACTGGCGAGAGCTGCAGACGCGCATTCGTCACGGCCATGTAGAGGATGTCTATGCCTATCGGCGCCGTCAGCGTTTTTGCGTGCGCTACGGCGCGTTGCAGCAGGCGGGGTAGGCGTGCTGTTCAGGCCGCCTCGATCACGGCAAACTCTTCGTACACCAGCTCCATATCCGGCGCCCAGCTGCCCTCTCGTTCAAAGAAGGCCCGATGTGCCGATTGCCAGTAACCCAGGCTCAAATCGCCTTCGCCTTCCAGCGCGGCGAGCTCCGGGCTCATTTCGTTAAAACGGATGAGCCTGAGCGCCAGGGTACGTATCACACATACCGCTTTTCCTTTGCCGTCCAGCACAATGTGGTATGCCCCTGGCGTCACGGGCGGCTGCTCTTGCTGATAGCTGACAAGCGAGCCGCAGGTGCCTCGCTTTTTCCCCGCGACGACCAGGGCCGCCAGTTCGTCGGCCAGCTCAGGTGAATCGCCGAAAGACCAGCAGAAAGCAGAAGGGTATTTATCCTGCCAGTATGACTTCAGATCGCTCATTTATCGCATGCCGCCGTAGGCCAGCGTCACTTCTTTCGCCGCTTTAATCACCAGCGCCCCCAGTTCGGTGACGCGATCGTCGGTCATCCGGGAAATCGGCCCGGAAATAGAGATAGCGGCAAACGGTTCGCGGTGTTCGTCATAAATACAGGAGGCGACGCAGCGTAAACCGAGGGCATGTTCTTCATCATCAAATGAGTAGCCGCGCTTGCGCGTCTGGGCTAAATCCTCTTTCAGATGGACCGGGGAGACCAGCGTGGCGTGAGTATAAGCATGCAGCCCTTTGCGATGCAGCAGACCGGTGACCTGCTCTTCGCTGAGCTGTGACAGGAATGCTTTACCCGCGCCGGAGGCGTGCATCGGGAGCTTGCCGCCAATCGGCGCCGACATGCGCATCAGCTGCGTACACTGCACCTGATCAATAATAATCGCCTGGTGATCGCTTTGATCCAGCACCGCCAGATTGACGGTTTCACCGGAGTCTTCCATCAGCTGGCGCAGGATCGGGTGGACGATTGCCAGCAGGTTGCGGCTTTGCAGGAAGCTGCTGCCGACTACAAAGGCGTGTGCGCCCACGGACCAGTGGCCCAGCTCACCCACCTGGCGGACAAAGCCCAGCTGCTGCATGGTCGTCAGCAGACGATGGGTGGTGGAGTTGGGCAGCCCGGCCTGCTGGGCCAGTTCAGTCAGCGCCACGCTGCTGTGAGACTCAGCAATCCATTCAAGCAATTTTAATCCACGGGTGAGCGACTGAACCTGGCCGCCAGCCTGGGGGGCGGCGGGCGTCGCGGGTTTTCTGCCGCGCTTAGCGGGAACGGGAGTGGCCATCGCAGATTCCTTTTTTCTGTATCGTGGAAATAGTTTTCATTTTATTTTTCGGATTTGCAATCACAACCGGACTGATCGGAGGAGTGAAGCTGAACATGTCTCATATTGCCCGTCGTTCTCTTTTCCGCTCTGGTGCTTTATGCCAGTATGGTCCGTTGAGTTTTTTCGGTCTGGTTGAGCGTTGTCGGGAGCGAGTGTGAGCAGCAAAGTTGAACAACTGCATCAGCAGTTAAAAAAACGTATTTTGGTTCTGGATGGGGGCATGGGCACCATGATCCAGGGCTATCGTCTGAGTGAAGAGGACTTCCGCGGCGAACGCTTTGCCGACTGGCCATGCGATCTGAAAGGCAATAACGATCTGCTGGTGCTCAGTAAGCCGGATGTGATAACCGCTATCCATGACGCCTACTTTGAGGCGGGGGCGGATATCATTGAAACCAACACCTTTAACTCGACCACTATCGCGATGGCGGATTACCAGATGGAATCCCTGTCGGCGGAAATCAACTTTGTCGCGGCAAAGCTGGCGCGCGCCTGCGCCGATGAGTGGACTTCCCGCACGCCGGAAAAACCGCGCTACGTCGCGGGCGTGCTCGGCCCGACCAACCGCACCGCCTCTATTTCCCCTGATGTTAACGATCCAGCCTACCGCAATATTACCTTTGATGGGCTGGTGGAGGCTTACCGCGAGTCCACCAAAGCGCTGGTGGAAGGGGGCGTTGACCTGATTCTGATCGAGACCGTGTTCGATACCCTGAATGCCAAAGCGGCGATCTTCGCCGTGAAAGAGGAGTTTGAGGCGCTGGGCGTTGAACTGCCGATCATGATCTCCGGTACCATCACCGACGCCTCCGGGCGTACGCTCTCCGGGCAAACCACCGAAGCCTTTTATAACTCCCTGCGTCATGCCGATGCGCTCACCTTCGGCCTGAACTGCGCGCTGGGGCCAGATGAGCTGCGCCAGTACGTGCAGGAGCTGTCGCGCATTGCCGAATGCTATGTCACTGCGCACCCCAATGCCGGGCTGCCGAACGCCTTTGGTGAATACGATTTGGACGCTGACACCATGGCGGCGCAGATTCGCGAATGGGCGGAATCGGGTTTCCTGAACATCGTCGGCGGCTGCTGCGGCACTACGCCGGAACATATCGCCGCCATGACGCGCGCCGTTACGGGCCTCGCGCCGCGCGCGCTGCCGGAGATCCCGGTCGCCTGCCGTCTGGCCGGCCTGGAACCGCTGAATATCGGCGACGACAGCCTGTTTGTTAACGTCGGTGAGCGGACCAACGTGACCGGCTCAGCCAAATTCAAGCGCCTGATTAAAGAAGAAAAATATAACGAAGCGCTGGACGTTGCCCGCCAGCAGGTGGAAAGCGGCGCGCAGATTATCGATATCAACATGGATGAGGGGATGCTCGACGCGGAAGCGGCGATGGTGCGTTTCCTTAATCTGATCGCCGGCGAGCCCGACATTGCCCGGGTGCCGATTATGATCGACTCCTCGAAATGGGATGTCATCGAAAAGGGTCTGAAATGTATTCAGGGCAAAGGTATCGTCAACTCCATCTCAATGAAAGAGGGCGTAGAGGCCTTCGTTGAGCATGCGAAGAAGGTGCGTCGCTACGGTGCTGCCGTGGTGGTGATGGCCTTTGATGAAATGGGCCAGGCCGATACCCGGGCGCGGAAAATTGAAATTTGCCGCCGGGCATACAAGATTCTGACCGAAGAGGTGGGATTCCCGCCGGAAGATATTATTTTTGACCCCAATATCTTCGCTGTCGCCACCGGTATTGAAGAACACAACAACTATGCGCAGGACTTTATCGGCGCCTGTGAAGACATTAAACGCGAACTGCCCCACGCGCTGATTTCCGGCGGCGTCTCAAACGTCTCCTTCTCGTTCCGCGGCAACGATCCGGTTCGCGAAGCGATTCACGCCGTCTTCCTCTACTACGCCATCCGTAACGGCATGGATATGGGGATCGTTAACGCCGGTCAGCTGGCGATTTATGACGATCTGCCGGCTGAGCTGCGCGATGCCGTCGAAGACGTGATCCTTAACCGTCATGCTGACGGCACCGAGCGTCTGCTGGAGCTGGCGGAAAAATACCGCGGCAGCAAAACGGACGACTCCGCCAACGCCCAGCAGGCGGAATGGCGCAGCTGGGACGTGAAAAAACGGCTTGAATACTCGCTGGTAAAAGGCATTACCGAGTTTATCGAGCTGGATACCGAAGAGGCGCGCCAGCAGGCCGCTCGGCCGATAGAAGTGATCGAAGGCCCGCTGATGGACGGGATGAACGTGGTCGGCGACCTGTTCGGCGAAGGTAAAATGTTCCTGCCGCAGGTGGTGAAGTCGGCCCGGGTGATGAAACAGGCGGTCGCCTATCTGGAGCCGTATATTGAAGCCAGCAAGGAAAAGGGCTCCAGCAACGGCAAGATGGTTATTGCGACCGTGAAAGGCGACGTCCACGACATCGGTAAAAATATCGTTGGCGTGGTGCTGCAGTGCAATAACTACGAAATTATCGATCTTGGCGTGATGGTGCCGGCGGATAAAATCCTCAAAACCGCCCGCGAAGTGAATGCCGACCTGATTGGCCTCTCCGGGCTGATTACCCCGTCGCTGGACGAGATGGTTAACGTGGCGAAAGAGATGGAACGCCAGGGCTTTACCATTCCGCTGCTGATTGGCGGGGCCACGACGTCGAAGGCCCATACGGCGGTCAAAATCGAGCAGAACTACAGCGGCCCGACGGTCTATGTTCAGAACGCCTCGCGCACCGTGGGCGTGGTCTCGGCTCTGCTCTCCGACACACAGCACGATGATTTTGTTGCGCGCACGCGTCGCGAGTATGAAACCGTGCGTATCCAGCACGCTCGCAAGAAACCACGCACGCCGCCGGTGACCCTGGCTGCCGCTCGTGAGAACGATCTGGCCTTTGACTGGGCCAGCTACACGCCACCGGTTGCCCATCGTCTGGGCGTGCAGAGCGTGGAAGCCAGCATCGAAACCCTGCGCAACTACATCGACTGGACGCCATTCTTTATGACCTGGTCGCTGGCCGGGAAGTATCCACGCATTCTGGAAGACGAGGTAGTCGGCGAAGAGGCGAAGCGGTTGTTCCACGATGCTAACGAGATGCTGGATAAACTGAGCGCAGAGAAGACGCTGAATCCGCGCGGCGTGGTGGGGTTATTCCCGGCCAACCGGGTGGGGGATGACATTGAAATCTACCGCGATGAAACCCGTACCCATGTGCTGACGGTCAGCCACCATCTGCGTCAGCAGACGGAGAAAGTCGGCTTTGCCAACTACTGCCTTGCCGATTTTGTGGCGCCGAAGCTCAGCGGCAAAGCTGACTACCTCGGCGCATTTGCGGTGACCGGCGGGCTGGAAGAGGACGCGCTGGCGGAAGCGTTTGATGCGCAGCACGATGATTACAACAAGATTATGGTCAAAGCCATCGCCGACCGTCTGGCGGAAGCGTTTGCCGAATACCTGCATGAACGCGTGCGTAAGGTCTACTGGGGCTATGCGGCGAATGAGAACCTCAGTAACGAGGAGCTGATCCGCGAAAACTACCAGGGGATTCGTCCCGCGCCGGGCTACCCGGCCTGTCCGGAGCACACGGAAAAAGCGGTGATCTGGGAACTGCTGGATGTCGAGGCGCATACCGGTATGAAGCTGACCGAGTCGTTCGCCATGTGGCCGGGCGCATCGGTTTCCGGCTGGTACTTCAGCCATCCGGACAGCAAGTATTACGCGGTGGCGCAAATTCAGCGCGATCAGGTGGAAGATTATGCCCAGCGGAAAGGGATGACGCCTGCGGAAGTTGAACGCTGGCTGGCGCCAAACCTGGGATATGACGCGGACTAGAACGCGACCGGTCACAAATCCGTCATCTTAGCTTACAACTTACAGGGCGCCATCAGGGCGCCCTGTCTCTTTATTGTGGTTAAACCCTTATACTGGAGTATTGATCCACAACGGCCGGCATCGCCTGATATCGCTCCGGACGATATCGCCCGGATAAGCCCGGCGCGTTCAGGACGGGTTATCGGTATATATCCGTCGGGTAATAAGGAGAATAAGAATCCGTGTTAACTCTGCTGCATCTGCTGTCTGCTGTTGCCCTGCTGGTCTGGGGCACCCACATCGTTCGTACCGGCGTGATGCGCGTATTTGGCGCGCGCCTGCGTTCCGTCCTCAGTAGTAGCGTTGAGAAAAAACCGCTCGCCTTCTGCGCGGGGATTGGCGTCACGGCTCTGGTCCAGAGCAGTAATGCCACCACCATGCTGGTGACCTCATTTGTCGCTCAGGATCTGGTCGCGCTGACGCCTGCGCTGGTGATTGTGCTGGGGGCCGATGTGGGGACCGCATTGATGGCGAGGGTGCTGACCTTCGATCTGTCGTGGCTGTCGCCGCTGCTGATTTTTATCGGCGTGATTTTTTTCCTCGGACGCAAACAAACGCGTGCCGGCCAGCTCGGACGGGTGGGGATCGGCCTGGGGCTGATTCTGCTAGCGCTGGAACTGATTGTGCAGGCGGTTCATCCCATCACCCAGGCAAATGGCGTGCAGGTGATTTTCGCCTCGCTGACCGGCGACATTATGCTCGACGCGCTGATTGGCGCCATGTTTGCCATCATCAGCTACTCCAGCCTGGCGGCCGTGCTGTTAACGGCAACCCTGACTTCCACCGGGGTGATTTCGTTTCCGGTGGCGCTGTGCCTGGTGATTGGCGCCAACCTCGGTTCGGGGATTCTGGCGATGATCAACAACAGCGCCGCCAACGCTTCTGCGCGCCGCGTGGCGCTCGGCAGTCTGTTGTTCAAGCTGGTGGGGAGTCTGATTATTCTGCCGTTTGTGCATGTGCTGGCCAATGCGATGCACCGTATGCCGCTGCCGGAATCGGAACTGGTTATCTACTTCCACGTCTTCTACAACCTGATTCGCTGCGTGGCGATGGTGCCCTTTGCCGAGCCCATGGCCAGACTCTGCAAACGGATGATTCGTGAGGATCCCGAGCAGGACCTCCACCTCAAACCAAAACATCTGGATACCACGGCGCTGGATACGCCGGCGCTGGCGTTGGCGAATGCCGCACGCGAAACGTTGCGCATTGGCGACGCGATGGAGCAGATGCTCGAGGGGCTGCACAAGGTGATGCACGGCGAGCCGCGGGAGGAGAAAGAGTTGCGCAGGCTGGCGGACGATATCAACGTGCTCTACACCGCGATCAAGCTCTATCTGGCCCGCATGCCGAAAGATGAGCTGGCCGAAGAAGAGTCCCGCCGCTGGGCGGAGATCATCGAAATGGCGCTCAATCTGGAGCAGGCTTCCGATATCGTCGAGAGAATGGGCAGCGAAATCGCCGATAAATCGCTGGCGGCGCGCCGCGCCTTTTCGGTGGAAGGGCTGAAGGAGCTGGACGGGCTGTACGAGCAGCTGCTCAGCAACCTACAACTGGCGATGTCGGTCTTTTTCTCCAGCGATGTCCCGAGCGCCCGACGCCTGCGCCGCAACAAGCATCGTTTCCGCATCCTGAACCGCCGCTACTCGCACGCGCACGTCGACCGTCTGCACCAGCAAAACGTGCAGAGTATCGAGACCAGCTCGCTGCATCTGGGGTTACTGGGGGATATGAAACGCCTGAACTCGTTGTTCTGCTCGGTGGCTTATAGCGTGATGGAGCAGCCGGATGAAGATGACGATCGGGATGAATACTAAGTCGTTTTCCTGCCGTCGGCGGATTAACCGGTCACGGGGGCGATATCCCGGCGACGACGCTGACGCCGCAAGCCGGGAACCGTCATCTTAAAAGCGGTGACCGGCCTGCAGAGGCACCGCTTCCTCACCGGCTTTAAACAGCAGCGTCGGGTTCGGGCCGCCGAGGGTGGCCTGCCCCTGTGTCACCTGAATCCAGTTGCCTTCCGGTAGGCCGACGATCGTCAGCTCCGGGGCCACGACCAGCAGTTCGCGAATACGCTGCTCACGGGTTTCGCCCTGATGTCCTTCCGGCAGCGCGTTGGTAAAGTGCGGGTTAATCTGCAGCGGGAACAGCCCCAGCGCGTCAAAACCCTGCGGATCGACAATCGGCATATCGTTGGTGGTGCGGATGGTCGGGCAGGCGAGATTTGCGCCCGCGCTCCAGCCGATGTACAGCGCGCCACGCTTCACAACGTCCACAACTGGCGCCAAAAGCCCGCGTCCACGGCACTCTTTCAGCAGCTGAAAAGTATTGCCGCCGCCGACAATCACCACTTCAGCGGCGGCAATCGCCGCCACCGGGTCGGCGACGCGGTGAATACCGGTGACGGAAACGCCAAGCGGGGCGAGCACCCCGGCGGCTTTGGCCGTGTAGTCATCCCAGGTTTGCGTCACCCCGGCAAAGGGGATAAACACCGCGGAACGGCGTCCATTTAGCTGTCCGGCAATCAGCGGCAGCGCATGTTCCAGCCATGCTTTGCCGGGTAGCGACGAGTTACTCAATAACAGCAGTTCCATCTTTTCTCCATTTAGCCAGGTTACAGAGTCGCAGGCGATCCTACCACCGGTTGCCCGCAGGCTCACTGATATGGCTCACGATGTTGCAAGGTGGCGGCGCGACACCGGGTCTCTTGCTGTTGTGACGAGTGAGAAGAGGGGAACGGTGAAGGGGAGGCAAAGAGTATGAAACCAGGACACCGGGTAAGAGCGCCCTCCCTGGCGCTCAGGCTTACCCCGCGCGCGCAAATGCCGCAGCCTCGTTGACGAGATCGGCATCCGGACGTACGCCGGTATAAAGCGCGAATTGTTCCACCGCCTGCAGCGCAATCACCTCCGCGCCGCTGATAATCTGCTTATCCAGCCTCTGCGCCAGACGAATCAGCGGTGTTTGCGACGGCAGGGCCACCACGTCGAACACGACCTGAGCCTGCCCAACCATCGACTGGCTGAATGCCAGGGTGTCGCTTTGCGTACCGCCGGCCATGCCGAGCGGTGTGACGTTGACCAGAATATCGGCCCTGCTCCCTTCAGGCTGCGGCTGCCACTGAAAACCGTACTGTTTCGCCAGCGCCAGGCCGCTGTCGCGATTGCGGGCGGCGATAACCACATCGCGAAAACCGGCGTCGCGAAAGGCGGCGATAACCGCTTTCCCCATGCCGCCGCTACCCTGAATCATCACGCTGGCATGGGTATCCAGCTGGTGGCTGTCGATCAGGCTCTTCACCGCGATATAGTCGGTGTTGAGTCCGGTCAATCTGCCGTTGTCGTTAACGATGGTATTGACGGAATCAATTACCCTGGCCGAAGGATCGATGGCGTCAAGGAAGGGCATGCAGCTCTCTTTAAACGGCATCGAGACCGCGCAACCGCGAATCCCCAGCGCCCGTACCCCTCCCACTGCGGCGGCGATATCCTGCGTGGTAAAGGCTTTATAGATAAAATTCAGCCCCAGCTTCTCATACAGATAGTTGTGAAAACGGGTACCGAAGTTGCCTGGCCGGCCGGCCAGCGACATGCAGAGCTGAGTTTCGCGATTAATCATGAGCAATGTCCGGTGCGTGGGCCAGCAGGTACCGTTCCGCTTCGGCGGACCAGATCCCGTGATGACGCGCCATAATGGCCGCCAGTTCAGGGTCAGCAATGGCGCCAAGAGGGGTCAGGGGAAGTGATTTTTCGGTATACACCAGCTTTTTACCGCCGCCGACGGCCGGTAAATCGAGGGTAGTTTCACCCGCCGCATTGAGTCCGAGAATATGGGTCACCACTTTCGCCGCCTGGACTTTTTTCGCCTGCATCAGCGCCACGGCGGCCCGCATATCGTCAGTATTGCCGCCGGAAGTACCGACGTAATGCGTAAAGGCATAATGCACGTCGTAAAAGTTTATCGGAGCGCTGAACTGCTTATCCTGCGGGCCGGCAAAGAAGTTCAGACAGCCGTCGGGGGCCAGCAGCGAAGAGGCCATGGTAATCAGCTCCTCTTTCGGCACGAAGACGAAAATATCGTCAAAGCCGTGGCCGCCGCTCAGCGCCATCAGCGTCTCGCGTCCGGCATCGTGCCCGTCGAGGTAATGGATCAGCGTTTGCGGTTCTGACGGATAATGCTGGCGGGCATAGCTCAGCTTCGGTTTGTTGGTATCGGTCACCACCAACAGGGAAGGGTTGACCGGCCCATGCAGGGCGTAGTCGATCGCCAGCAGCCCCATGGGGCCGGTACCGCCGAGGATCAGCGTGCGGCCCTGAGGTCGGATCCCCATCACATGGTTATAGCTCCCTTCCTGCAGATGATAGTTGGCGTTGAATGCACCGATCACGCAGGAGAGCGGTTCGACCAGCGAGCCTTCAAACCAGGTATCGCCTTCCCAGGTGAGCAGACAATCTTGCGTCATGACCTCATCCGGGATCACCACGTGAGTCGCTTCGCCACCGATCCACGGGAAGGAGTAGCCGGGGCAATCGGGGCGATCCGGCAGCTGCAGGTTGGCCTGAATCACATAGCGCTGACCGGCCTGGAATTTATGCTGCCACTTTTTCCCGACCGCGAGGATTTCACCGCAGAATTCATGGCCGATAATGATCGGGTTCACCGCCACGTCGTCCGGCACCTTTTTATGGTTTTCCCCCTGGTTGGCCTCTTTCCAGGAAGAGAGGCACAGGCTATCGGTGACCACGCGGGCCAGGATCTCGTCATCCTGCATTTCCGGGAGTGCAAAGGTTTCCAGACGCAGGTCGCGTTTACCGTAAAGGCGTAGAGCTGTCGTTTTCATGTTTACCACCTCATCCCCTTTTACTACGGGGTTAGCTTATTGAAGTGGCCCCGGTGCGACCGGGGCCGAATAATCAGGACAAGAAGCCCAGCGCGTTACCGATAATCCCCAGACCAAACAGGGCAAAGATCAGCCATACCGGGTTAACTTTTTTATTGAGCAGACGCACCATCAGCAGCGTCAGGCCCAGCGCCAGCAGGCCGGGACAAAGCTGGTCGAGGATGTTTTGTACGGTCATGGTGACGGTGGTGCCGTCGGCGCCTGGCGTTTGCGACACCACCAACGGCACGTGGATGGAGGTCCACCTGGTGACCAGCACGCCCATCACGAAGAGACCCAAAATAGAGGCCCCTTCGGTCAGTTTTTGCAGCAGGTTACCGCCCATATCGCTGACGATATTGACCCCCTTACGGAAACCGAGCTGCAGGCCGTACCATTTCATTGCCAGGCGGACTGCATTGAAAATAAAGAAAAAGAGAAGTGGCCCAAGAAGATTCCCGGAGAGCGCGAGCGACGCGCCGAGCGCCGCGGTAATCGGGCGTAACGTGCCCCAGACCAGCGGATCGCCGACCCCGGCCAGCGGCCCCATCAGGCCAACTTTGATGCCGTTAATCGCCCCATCGTCGATAGCCGCGCCGTTGGCTCGCGCTTCCTCCATCGCCGCCGTTACGCCCAGCACCGGGCCGCAGACGGCGGGGGTGGTATTGAAGAACACCAGATGGCGTTTTAGCGCCGCCACCTGATCCTCTTTTAGCGGATAGAGACGCTTGATCGCCGGGATCATGTCGTAGCAAAAGCCGAGACCATGAATACGTTCAAAGTTGAAGGAGGCCTGCTGCAGGTTGGAGCGCAGAAAGATGTTAACCAGGTCGCCTTGGGTGAGTTTTTTCGGTTCCATAACGGGCTCCATCAGTCGTCAAGTTGGTCAAGGGCGGTGGAAGAGGCGGCGGCCTGCTGGGGCTCGGCCTTGCGCCATTGCGGGTTCAGCTGGATATAAATCAGCGCGATAATGACGCCCACGCCGCCGAAGGCCAGCAGGCTGAAATCGAGATAGCCTCCCGCCAGAAAACCGAGGAAAAAGAATGGCATCAGGTATTTGACGCCCATCATGCGCAGCACCATGGCGTAGCCCACCACCACAATAAAACCACCGGCGATTTGCAGGCCGCGGGTGACAAATTCCGGGATGGCGTTCAGCATGTTGCTGATCATGTCGGCGCTGACAAACAGCGAGATGACCAGTGCCGGAATTGCGACGCGGAGCGCCTGTACGCCCAGCGCCGAGATATGCAGCATGTCGATAGTGCGAAAACGCGCGTCCTCCGCCGCTTTGTCCGCTGCGTGTTGAAAGGCCACCGTAATGGTGCGGGCGAAAACGGTGAGCACCTGCCCGGCTGCGGCCACCGGCAGCGCGATGGCGATCCCTGTGGCGATACTTTGATGGCCGACGATAACCAGAATCGCGGAGATAATGCTGGCCAGCGCCGAATCCGGCGATTGCGCGGCGCCGACGTTCATCCAGCCGAGTGCGATCAGTTCCAATGTACCGCCGAGCATAATCCCGGTTTTTAAATCACCGAGAATTAAGCCGATGACCGTGCAGGCAATTAACGGGCGGTGCGTCTGAAATTCATCCAGCACGCTGCCCATTCCGGCAATACAAGAAAAAATAAATATGGCGATTATTTGTAGGGTACTGATTTCCATAATATGTCACCTTGAGGGTATGCAAATCCCTGCCTGTTACGGCATTAACACGGTATTACGCTGACGGTCACGGTATGGGTTTTATATTTTTAAACCTGTCACTAAAAATTGTGCTAAGTCTATTTCCAGGGTGTGCCATTCAGAATAACGATGTGCAAAATACAGGCGCTGTTTTATTCTGTAACAGAGTGCTCGGCTATTTTGTCGAGGATATTGACGGACGGATCTGATGCCACCACACGTAAGTCCAGTTTTACGCCCAGTTTATCCAGTTCATGAAACGCATGAATATCCTGGTCGTCTAAAGATACCGCCTTGGTTAATTGTTTTTTACCCGGTCGCCAGGCCATGCCGCCGATATTTAAGGTGGCAATATTGACCCCCTGTCTGACCATCGTTAAAACATCCTGAGGGTTGGTGAATAAATAAAAAACGGTCTCGTGTTGATATTGCGGGTTGTGATAAACGGCGACCGCCTTTTCGAGGTTAACGACATTGACCTTCATGCCCGGAGGCGCGGCCTGGCGGAGTAAGGTCCGACGTACCTCATCGTTATAGACCTCGTCGTTGCAGATAATAATGCGCCCGGCGTTGGCCACTTTTGACCACACGGTGGTCACCTGGCCATGGATCAGGCGGTCATCAATGCGAGCAAGCGTAATGTTCATCAGAAATCCTCCTCAATGGTTTCCGGCTGTCGCCACACCACGCAGCACTGGCTGGCGATGGCGGTCAGGTGTGCGCACAGGGCGTCTGCGGTCAGGGTCTGCTGGTTATCCACCAGTTCCAGCGCCAGCGGTAAAGAGAGACCGCTGATGACCCGCAGTCGCGGGTTTTTCATCGCCAGCCCGGCGGCGGCATTCCATGGGCTGCCGCACTGTAAATCGACGGCGATCAGCCACTCACTATCATTGTGAGCACTTACTAACTCATCGAGCCGGGTGGCGATGTCGCTGGCGTTTTCGCCGGGCATAAATGCCACCGCGCTGGCCTTCACGTCACCATAGACCATGCGCACCGAATCCAGCATGGCGCAGGCCAGCTGACCGTGGGCGCAGAAAATAACATTCACCATATCGACTCCTTATCCGCGGGTTTTTCCGCCGGCGATGTTAGTGGTTACTCCGGTTATATAGCTTGCCCGCTCTGACAGCAGGTAGCAGACATAGTCGGCCACTTCGCTAAGACGACCGGAGCGACCAAGCGGAATCGCGTTTTTGCTATAGCCCGCGCGCAGCTGCTCGACGCTGATATTGCGCGTCCAGGCCAGCGCTTCTTCGTATTCCGGCGTGCGCAGCCCGGTTTTTTCGAGGATGCCTGGCGCAACGCCCACGACGCGAATACCGTGTTTCCCCAGCTCTTTGGACCATGAACGCGTGAAGCTATTCAGCGCAGCCTTGGTTGCGGCATAGCAGCTCTGACCTTCAGAGCCTTCCAGCCCGCTTTCCGACGAGACGTTAACAATGACGCCTGCGCGCTGTTTCACCATCTGCCGGGCCACCGCCTGCGACATCAGAAAGACCCCTTTTTGGTTGATGTTCACCATCTTTTCAAAGGCGGCCTCATTGAGTTCGTAGCGTCCTGCCGGGGATTTCTCATCGACGAGGAGACGCGGAAAATTCACCCCGGCATTATTCACCAGGCCATCGATACGGCCGTATTGTTGAATAATCTGCTCGACGGTGTGATTCACCTCGCTGGCGCTGGAAATATCCGTGGGCCAGAACCTGTAACGGTCATTGTGGTGATGCTTGTCACCGCCGTGAATATCGCTCATCTGGACATTTGCGCCGAGATTTAATAACTCATCAACAATTGCCAGACCAATTCCCGAAGCGCCGCCGGTAACAATAATGATTTTATCTTGCAGATTTAGCCATGTTTGCATAATCGTCATCTCATTTTCAGGTAAAGGGATCCCACGCAGCGCGAGCTGCGGCAAAAGAAAACGTCTTTTATTTCAGTAACAGTTCTGCGGTTTCTCTATTCGTCACCAGGCAGTTAATATAACCCCCGCGTAATGCGCCAATGATTCCGGTATATTTTTCTTCGCCGATGGCGATACCCACGGAATAACGCACCTGTTTTAATCTGGCAATATCGATGGAGAGCGTTTTTTCATTCATATTGGTTTCAACGGCGATACCGTTGATATCATAAAAGCGTGAACAAATATCGCCGGCGACGTGTCGCGCGTTGAGATCATCGCTCTCTTCACTACCATAAAACGCATGCCAGTTGGCGCCATCGCGAATCGCCGGGGAACCGATACCCACCAGCGCCACATCGAGATTCTCCCAGTAGGATGAAATCGTTTTAAAATGCTGGGACTGCATAATACCGTTGCGAATCAATGTGTTTTCCAGCAGCGCCGGGAAGTCAGCAAGATGCGATTCGGCTTTCAGCCTGGCGGCGGCGCCGTAGGTCAGCGTGTTCACATGATACCGGCTCTCCAGCTTGCCCGAGGGACCGCCGATAATCGGCACGCAAATCACCTGCCGCGACTGACTTGCCTGCGGAAGGGTTTCGACCAGCGCACGGACCGCACGCCCCCAGGAAAAGCCGATAATATCGCCAGGCTCAAGCAGGCGATCGACCAGCTGAGCGCCATGCTGCCCGATGGTGCTCAGCTGGTCCTCTTCCTGTGATGACTCGCAGGAAGCGACCACCGCCTCTTTGAGAGCGAACTTTTGCTTCAGCTGCTGTTCCAGCCACAGATTTTCGTTGTAGTCGTAGTTGATGGCGATGGTGACAATACCCTGCTCACGACCGCGTTTTAGCAGGCGGCTGATCGTGGTGCGGTAAATACCCAGCTCACGGGCAATCTGCGCCTGGGTCAGGTCCTGCTCATAATAGAGCTGGGCAACTTTAACTATTAAGCGGATATCATCGCTATTTTCGATCGCCATCTTTGGGCTCCTGCACATTTGTGCAAACGACACTCTTGCTCTCTTGATCTGATATAACCCCAACTATCGCCGGCGACAAAGCAATTTTCCGCTATATCATCACCATAAGGTGGCGGTTTGTTTTGCACATTTGATTACTGACCTGCCTGGAGATGGCACTTTTGTGCATGGTGAGCTAATGGTTTGATTCTGCTTATTTTCGCCGGGCAGAATTGCACGGCACGGGGTGGAACACTTTTGTGTCGAAAGGTGTGACGGATCACATTTAGCGGCGAGCCGTGGAGACGCGATTATTTTTGATTGTCCGCGGCCTGAGGTATATTTCGCTTTTACAGGAGAATTTATGCTGCCAGACTCATCAACCCGACTCAATAAATACATCAGTGAAAGCGGAATTTGCTCGCGTCGCGAAGCCGATCGCTACATTGAACAAGGCAATGTTTTTATCAATGGCAAGCGTGCGACCATTGGCGATCAGGTCAACCCTGGCGATGTCGTGAAGGTCAACGGTCAATTGATCGAGCCGCGCGAGGCCGAAGATCTGGTTTTCATCGCCCTGAATAAACCGGTCGGTATTGTCAGCACAACGGAAGACAGCGAGCGCGATAACATTGTGGACTTTGTTAACCACAGCAAGCGCGTCTTCCCGATTGGTCGACTGGACAAAGACTCTCAGGGGCTGATCTTTCTGACCAACCACGGCGATCTGGTGAATAAGATCCTGCGTGCCGGCAACGATCACGAAAAAGAGTATCTGGTGACGGTGGACAAGCCGGTGACCGACGAGTTTATCCGCGGTATGGGAGCCGGCGTACCGATTCTTGGCACGGTGACGAAGAAGTGCAAAGTCAGGAAGGAAGCGCCGTTCGTGTTCCGCATAACCCTGGTTCAGGGCCTGAACCGGCAGATTCGCCGGATGTGTGAGCACTTTGGCTATGAGGTCATGAAGCTTGAACGAACGCGAATTATGAACGTCGGGCTGTCGGGACTGCCGCTGGGCGAGTGGCGCGACCTGACGGATGATGAGCTGGTGGCGCTGTTTAAGCTGATTGAGAATTCGTCCTCTGAGGCCAAACCGAAGGCGAAAGCCAAACCGAAAACCGCCGGGATCAAACGTCCGGTAGTGAAGGTTGAAAAGAGCAATGAGAAAAACGAGAAAGGGCGCCCGGCGTCTAACGGAAAACGTTTTACTCAGCCGGGACGGAAAAAGAAAGGGCGTTAACGCCTGCCGCGCGTCGGCGTGCTCGCCGACCATGAAAATGAAGCTTCGCTATCGGGTTTGTAGGCCTGCTTTTTCTTTAGCTGGCGGGCCTTTTTCGCTTCGGCTTCTCGCAGCACCATCAGCTTGTCGATGTACTCTTTCTTGACGGCGTTGGTCTCGGCGTTGGTCAGCGGACGGCCGTGCGCTATTCGGGCCCGGTCAAGCAGCGTTTTGAGTTCGCGTTGCTCGCGCTCTGTCATCTCTTTTTGCGTAATGCGGGGAAGTGCCATCGTGGTGCCCTCAGTCTGCCGGATAACCCAGTGTACGGTAATCGCGGGCCGACGGACAGCGGGTTAGTCTCGTTGAGGAGGGCACAAACGGGGAAAATACCCGGGCCGTTGGCCCGGGTGAGGGAATATTAGCGTTTGTTCACGTTTTTGGCGGTCGGTTTCCCGGACCAGTAACCCGCCAGCAGCGAGCCGGACAGGTTGTGCCAGACTGAAAACAGCGCACCGGGCAGCGCGGCGAGCGGGCCGAAGTAGATTTTCCCCAGCGCGGCAGCCAGACCAGAGTTTTGCATCCCCACTTCAATCGCCAGCGTCCGACAGGTTGACTCGTCAAAGCCAAACAGCCGCCCGCCCCAGTAGCCACCGAGCAGGCCAATGGCGTTATGCAGGATCACCGCGACAATCACCACCAGGCCCACCGAGGCGATATGCGAGGCGGAACCGGCGACGACGGCGCTGATGATCGCCAGGATGCAGATCATTGAGAAGGCGGGCAGAAAAGGCTCAACCGCTTTCACCACTTTGGGCAGCGTATGGTGAATCACCAGCCCCAGCGCAATCGGGATCACCACGATCTGCAGGATGCTGAGCAGCATCCCCATGACGTCGACCTGAATGTGCGCATCCACATACAGCCGCGTCAGCAGCGGCGTGGCAACCACGCCGACCAGCGTAGAAACCGATGAGATGGTGACAGACAGCGCCACATCGCCTTTCGCGAGATAGATCATCACGTTCGATGCGGTCCCACTGGCGACGCTCCCGACCAGTACCATGCCGGCTGAAAGCTCGGGCGGCATATGGAACAGCAGCGCCAGCGCCCAGGCGGCGAGAGGCATCACCAGATAGTGAAGAAAAATACCTGCAGCCACCGGCGCCGGGCGCGACAGCACGCGCTTAAAGTCATCTAGTTTCAGATGTACTCCCATTCCGAACATGATTAGCATCAGCAGCGTGGTGACCCATGGCCCGACGGGGGTAAAGGTCGACGGAGTGTAATAAGCCAGAACAGAGAGCAGCAGCGCCCATAACGGGAACAGCCTCGTCAGAGTAGCGAGCATGTTGTTTTCCTTGCGATTAACGCCTCATTCTTCGGGCAACGCGTGCGCAGGCGGTGTCTGTTTCCCCGGGCACGTTGTCTGCTGTGCATCAGGGATCGTCGCACCGTCCAGTCGCCTGAACGATTGAGGGGGTGTTGTGTTGGTATAGTTATAAAAAAGCCGGGTTCGAGCCCGGCTATAGGTAATATTTATCGCGTGAAGAAATATTATTCAAACAAATTATGATGTAATTTCTGCACGACTTTCTCGGCATCTGCGCCAGGCACCAGGAAGCAGAGGTTATGGCTGGATGCGCCGTAGCAAATCATACGAATATTGAACGGCTCAAGGACGCCGAAAACTTCTTTGCCCACGCCACAGGCGCGCGACAACTCGTTACCGATTAACGCCACCAGCGCCAGATCCTGCTCCACTTCTACGCGGCACAGGGAGGAGAGCTCGGTCAGCAGCGCCTGCGTCAGCAGAGTATCGGTGGCGGAGGTCGAACCGGTGGTATCCATGGTCAACGCAATGCTGACTTCGGACGTGGTGATCAGATCCACGGAAATATTGTGGCGCGCGAGGATCCCGAACACTTCCGCCAGGAAGCCGCGAGAGTGCAGCATATTCAGGCTATGCAGCGTCAGCAGCGTCTGACGACGGCGCAGGGCCAGCGCCCGGAACAGCGGCGGATTTTCGGTTTTATTGCACACCAGCGTTCCGCCGGCAGTGGGTTCTTTGCTGGAGCCCACGAAGACCGGAATATCGCTACGCACGGCGGGCAACAGGGTGGCCGGATGAAGCACTTTGGCCCCAAAGGTGGCCATTTCTGCCGCTTCGGCAAAGGCGATGACATCAATGCGTTTTGCCGCCGGCGCGACGCGCGGGTCGGTGGTGTAGATACCCGGGACATCGGTCCAGATATCGACACGGCTGGCGTTCAGCGCTTCGCCCAGCAGAGCCGCGGTATAGTCGCTGCCGCCGCGACCCAGGGTTGTCGTACGCCCTTTCGCTTCGCTGCCGATAAAGCCCTGAGTGACCACCAGACCTTCAGCCAGGCGCGGAGTCAGCTGCAGCTGCGTCAGCTCGGCCAGTGCGGCAATGTCTGGCTCGGCGCGGCCGAAGCGATCGTTGGTGCGCATAATTTTACGCACATCGAACCACTGTGACGCGATACCGCGCTCGCGGAGAATTTCGACAAACAGCAGGGTGGACATCAGTTCACCATGGCTGACCAGCTCGTCGGTCAGCGCAGCGGAACTTGCCAGCGCAGCGGCTTCTGCCAGGGTGGTGATATTTTCCAGCAGACGCTCGATCTCTTCGCGAATCACGTTGGGATAGCGCAGACGCTCCAGGATATTGAATTGAATCTGGCGCAGTGACTCGAGCTTTTCAAAACGCTCAGCG
The DNA here is from genome assembly GCF_002108615.1 of Klebsiella sp. YJ. Classification (NCBI taxonomy): domain Bacteria; kingdom Pseudomonadati; phylum Pseudomonadota; class Gammaproteobacteria; order Enterobacterales; family Enterobacteriaceae; genus Klebsiella; species Klebsiella sp. YJ. The sequence continues at coordinate 25,400 of NZ_MTEG01000027.1, forward strand.
GGTTCCAGCCCTTCAGCCAAAGCAACCAAAAGATTGGTCACACCCGCAGAGGCCGATAACACCACGACGCGCGTGTTCTCATCAAGTCGCGCAACATCAACGCTGCGATTCATGGCATCGAAATCGGCAACGCTGGTGCCGCCGAATTTGGCTACAACTAAATCTGTCATAACAACCTCGTGTCAGGGGGGGCCTGACTTATTAAAACGATTCCTGAGTGGGGCTGGGCTGGACACCAACTTACAGTAATAAAATGTCTTAATAAGCCAGGCCAAATTATTCAGCCATGGCACAAGGGAAGAGCGAAAAACAGGGTGGGCGCAGAGCAATAAACAGCTACGATGTCACCCAGAAGTGCTCCACCTTGTAGACCCGCTCCCCAACGTCTTGCGTCAGTTCCTGGGTATGAAACGCCCGACTGCGAACGTTTCTGGTGACAACCCAGGGGATTCAGCCCCTGTGGCCGGTGATGTGCGTACCAGACGCTCTATCACCTCGGCGTTGCTCCCCCTCACGTATTTTCGCCGGACTGGTTCCTCCAATACGGTTACCTGGGCAACGCACCTCTTCTGGCAATTACCGACGTCTTTCACTTTGCCTGGGGGCGCTGGTGATAATCCCCCTGCAATACCCTTTCGCTGTAGCGTGAAATGCGCGAGCAATACAAACCTGCGTAAATGCAGGCAGTGCAGTTATATAAAGGCTTCGGAGTAGGTATGTCAACGTTGCGGTTATGCGGATTTTTCATGCGGGGATGATTAACAGAAAAAAGCCTTATGATGGCTATACTAGTAGAGGCTTTTTGCCCCGAACTGACCCTGTTCCTGACGCGTGTCATAGGCATAACATAAAAATCATCACAATTTTTTGCCGCCGGCGCTACAATCGACCGCAGTCACAATTCTCAAATCAGAAGAGTATTGCTAATGAAAAACATCAACCCAACGCAGACCTCTGCCTGGCAGGCATTACAGAAACACTTTGATGAAATGAAAGACGTCACTATCAGCGAGCTTTTCGCGCAAGACAGCGACCGTTTTTCTAAGTTTTCCGCAACGTTCGACGATCTGATGCTGGTGGATTTTTCCAAAAACCGCATCACCGAAGAGACGCTGAGCAAACTGCAGGATCTGGCGAAAGAGACCGATCTGGCAGGGGCGATCAAGTCCATGTTCTCCGGTGAAAAGATCAACCGCACTGAAGATCGCGCTGTTCTGCACGTTGCTCTGCGCAACCGTAGCAATACTCCGATTATTGTTGATGGCAAAGATGTGATGCCGGAAGTTAATGCTGTTCTCGAAAAGATGAAGCATTTCTCTGAAGCGATCATCTCCGGTAGCTGGAAAGGCTATACCGGTAAAGCGATTACTGACGTAGTGAATATCGGTATCGGCGGTTCTGACCTCGGCCCGTTCATGGTGACCGAGGCGCTGCGTCCGTATAAAAACCACCTCAATATGCACTTTGTATCTAACGTCGATGGCACCCATATCGCCGAAGTGCTGAAAACGGTGAACCCGGAAACCACCCTGTTCCTGGTCGCGTCGAAAACCTTCACCACCCAGGAAACCATGACCAACGCCCACAGCGCGCGCGACTGGTTCCTGGCGACCGCGGGCGATGAGAAGCACGTGGCGAAACACTTCGCCGCACTCTCCACCAATGGCAAAGCGGTGGGCGAGTTCGGTATTGATACTGCCAATATGTTTGAGTTCTGGGACTGGGTTGGCGGCCGTTACTCCCTGTGGTCAGCCATCGGCCTGTCCATTATCCTGTCCGTGGGCTTCGACAACTTTGTTGAGCTGCTCTCCGGCGCGCATGCGATGGATAAACACTTCTCCACCACCGCGCCAGAGAAAAACCTGCCGGTGCTGCTGGCGCTGATCGGTATCTGGTACAACAACTTCTTCGGCGCTGAAACCGAAGCCATTCTGCCGTACGACCAGTACATGCACCGCTTTGCGGCCTACTTCCAGCAGGGCAACATGGAGTCTAACGGCAAATACGTTGACCGTAACGGCAACGCCGTAGATTACCAGACCGGCCCTATCATCTGGGGTGAGCCGGGTACCAACGGCCAGCACGCGTTCTATCAGCTGATCCACCAGGGCACCAAAATGGTACCGTGCGATTTTATCGCCCCGGCCATTACCCATAACCCGCTCTCCGATCACCATCCGAAGCTGCTGTCTAACTTCTTTGCACAGACCGAAGCGCTGGCGTTCGGTAAATCCCGTGAAGCGGTTGAGCAGGAATATCGTGATCAGGGTAAAGATCCGGCAACCCTGGATCACGTGGTGCCGTTCAAAGTGTTCGAAGGCAACCGCCCGACCAACTCCATCCTGCTGCGTGAAATCACCCCGTTCAGCCTGGGCGCGCTGATTGCCCTGTATGAACATAAGATCTTCACCCAGGGCGCGATCCTCAACATCTTCACCTTCGACCAGTGGGGCGTTGAGTTAGGTAAACAGCTGGCAAACCGCATTCTGCCAGAGCTGAAAGATGGCGAAGAAATCAGCAGCCACGACAGCTCGACGAACGGCCTGATTAACCGTTACAAAGCCTGGCGCGCATAATCACGCCCCCGGTCACGGAGCGTTAATCCGCCGCAATAATGCCGACCCCAGGGTCGGCATTTTTTATGGCAGACGGCGCAACAATTTCGCCGGATTACCCGCCCAGACGCCTTTTTCTGTTATCGATTTCGTGACCACGCTGCCCGCGCCAATCACCGCACCATCGCAGATGCTGACCGCCAGAATGGCCGCGCCGCTGCCGATAGAAACATCGTTCCCAATCGTAATTCGCCCCCAGTTTTCCCGGTTGGCATCGGGACGCCCCTCGCGAAACATATCGTTGGCAAACATCACGCCGTGGCCGATAAAGCAACGCTCGCCGATCGTGACATACTCGCAAATAAAGGTATGGGACTGGATTTTACTGTCGGCGCCGATGCGCGTATTGCCCTGAATTTCGACGAATGGCCCGACGAAGACGTTATCGCCAAGCGTGCAGTCATAGAGGTTGGCAGGTTGATAAATCACCACGTTCTCACCGCTGGTGACGTTGCGGATGCCGGTTTCACGAAGAGTGTGCATAGCGCCTCTCAGATAGGTTTGGCCAGAATATGCAGCGTGCTCATCTGGGTAGCGGAGCGGAATACGCTGTCTTTCACATATTGCATACCTGAGCGCTCATAAAAACGCCTGGCGCCGGGATTGCTGGCGAGGACTTCTAACCACAGCCAGTCATCGCCCGCCGCCTTTGCCCGCGCTTCAACGGCGCTAAAAATCTGCTCACCGTAGCCATGTCCTGTTTCAGTTGGCAGTAAATAGAGCTTATGCAGCAACGTGCCGCGCGGACCATCGGGCGCCATCGGCTGATGGCAGCTGTATTTTGCGAAGCCGACAGGATGCCGGGCTTCGGCAATCAGCCAGCAGCTGCGCTCATCGCTGAGGCTGTGGTGAAGGGCGGGCAGGGAGTACTCCTGCTGGAGGAAGTGCGCCAGCTCGCTGGCGCTGTGCCAGAGGTGGGCGAAGTGGTGGCGATAGCTGGCGTTCCCCATTTCACTCAGCAGGGGAGCGTCTTCCCGTTGCGCCGTACGTATTGTCAGCATTGCTGTATCCTTTTTAACCCGCCAGTCTGGCAAGTGATTGTTACATTTGACGCAACAGACGCAAAAAGTTAACGAATAATATCGATCTGGATCACGTTTTTGCGTTATACAGATCGGCAGGAATAACGAATATAAGAGGTGTGCCTATGCCGTCGGTCTATCGTCCGTTGGTCAATTTTGTGGCGACCGCCATGCAGGCGGTTTTGAATCTGGCGCTGCTGTGCCTGGGGGTCATCCTGGTGGTTTTCCTCGGGAAAGAGACGTTCCATCTGGCGCATGTCCTGTTTACTCCGGAACCGGTCAGTAAGTACAAGCTGGTCGAAGGGCTGGTGGTCTATTTTCTCTATTTCGAATTTATCGCGCTGATTGTGAAGTACTTTGAGTCGGGCTTTCACTTTCCGCTACGCTATTTTGTCTATATCGGTATTACGGCGATTGTGCGTCTGATTATTGTCGATCACGAATCGCCCATGGCGGTGCTTATCTATTCGGCAGCGATCCTGATTCTGGTGATTACGCTGTGGCTGTGTAACTCCAACCGCCTGAAACGCGAATAAAAAAAAGCGGCCTTCAGAGGCCGCTGACCAACAGTCACAAAACTTAATTTATGTAGGGTCCAGTTGAGGATAGCAGTGGCATTTGCCTTACTTTTTCAGCTGAGGGCGGTAGTTGCCGTACCCGGTTGGGGTTCGTGTACAGCAACTAAAGCACCATCCCTCCGCTGAAATTTGGGGCGGGTATAACGATGAAACTTAACCTTTCACCCCGCCTGCCGTCAGGCCGTTAACAAGCCAGCGCTGGGCCAGCAGGAATACAACCGTAATCGGAATGGCGGAGAGCACCGCCGCGGCGGCAAAGTCGCCCCACAGATAGTTCTGCGGGTTGAGATACTGTTGCATACCGACGGCCAGGGTATAGCTGTTCACATCGCGCAGCAGCAGCGAGGCCACCGGTACTTCGGTAATCGCGGCAATGAACGACAGAATAAATACGACGGCCAGAATCGGTACCGACAGCGGCAGCAGGACCAGACGGAAGGCCTGCCACGGCGTTGCGCCATCCAGCGCCGCCGCTTCTTCCAGCGAGCCATCGATAGTTTCGAAGTAGCCCTTAATCGTCCAGACGTGCAGCGCAATTCCGCCCATATAGGCGAAGATGACGCCGCCGTGGGTGTTCAGGCCGACGAACGGTAAATACTGGCCGAGGCGGTCAAACAAGGCGTATAACGCCACCAGCGACAGCACCGCCGGGAACATCTGGAAAATCAACATCCCTTTCAGCAGGGTCGCTTTGCCCGGGAAGCGCATACGGGCGAAGGCATAGGCGCAGGTCGTGGACAGCGCCACGATACCGATGGCGGTGATCCCGGCCACTTTCACCGAGTTCCACAACCACAGCAGAACCGGGAAAGGTGGCGGGGTGACGCGGCCGTCAGCGTGTTCAACGCTGAAGCCCAGCGCCAGCCGCCAGTGCTCCCAGGAGATTTGGTCCGGGATCAGGCTACCGGTGGCGAAGTTACCCTCGCGCAGAGAGATAGCAATAACCATCAGCAGCGGGAACATAATCGCCGCGATGAAAACCAGCAGCAGGAGGTGCGTGGTGAGTAAACGCAGCTTCTGAGATTTGGGTTGTACCATAGCCATGTTCAGAGCCCTCCTTAGTCGAATTTCATTCGTGTGGCTTTCAGGTTAACAATCGCCAGTACGCCCACCAGCAGGAAGATCAGGGTGGCGATAGCTGCCGCCAGACCGAAGTCCTGACCGCCGCCGCCTTCGAAGGCGATACGGTAGGTGTAGCTGACCAGCAGGTCGGTATAGCCGGCCGGCGTGGTGGTGCCGAGACGGTCCGGACCGCCGTTGGTTAACAGCTGAATCAACACGAAGTTGTTAAAGTTGAAGGCGAAGCTGGCGATCATCAGCGGCGTCAGCGGCTTAATCAGCAGCGGCAGCGTAATCTTAAAGAAGTTCTGGAACGGACCGGCGCCGTCCATTGCCGATGCTTCGTACAGGTCGTCAGGGATAGCTTTCAGCAGGCCCATGCACAGAATCATCATGTACGGGTAGCCCAGCCAGGTGTTGACGATAACGATCATCGAACGCGCGGTGGTCGGGTCGCTGAACCAGGCCGGTTTGATGCCGAACAGCGCGCTGAGCATCATGTTGATTTCACCAAAGCTCTGGTTGAACAGCCCTTTGAAAATCAGAATCGAGATAAACGACGGTACGGCGTAAGGCAGAATCAGCAGAACACGGTAAATCGCTTTTCCTTTCAAAGACTCCCACTGTACGAGGCAGGCGAGGATCATGCCTACGGCCACGGTCAGAATCACCGTCAGGACTGAGAAGACCACCGTCCAGACGAAGATAGCGAAGAACGGTTTCTGAATTCCTTCGTCGGTAAAGACGCGGGTGAAGTTATCCCAGCCGATCCCGACGGTGTAACCCGGGCTCAGCTTCTCAGCGCCCCAGCTACCGTCAGCGTTGATGGACTGGTAGAAACCGACGTCATTGTTCGGACGATATTTTACGCCGCTCTGATTGTTGGCCAGCGTGCCATCATTCGCCAGCGTGTACAGCGGCTGGGTACCGGAGAACTGGCGCAGCGAGCTCATGATCACTTTGCTGTCGTCAGGCAGGATGGCGGTCAATTGGTTCAGCGCGGTGCGGTTTTGGGTGATGATACGCAGGTTCGCGCGTTCGCCTTCCGGCAGCGCTTCACCTTCTTTTAAGGCCAGTTTCTGCTCGCCGCCGAGTTTAAAGGCATCGGAGACGTAATTTTTGCCGCTGTCGCCATCGGTCAGCGCCAGTTTCCACTCATCTCCCGCCGGGAACAGCGAGAAGTTGTAGGATTTACCGGCCTGGAAGGAGCGATCCATCAGCACTTCCTGAGCGCGCTCAAAGGTCAGCTGGTTGGTGCTGCTGTAGTTGGTGAAGGCGATGGCGATGGTGCAGACCAGCGGGAACAGGACGAACAGCCCCATCCCGGCGAGACCCGGGTAGACATAGCGCCAGGCATAAGCCTTGCGGTTGGTAAAGATATACAGGCCAGCTGAGCTTAAAATCAGCGTCAGGATGGCAAACAGGTACTCCCCCTGGGCGTACATCAAAACGACAAGGTAACCCACCAGCAGGCACAGCAAGCCAATCACAGACCATGTCAGCTGCGGGCTTTGCCACCAGTGTTTCTTTTTAACGACATCCATGGGGATCATCCTCTACAGCGGTGAAAACTTATTTGTCAGGCCGCGCTTACGCTCGCCTGACCTACGGCCCAGGCCGTAGTGGTAGGGCGGGTAGCTAAGCGCCACCCGCCATTTTCTTATTTAGTGATACGAGACTGTGCGTCTTTCAGCGCGGCATCGACGGTCTGACGACCGCTAGCTGCGTTGATAACCGCGGTACGTACGGCATACCAGAAGGCGGACATCTGCGGGATGTTCGGCATAATTTCGCCTTTCTGGGCGTTCGCCATGGTTGCAGCGATACGCGGATCTTTCTCCAGTTTTTCCTGGAAGGATTTCAGAGCAACGGCGCCCAGCGGTTTGTCCTTGTTCACTTCGTCCAGACCCTGGTCGGTCAGCAGGTAGTTTTCGAGGAACTCTTTCGCCAGTTCTTTGTTCGGGCTGGCGGCGTTGATACCGGCGCTCAGGACGCCGACAAACGGTTTAGACGCTTTGCCTTTGAAGGTTGGCAGCAGCGTGACGCCATAGTTGACCTTGCTCTTATCGATATTCGACCATGCCCACGGACCGTTGATGGTCATCGCGGTTTCGCCTTTGTTGAATGCGGCTTCAGCGATGGAGTAATCGGTATCGGCATTCATGTGTTTATTCTTGATGAGGTCAACCAGGAAGGTCAGACCGGCTTTTGCGCCAGCGCTGTCCACGCCCACGTTTTTGACGTCATACTTGCCGTTTTCAAATTTGAACGCATATCCGCCGTCAGCGGCAATCAGCGGCCAGGTGAAGTACGGTTCTTGCAGGTTGAACATCAGCGCACTCTTACCTTTCGCTTTCAGTTCTTTATCCAGCGCCGGGATCTCTTCCCAGGTTTTCGGCGGATTCGGTACCAGGTCTTTGTTGTAAATCAGCGACAGCGCTTCAACCGCGATAGGGTAGGCGATCAGTTTGCCGTTATAGCGTACGGCGTCCCAGGTAAACGGATAGAGTTTGTCCTGGAAAGCTTTGTCCGGGGAGATTTCAGCCAGCAGGCCAGATTGCGCATAGCCACCGAAACGGTCATGAGCCCAGAAGATGATGTCCGGGCCGTCGCCAGTCGCCGCGACCTGCGGGAATTTCTCTTCCAGCTTATCCGGGTGTTCGATGGAAACTTTAATGCCGGTATCTTTTTCAAACTTCTTACCCACTTCGGCGAGACCGTTATAGCCTTTGTCGCCGTTAATCCAGATGACCAGCTTACCTTCTTCAATTTTGGCGAGGGCAGAGGCGGAAAACATCATCGTAGTCAATGCAGACAACGCGAGGATGCGAGCGCCGGTTTTGATTTTCATATACCAGTCCTTTTTGGTGATGTGCTCGTGGATACACTTAGGTGGCTTAACGGTGATGAGTTTCCTTTTTTAACAACCCCTTTCCATCCTCCCTATGTCTACGCCCCACCCGTGGTTTGTGTGATCTGCATTGCAGAAATGCCCGTATTGGGGTCTGGAGCACATAAAAACGGGGCCATTTTTGCTACCTGCATCACGAAAATGGCTTTGCCACGCCATCCCCCGCAGCGAGGGGCAATCTCTCATCCTCCCGTCTCCTCCCCCATAAAAAAGGCGGGGGTGGAGGATTCACCAGGTTAATGAATGCCGCATAGTCAGCCCATCTTGAATGTGTCTTTTAGTGACAGGTTGTAACGAAGGGAGATGGGGATGGCGAGCGTACAGCTGCGAAATATAACGAAAGCCTGGGGTGACGTGGTGGTGTCGAAAGATATCAATCTCGACATCCAGGAAGGGGAGTTCGTGGTGTTTGTCGGGCCATCGGGCTGCGGCAAATCAACCCTGCTGCGTATGATTGCCGGGCTGGAAACCATAACCAGCGGTGATTTATTTATTGGTGACGCGCGAATGAACGATATCCCTCCGGCCGAACGCGGTATCGGGATGGTGTTCCAGTCTTATGCGCTTTACCCTCATCTGTCCGTTGCGGAAAACATGTCTTTCGGCCTCAAGCTGGCCGGTGCTAAAAAAGATTTAATTAACCAGCGCGTCACTCAGGTTGCGGAAGTTCTGCAGCTGGCGCATCTGCTGGAGCGTAAGCCGAAGGCATTATCCGGTGGACAGCGTCAGCGTGTGGCGATTGGCCGTACCCTGGTTGCTGAACCCCGCGTATTCCTGCTCGACGAACCACTTTCTAACCTCGATGCCGCGCTGCGCGTGCAGATGCGTATCGAAATCTCCCGTCTGCATAAGCGCCTTGGGCGCACGATGATCTACGTTACCCACGATCAGGTCGAAGCGATGACGCTGGCCGACAAAATTGTGGTGCTGGACGCCGGCCGCGTTGCGCAGGTCGGGAAACCGCTGGAACTGTATCACTACCCGGCCGATCGCTTTGTTGCGGGCTTTATTGGTTCGCCAAAGATGAACTTCCTGCCGGTAAAAGTGACTGCAACCGCCATTGAGCAGGTTCAGGTAGAACTGCCGAACCGCCAGCACGTCTGGCTGCCGGTGGACAGCGCCCGCGTTCAGGTTGGCGCCAATATGTCCTTAGGCATCCGCCCGGAACATCTGCTGCCCAGCGATATCGCCGACGTCACTCTGGAAGGGGTCGTTCAGGTGGTTGAGCAGCTTGGTCACGAAACACAAATTCATATCCAGATCCCCGCCATCCGTCAAAACCTGGTTTACCGCCAGAACGACGTGGTGTTGGTAGAAGAGGGAGCCACATTCGCTATCGGTTTGCCACCAGAGCGCTGCCATTTATTCCGTGAGGATGGTACGGCGTGTCGTCGGTTGCATAAAGAGCCGGGCGTGTAAGGCTTCCCATTAAAAAAAAACACGAACCCCATAGTGCGCTGCAACCAGGCATAACGACGGGCGAAGTGTTCAAAGAAAAGCAATGATCTCAGGAGATAGAATGATGATTACTCTGCGCAAACTTCCACTGGCGGTCGCCGTCGCGGCAGGCGTTATGTCTGCTCAGGCGCTGGCCGTTGATTTCCACGGTTATGCTCGTTCCGGTATCGGCTGGACCGGTAGCGGCGGTGAACAACAGTGCTTCCAGGCAACCGGTGCTCAAAGTAAATACCGTCTTGGTAACGAATGTGAAACCTATGCGGAATTAAAACTGGGTCAGGAAGTATGGAAAGAAGGTGATAAGAGCTTCTACTTCGATACTAACGTTGCCTACTCCGTATCGCAGCAAAATGACTGGGAATCCACCAGCCCGGCATTCCGTGAAGCCAACGTGCAGGGTAAAAACCTGATCGACTGGCTGCCAGGATCCACCATCTGGGCCGGTAAGCGCTTCTACCAGCGTCATGACGTCCACATGATCGACTTCTACTACTGGGATATCTCCGGTCCTGGTGCGGGTCTTGAAAACATCGATGTTGGCTTCGGTAAACTCTCTCTGGCTGCGACCCGTTCTTCTGAATCTGGCGGCTCTGCGACCTTCGCCGATCGTGATGCGCTGGGTAACCGCGTATATGACAACATCGTTCCGAACGACGTCTTCGACGTGCGTTTAGCACAGATGGAAATCAACCCGGGCGGTACTCTGGAACTGGGTGTTGACTACGGTCATACCAACGTTCCGGATAATTACTACCTGCAGCCAGACGCGTCTAAAGATGGCTGGATGTTCACCGCTGAACACACCCAGAGCATCCTGAAAGGCTACAACAAGTTTGTTCTGCAGTACGCCACCGACGCGATGACCTCTAACGGTAAAGGCGTTCCGCAGGGCGGCAGCATCAACAACGACGGTTCCATGTGGCGCGTGCTTGACCACGGTGCAGTCTCTCTGGCTGACGATTGGGACATGATGTACGTGGCGATGTACCAGGATATCAACCTGGACAACAACAACGGCACCAAATGGTGGACCGTCGGCGTACGTCCTATGTACAAATGGACGCCGATCATGAGCACCCTGCTGGAAGTCGGCTACGACAACGTGAAGTCGCAGAAAACTGGCGACAGCAACAACCAGTACAAAATTACCCTGGCGCAACAGTGGCAGGCGGGCGACAGCATCTGGTCCCGTCCGGCAATTCGTCTGTTCGCAACCTACGCCAAGTGGGATGAGAAATGGGGCTACGCGAACGGTGATTCCGGTGCGGGCTACACCTCCGGCGTTGCGTACAACGACACTTCTGCGAAGACCTTCAGCCGTGGCGATAGCGACGAGTGGACCTTCGGTGCCCAGATGGAAATCTGGTGGTAATCCAACCTGACGTGTGATGACCAAAAAAGAGGGGCGTAAGCCCCTCTATCTTCGGCTCAGCGGGCTATTGCCTGGCTACCGCTTGGCCATCGGAATTGAGGTGATAACAATGAAAATGAAGAAAAGTCTCGTTGCCCTCTGCCTGTCCGCCGGCCTGCTGGCCAGCGTACCCGCAGTCAGTTTTGCTGATGTGAATTTCGTGCCGCAGAATACTTCTGCCGCACCGACCATTCCTGCTTCCGCGTTACAACAGCTAACCTGGACGCCGGTCGACCAATCGAAAACGCAAACCACAAAGTTAGCGACGGCTGGCCAGTCGCTGAATATCCCCGGCATCGTCGGCCCCGTGGCGGCCTACAGCGTCCCGGCAAATATCGGTGAGCTGACCCTGACCCTGACCAGTGAAGTGAATAAGCAAACCAGCGTTTATGCGCCAAATGTGCTGATTCTTGACCAGAATATGACGCCATCGGCGTTTTTCCCAAGCAGCTACTTCACCTATCTGGAGCCGGGCGTGATGAGCTCGGATCGCCTGGAAGGGGTGATGCGCCTGACTCCGGCTTTAGGTCAGCAAAAAATCTATGTGCTGGTCTTTACTACCCCGCAGGATTTGCAGCAGACCACCAAATTAATCGATCCGGCGAAGGCCTACGCCAAAGGCACAGGTAATGCGGTGCCGGATATTCCGGACCCGATTGCCAAACATACCACCGAAGGTACCCTGGGTCTGAAGGTGAAAACTTCTTCCGGCTCCAGCGTGCTGGTTGGGCCGCTGTTTGGCTCCTCCGGCCCGGGCCCAGTGACCGTCGGTAATACCGCGGCGCCGGTCTACAACGCGCCAGCCGCGGCGCCGGCCGTTGCTCCAGTTGCGGCGCCAGCGCCGGCTGCGAAGAGCGAACCGATGCTTGACGATACGGAAACTTACTTTAACAACGGCATCAAGCAGGCGGTTGCGAAAGGTGATATCGATAAAGCCCTTAAACTGATGAACGAAGCTGAGCGCCTCGGCTCGAAATCTGCTCGTTCCACCTTTATCAGCAGTGTAAAAGGCAAGGGGTGATCGTCTCCCCACAATGCTGATGTTTAGGCACAGCCTTTAGGTGCGTCCGCCTGGACGCACCTTTTTTTATCGCGTGGCGGCTGCTGTTGCATGGCTGTTACGCCGATGATCGTATCTTGACGCTTTGCCCGCCCTGACTGGCTTATTCTGCGATACAATGCTGCTACGTTATGTAACGGAGAATCAGGCATGTCACATCCTGCGCTTACGCAACTGCGTGCGCTGCGCTATTTTGCCGCGATACCCCCGCTGGAACCGCACCTGCGCGACTGGCTGTTGCTGGAAGACTCAATGACTCAACGCTTTGAGCAACAAGGGAAAAAGGTCAGTGTTAATCGAGTCAACGAGGGTTTCGTCGGCCGGGAAGCGCTGGTGGGTGAAGAGGTGTTGCTGCCGGATGAAGCGCGTTACTGGCTGCGGGAAATCATACTTTGCGCCAATGGTGAACCCTGGCTCGCTGGCCGAACGGTCGTGCCTGAGTCGACGCTGTGCGGCCCGGAACTGGCCCTGCAGCAGTTGGGGCAGACGCCGCTGGGGCGTTATTTGTTCACGTCATCGACATTAACCCGCGATTTTATTGAAATTGGGCGCACAGCAGAGCTGTGGGGGCGTCGTTCTCGCCTGCGGCTGAGCGGTAAACCGCTGCTGCTGACAGAACTTTTTCTGCCTGCGTCGCCGCTGTATTAAGAGGAAAAGAAAATGGAGAGGAGTCTGGCGCAGAATAAGCTGTTGGCGTTTCATCGCCTGATGCGTACTGACAAACCCATTGGCGCGCTGCTGTTGCTGTGGCCGACGCTGTGGGCACTGTGGGTGGCGACGCCGGGGATTCCGCCGCTGTGGATTCTGGCCGTTTTTGTCGCCGGCGTCTGGCTGATGCGCGCCGCCGGTTGCGTGGTGAATGATTACGCCGACCGAAAGTTTGACGGCCATGTTAAACGCACCGCCCGCCGTCCGCTGCCCAGCGGCGATGTCTCGGAGAAAGAGGCCCGGATTCTGTTTGCCGTGCTGGTTGTGCTTTCGTTCCTGCTGGTGCTGACCTTAAACACCATGACCATCCTGCTGTCGGTGGCGGCGCTGGCGCTGGCGTGGGTGTATCCGTTTATGAAACGCTATACCCACTTGCCGCAGGTGGTGCTGGGCGCGGCGTTCGGCTGGTCGATTCCGATGGCCTTCTCGGCGGTGAGCGAAGCGTTGCCGTTAAGCTGCTGGCTGATGTTCCTCGCCAATATTTTGTGGGCGGTGGCTTACGATACCCAGTACGCGATGGTCGACAGGGACGATGACGTCAAAATCGGGATTAAATCAACGGCGATCTTGTTCGGCGAACATGACCGTACCATTATCGGGATATTGCAGATTGGGGTGCTGGTACTGCTGGCCGCCATCGGCTGGCTGAACGGGCTGCACTGGGAATATTACTGGTCGCTGTTTATCGCCGCAGGGCTGTTTTTCTGGCAGCAGAAGCTGATTTTCCGTCGCGAACGGGACGACTGCTTTAAAGCGTTTTTAAATAATAACTACGTCGGACTGGTGGTGTTTCTCGGTCTGGCGATGAGCTATCTGCAGTAGTCTCTTCCTTTCCCCCGGCGTGCGGCGTAAACGCCATAGCCGGGGGAGAGGAAAGCCTGTCTCAGTCGTTACGCTTCATCCTGCGTGACGCTTTCAATCGTCAAGCGCACATCCGACGTAATCAGATCGGCCAGCATCTGGTAGACCTTCAGCGTCTCTGCCGGCTCAGCATCGCCGGTGTCGCTGATATAGCCCTCATCGCGCAGCGTCAGCACTAACGTACTGAATACCGCTTTATCGAAGAACTCCGGCGCGTTGATACCGTGCAGCACCGACAGACGCTGCGCCACCGTGCGGCTCTCTTTCTCCAGAGAACTGCGGTTGATGGACGGGTTCGCGCTCAGCAGCCAGAAGGTAATGGCGTAGCGCTGGAGCGTCTCACGCGCGCCTGCGGCCAGCAGCTGCAAGGAACGGGAGTGGGACGGATTGATGCTGATTGCCTCATCGCTCAGGACAATCAGCCCCTGACGCTGCATTTCCGCCGCCAGGGCATCGATGACGCCAGCCAGCTCTGCTTTTTCCCAGCGCAGGAATAGCTCGGCCTTCAGCAGCGGATAGAACATCTCAACGTGACGCAGCACTTCCGCGCGGGTGATACGACGATGCTGGGTAATGATCGCCGCCAGCAGCGACGGCAGCATCAGCATATGGGCGATGTTGTTGCGGTAGTAGGTCATCAGCACCGCCTGCTCGCGCGGCAGAATGATGATATCGCCGATGGTATCTTTCTCGACCTCGAACTTATTCATCTTCAGCGCGTGGTCAATCAGCTCGCTGGCGGAGGCCGTCGGCGTGGTCGCATCCGGGGAGTACGGTACGTTGCGCAGCAGATCGAGGTAGCACTCCAGCTGTTGCGTCAGCTGTTCGCGGGTCAACGAGCGCTGACGAGAGGCCAGCAGCGCGGTGCAGCACAGGTTCATGGCGTTGGCCGCGCCGGCGTTGTTGATGCGCACCATCAGGTCGGAAGCAATATTGTTGACCGTCGGCGTCAGCCACGATGGGCGAACCGCTTCGATCGGATCGATAGACTCACGCCATTCCGGAACATGCTGGTTCAGGTAAGTCATCAGCGGCAGAGGTTCGCCAAAGTTAACATAGCCCTGACCGAGGTTACGCAGCTTGCTCAGGCCGCGCAGCATCTGCGGCAGACTCTCTTTTTCTTTCGTCGCACCGCGCAGCTCTTTGGCGTAGGTGCCCACTTCCATCACGTGCTCGTAACCGATGTAGATAGGCACCAGCGTGATCGGTCGGGTCCCGCCGCGCAGCATGGCCTGGATGGTCATCGACAGGGTACCGGTTTTCGGATCCAGCAGACGGCCGGTACGCGAGCGGCCCCCTTCAACGAAGTACTCCACGGAGTAACCCCGGCTGAACAACTCGCCGAGATATTCGCGGAACACCGTTGAATAGAGCTTATTGCCCTTAAAGGTACGACGAATAAAGAATGCGCCACCGCGGCGGAAAATGGGGCCTGCTGGCCAGAAGTTCAGGTTGATACCGGCGGCAATATGCGGCGGCACCAGCCCCTGGTGATACAGCACGTAGGAGAGCAGCAGGTAGTCCATATGGCTACGATGGCACGGTACGTAGACAATCTCGTGCCCTTCATGGGCCAGCTGACGTACGCGCTCGGCGTTGTGGACGTTGATCCCCTGATAGAGACGGTTCCAGGTAAAACCGAGAACGCGGTCGGTCAGGCGAATCATCTCATAAGAGAAGTTCGCGGCGATCTCTTCCATCAGCGCGATGGCGTTTTGCTGCGCCTTCTCATGGGAGATTTTCTTGCTGCGCGCTTCATCTTCTACCGCGCGGGCGATGGCTTTGGATGCCAGCAGCTTATTGAACAGGTCCTGACGCGCCGGCAGACGTGGGCCGACGGCTGCCAGACGCTGGCGGGCGAAGTGCATACGCGCGACGCGGGCCAGCTTCTGGGCGATAATTTTATCGGTGCCGTGTTCGGTGGCCATTCTGCGCAGAGAAACCGGCGGCGAGAAACGGACAAAGCTGTCGCGTCCCAGCCACAGAACGGCGAAGAACTTCTGAATGCCATTCAGCATGCGCAGCGGCGGGTTAACTTCGCCTTTTTCGCGCCCAGGCGCACGCCCAAACATCACCGACACCGGCACCATTTGCACGTCCAGGTCAGGATGGTTGCGGTGCAGATCCAGGTAGTCGTGGAACAGCTTAATCGACTCTTCTTTCGGCGCGTAGTAGGTAAAGACGCGCGGGCCGCCGTGGATAAATACGTAGCGCGGCAGCAGCGCGCCGTCGATTTCCAGCGGTTCAAGCGGATCGGGTAAATCGTGCTCCAGGCACTGAGCGCGCAGGGTCAGCAGGTCCGCCTTTGAATTATAAGGCAGGACGTACATGATAGGACGCGAGGTATCCAGCCCTAATTCCTGAGCAGGTTCTGCGGGAATAGACTTGCTTTTTACCAGCACCCGTAATGGTAAATTCAGTAATTTATAGTAAATTCGTTGCCAGCCGGACATAAACGATGTGAAGCCTCTGGTTAATCATGCAAATGCGCGGCAAGAATAACAGAAAGCGCGCAAAATTTCCGTTGCCACGCGGCAAACGCGTACACTCATTGACGTCATTTACATAAAAAGGTTCTTTTGATGGCCAATAATACCACTGGGTTAACCCGAATCATTAAAGCGGCAGGTTATTCCTGGAAAGGGTTCCGTGCGGCATGGATAAATGAGGCCGCATTTCGTCAAGAAGGCATCGCCGCCATTGTTGCTGTAGCGATCGCCTGCTGGCTGGACGTCGACGCCATCACGCGTGTGCTGCTGATAGGCTCGGTCCTGATAGTGATGATAGTCGAAATTCTTAATAGCGCGATTGAGGCGGTGGTGGACCGTATTGGCCCGGAACATCATGAGCTGTCCGGTCGGGCGAAAGATATGGGGTCTGCGGCGGTGCTGCTGGCCATTGCGATCGCGCTGATCACCTGGGCGCTCTTACTGTGGGCTCGCTATCACTGAGCGGCCACGTGGTGAGATATTCCGCTTTGCGATGTCTTCCCGGCGATCGGGCGAACCCGATGAGCTTTTGCCCGGCCGGCGACAATCACCCCTGGCGCCATGGGCTATCGGGGACGCAAAATGGAAAGAATCTCCTGATTTTTGTGTGAAATTTGATTCCAAAATCACCGTTAGCTGTATATACTCACAGCATGACTGTATATACACCCAGGGGGCGGGATGAAAGCGTTAACGACCAGGCAGCAAGAGGTGTTTGATCTCATTCGGGATCACATCAGCCAGACGGGCATGCCGCCGACGCGTGCGGAAATTGCTCAGCGCTTGGGGTTCCGTTCCCCAAACGCGGCGGAAGAACACCTGAAAGCGCTGGCGCGTAAGGGCGCGATCGAGATTATCTCCGGCGCCTCCCGGGGGATTCGCCTGCTGACGGAAGAAGAACCAGGTCTACCGTTGATTGGCCGCGTGGCGGCCGGTGAGCCGCTGCTGGCTCAGCAGCATATCGAAGGCCACTTCCAGGTCGATCCGGCGATGTTCAAGCCGAATGCCGACTTTTTGCTGCGGGTTAGCGGTATGTCAATGAAAGATATCGGTATTCTCGATGGCGATCTGCTGGCGGTCCATAAAACTCAGGATGTACGCAACGGCCAGGTTGTCGTGGCGCGTATTGACGAAGAGGTCACCGTTAAGCGTCTTAAAAAGCAGGGCAACATCGTCGAACTCCTGCCAGAAAACAGCGAATTTTCCCCTATCGTGGTGAATCTACGCGAGCAAAATTTCACTATTGAAGGGCTGGCCGTTGGCGTGATTCGCAACGGTGAGTGGCTGTAACACCTTCCCCACGCAGCATCGTCTGATGCATGATGCTGCGCTGTCTCCTCCCGGTCAGGCTCTTTCTCATGTTCTTTAACGCCGCTGATAAGGCCCTGTGGCGCCTGGCGCTACCCATGATTTTCTCCAACATCACCGTTCCGCTGCTGGGACTGGTGGATACCGCCGTGATTGGTCATCTCGACAGCCCGGTTTACCTCGGCGGTGTCGCGGTCGGCGCGACGGCCACCAGTTTTCTCTTTATGCTGCTGCTTTTCCTGCGGATGAGTACCACCGGACTGACCGCACAGGCCTTTGGCGCAAAAGATCCTCTCCGCCTGGCGCGGGCGCTGGTGCAGCCGCTGGGGCTGGCAACAGGTGCCGGCCTGCTGATTGTGCTTTTCCGAACCCCGCTTATCGATCTGGCGTTGCATATTGTTGGCGGCAATGAAGCGGTGCTGGAGCAGGCGCGGCGCTTTCTCGACATCCGCTGGCTGAGCGCGCCGGCATCGCTGGCAAACCTGGTGCTGCTCGGTTGGCTGTTGGGCGTACAGTATGCCCGGGCGCCGGTGATTTTGCTGATTGTCGGCAACCTGCTGAATATCGTGCTCGATCTGTGGCTGGTGATGGGCCTGCATCTGAACGTGCAGGGTGCCGCGCTGGCGACGGTCACCGCCGAATATGTCACCTTTATCATCGGGCTGCTGATGGCAAGACGCGTGCTGGCGCTACGCGGTGTGTCATTTGCCCTGCTCAAGCGCGCGTGGCGCGGAGATATGCGCCGCTTGCTGGCGCTCAATCGCGATATCATGCTGCGCTCTCTGCTGCTTCAGCTCTGCTTTGGTGCGGTGACCGTTTTCGGCGCTCGTCTTGGCGGCGAGATCGTTGCCGTCAACGCGCTCCTGATGACCATGTTGACCTTTACCGCCTATGCCCTGGATGGTTTTGCTTATGCCGTGGAAGCGCACTCCGGGCAGGCTTACGGCGCGCGTGACGGTAGCCAGCTGCTTGAGGTCTGGCGAGCGGCCTGCCGTCAGTCGGGAATGGTGGCGCTGGCCTTTGCGGCGACCTATGCCGTGGCGGGACAGCAGATTGTCGCCCTGTTGACCTCGCTGCCCTCGCTTCAGCTGCTTGCCGATCGCTACCTGATCTGGCAGATCGTGCTGCCGGTGATTGGCGTGTGGTGTTATTTGCTGGATGGCATGTTCATCGGCGCGACGCGCGGGGCTGAGATGCGCAACAGCATGGCGGTGGCGGCGGCGGGGTTTGCCCTGACGCTGCTGACGCTACCGGTCCTCGGCAACCACGCGCTATGGCTGGCGCTGGCGGTTTTCCTCGCGCTGCGCGGTCTGTCGCTGGCGGTCATCTGGCGGCGACACTGGCGGCGTGGAACCTGGTTTTCGTAGTGATTTTTGATATGTAATTGGTTAAAGATTCCGAATAATAAATTCAACTCAGAATTCTTATCTATAGTTAATACTATGTCCGGCACACAGCGGGCTGTTAACTCACCGAACGATGAGGATTGAATTATGAACAAAGACGAAATCGGCGGTAACTGGAAACAGTTGAAAGGTAAAGCGAAAGAGAAATGGGGCAAGCTGACCGATGACGATATGACCGTCATTGAGGGTAAGCGTGACCAGCTGGTCGGTAAAATCCAGGAGCGTTATGGATACGCCAAAGATCAGGCGGAGAAAGAAGTGTCTGACTGGGAACGAAAAAACGATCACCGCTGGTAGCGGTGAGTGTTAACGAATTAACCCTTTGTTATTGCCTGCCTGATGGTACACGGAGGTACCGGCAACCTCGATTCCCGCTGCGGCGCTAGCCTCAGCGGGCTTTCTTTTTAATCTGAATGGTATGGTCGTGATGGCAGTGTCCCGGGGTGCTACAGGCTTCGACCTCGACACAACCTGCGCACAGGCCGTGCGCCTCAATCACATTGTGGCGTAGCGCAAAACCCATTCTCGCCGCCAGCGTATGCATAATGTCTTCAACGCCTTCGGCACACTCTTCCGTGACCACGCCGCAGCGGTCGCAGATAAACATGGCTGAGCTATGGGTCGGCTGATCGAAAAGATGGCACAGTACGTAGCTGTTGGTCGATTCCACCTTGTGCACGAACCCCTGTTCCAGCAGAAACTCCAGCGCCCGGTAGACCGTCGGCGGTTTCGCCTGCGGCTCTTTCTCGCGCAGCAGGTCGAGCAGATCATACGCGCTAATCGCCCCTTGCTGGAGGCTCATCAAACGCAACACTTCCAGGCGCTGCGGAGTCAGGCGCACGCCGCGCTGTGCGCAGAGCTTTTCAGCGTGCGCTAACATTTCTTGCGAAGTGGTCTTATTCATGAGCATCCTCTGGTTGCGTGAGTCTGAAGTTGTTACTTTATCACGATCCAGGCAAAACGCCGAGAACCGGCGGCTTGTGCTATACCTGATGCATCTCATTTTCGGGAGAAAACGATGAAAAGACCTGATTGCATTCGACATTGGCGCGAACTGGAAGGTCCAGATGATGCCACTTATCCCAATAACCCGGAGCGTTTTTCCATCGGCGCGCCGCTGGCACGGGGGTTAAGACTCAACCGGCTGGGTATTCATCATGAACGTTTGCCCCCGGGCCGTCGAACCTCTTATCCCCACGCTGAAAGTGATGAGGAGGAGTTTATCTATGTGCTGGATGGCTACCCTGAAGTCTGGATTAACGGCTATCTGTGGAAGCTTGAGCCGGGCGACAGCGTCGGTTTTCCGGCCGGAACCGGAGTGTGTCACACTTTTTTGAATAATACCGACCAGGAAGTTCGCTTATTAGTGGTGGGGGAGTCGAACAAGAAATTTAACCGCATCTACTATCCGCTGAACCCGGAATATGCTGCCACGCGTCAGGATCGCTGGGTCGATCATCCGCCGCAATTTTTCGGCCCGCACGATGGTAAACCGCGCAGGCGCTAGTCTGTCCGGCAGAGGCACAGCACCCGTCGCGCTGCTATGCCTCTGTGATTTATCTTTGTGCTATAGTAGCGCCCCTTTTTACCCGGATGCCTGTTTATCGCCATGATGCCAGAATCAACATCTCACGCTTTTGCCGCCCATCGTTTTTCCATCGCGCCGATGCTCGACTGGACAGACCGGCACTGTCGCTATTTCCTGCGCCTGCTGTCGCGCCATACGCTGCTGTATACCGAAATGGTGACGACCGGAGCGATTATTCATGGCAAAGGCGACTATCTGGCCTATAGCGAAGAAGAGCATCCGCTGGCTCTGCAGCTGGGCGGCAGCGATCCTGCTGCGCTCGCCCAGTGTGCGAAACTGGCGGAGGCGCGCGGTTACGATGAGATCAACCTCAACGTCGGCTGTCCGTCCGACCGCGTGCAAAACGGGATGTTCGGCGCCTGCCTGATGGGCAATGCGCAGCTGGTAGCTGACTGTATCAAAGCGATGCGCGACGTGGTGTCCATCCCGGTAACGGTAAAAACCCGTATCGGCATCGATGACCAGGATAGCTATGAATTTCTGTGTGATTTCATCAATACCGTCTCCGGAAACGGTGAGTGCGAGATGTTTATCATCCACGCTCGCAAAGCCTGGCTCTCCGGCCTGAGCCCAAAAGAAAATCGTGAAATTCCACCGCTGGATTATCCGCGCGTTTATCAGCTGAAACGCGACTTCCCACACCTGACGATGGCGATCAACGGCGGAATTAAGTCGCTGGAAGAGGCGAAATTGCATCTGCAGCATATGGACGGCGTGATGGTGGGGCGTGAGGCCTATCAGAATCCGGGGATCCTGACCTCGGTCGACAGGGAGATCTTTGCGGTGGAAGGGGCCGATAGCGACCCGGTCGCCGTGGTGCGCGCGATGTACCCGTATATCGAGCGTGAGCTGTCCA
Organism: Klebsiella sp. YJ; assembly: GCF_002108615.1. Lineage (NCBI taxonomy): Bacteria > Pseudomonadati > Pseudomonadota > Gammaproteobacteria > Enterobacterales > Enterobacteriaceae > Klebsiella > Klebsiella sp. YJ. Next base: position 46,730 of record NZ_MTEG01000027.1, read on the forward strand.
ACGGCACCTATCTGGGCCATATCACGCGCCATATGCTGGGCCTGTTTCAGGGTATCCCTGGCGCGCGGCAGTGGCGTCGCTACCTGAGTGAAAATGCGCACAAGGCGGGGGCGGATATTAACGTGCTGGAACATGCGCTGAAGCTGGTTGCCGATAAGCGTTAATGTTGCGCTAAAATTTAGTCAAATACGCCACGCTCTGATTTAATCGTCAGAGCGTTTTTCTTTAAATTCAATGTATTAAGTTTGGCACGTTTCTTGTAATACCCGGAGAGTCATTCGATTATTTCTTTGGGGAGAAGACGATGCTGGAACTCTTATTTGTCATTGGATTTTTTGTCATGTTGCTGGTCACCGGCGTGTCGATTCTGGGGATTCTTGCCGCGATTGTCGTTGCGACGGTGCTGATGTTCGTCGGCGGGCTGTTTGCAATGATGATTAAGCTGCTGCCGTGGCTGCTGTTAGCCATTGCGGTCGTGTGGGTGATTCGGTCGATAAATACGCCAAAAACGACAGACTACCGCAGTAACAACCGCTGGCGTTATTAAGGGAGTGAGCGGTCGGTCACAACCTGAAGAATTTTGCATAGAACAGCGTAGGTTTTGCTTATTAAATCTGTCACTATTAGCGCGTTAACGAATTCATCGCGCTGTACCCTACATACAGCCGAACTAAAAAAAGTAAGGGCTTCCCAGGTGGAAGCCCTAAACTTTTCTGCTCTCCCGTCATACTTCAGGCTACAGAAGCGTTGGCAGCGTTAATCTTGCCTGGGCACCCGTTACGGCAGCAGCAGGCTTGAGCCTTCAGTGGCACGGCTCTCCAGCACTTCATGCGCGCGTCGGGCATCGGTCAGGGCATATTTCTGGCTCTCCGCCACGTCAACGTTAATCGCGCCGCTGGCAATCAACGAAAACAGCTCGCCGCTGGCTTCCGCCAGCTCCTGACGGTTGGTGATATAGCCTTGCAGTGAAGGGCGGGTGACGTACAGCGACCCTTTCTGGTTGAGGATCCCCAGGTTGACGCCGGTGACCGGGCCGGAAGAGTTACCGAAGCTGACCATCAGCCCCCGGCGCTGCAGGCAATCAAGCGACGCTTCCCAGGTATCTTTGCCCACGGAATCATAGACCACGTGGACTTTTTTCCCTTCGGTTATCTCTTTCAAGCGTTCAACGATATTCTCTTCGCGATAGTTGATGACCTGCCAGGCGCCGGCCTGCTTTGCCCGCTGCGCTTTTTGCGCGCTGCCGACGGTACCGATCAACTTAGCGCCCAGCGCCTTCGCCCACTGGCAGGCAATCAGCCCGACGCCACCGGCCGCCGCATGAAACAGGAACGGTTCACCGGGCTTGATTTGGTAAGTTTTTCGCAGCAGGTAATAGACCGTCAGCCCTTTCAGGAACGATGCGGCAGCCTGTTCAAAGGAGATAGCGTCCGGCAAAAGAGCGGCCTTATCGGCAACCACGTTATGGACTGAACTGTAGGCGCCCAGCGCTGACTGAGCGTAGACGACGCGGTCGCCAGCTTTAATGTGCTGCACGCTGCGCCCGACTTTCGTCACCACGCCCGCGGCTTCGGTCCCCAGGCCGCTTGGCAGAGACGGCGGCGGGTAGAGGCCGCTGCGAATATAGGTGTCGATATAGTTAATGCCGATGGCCTTATTCTCTACCTGGATCTCGTTTTCTAGCGGATCCGCAGGGGTAAATTCTACGGCCTTGAGTACATCCGGCCCACCGTGTTGATGAAATTCTATTCGTGTTGCCATGATTATCTCCAGTTTCATTTGGGTGGGTCAAAACAGAGACCTGTGCTAATATTTCGACCCCATCTCTATCCCGGTATCTGTATTCAATATGGCAGGAAATAAACCCTTCAACAAACCGCAGACTGAACCCCGTGAGCGCGATCCGCAGGTCGCCGGGTTAAAAGTCCCGCCGCACTCGATTGAAGCGGAACAGTCGGTGTTGGGCGGTTTAATGCTGGACAACGAACGCTGGGACGACGTCGCCGAGCGCGTTGTGGCGGAAGATTTTTATACGCGTCCGCACCGCCATATCTTTGTGGAAATGGCCCGTCTGCAGGAGACGGGTAGCCCGATCGACCTGATCACGCTGGCGGAATCGCTGGAGCGTCAGGGGCAGCTGGACAGCGTTGGCGGATTCGCGTATCTGGCGGAACTCTCAAAAAATACGCCAAGTGCGGCGAACATCAGCGCCTATGCGGATATCGTACGTGAACGCGCCGTTGTCCGTGAGATGATCTCGGTGGCGAATGAAATCGCCGAGGCGGGTTTCGACCCGCAGGGGCGTACCAGCGAAGATCTGCTCGACCTGGCCGAATCCCGGGTATTCAAGATTGCGGAAAGCCGTGCTAATAAAGATGAAGGCCCGAAAAATATCGCCGACGTCCTCGATGCGACCGTTGCGCGTATCGAGCAGCTGTTCCAGCAGCCGCATGACGGCGTCACCGGGGTCAATACCGGCTATGACGATCTGAACAAAAAGACCGCCGGCCTGCAGCCGTCGGATCTGATTATTGTCGCCGCGCGTCCATCGATGGGTAAGACCACATTTGCGATGAACCTCGTCGAAAATGCGGCGATGTTGCAGGATAAGCCGGTGCTTATCTTCAGCCTTGAGATGCCATCAGAACAGATTATGATGCGTTCCCTGGCCTCGCTGTCGCGCGTCGACCAAACCCGTATCCGTACCGGCCAGCTGGACGATGAAGACTGGGCGCGCATTTCCGGCACCATGGGTATCCTGCTGGAAAAACGCAATATCTATATCGATGACTCCTCCGGCCTGACGCCGACGGAAGTGCGCTCCCGCGCGCGGCGTATCGCCCGCGAGCACGGCGGTATCGGTCTTATCATGATCGACTACCTGCAGCTGATGCGCGTACCGTCGCTTTCCGATAATCGTACGTTGGAAATTGCGGAAATTTCCCGTTCGTTAAAAGCGCTGGCGAAAGAGCTTCAGGTACCGGTGGTGGCGCTGTCGCAGCTTAACCGCTCGCTGGAACAACGTGCCGATAAGCGCCCGGTCAACTCCGACCTGCGTGAATCTGGCTCCATTGAGCAGGACGCCGACTTGATCATGTTTATCTATCGTGACGAGGTCTATCACGAGAACAGTGATTTAAAAGGCATCGCGGAAATTATTATTGGTAAACAGCGTAACGGACCCATCGGAACGGTACGTCTGACCTTTAACGGGCAGTGGTCGCGCTTTGATAATTATGCGGGGCCGCAGTACGACGACGAATAAATCCTCATCATCCTTTGATTCACCGCTGCGTTGGTTGCTCGCGGTCACTTAGTGTATTCAGCTCCCGGTGATTCCCTGGCTTAGCGCCTTGCGGTGACTCAAATGATTGAGTGGATTCGGCTTATTTTATTTAAGGCAAGGAATGTAAATGCAAGCGGCAACTGTTGTGATTAACCGCCGCGCTCTGCGACACAACCTGCAACGTCTGCGTGAACTGGCGCCTGCCAGTAAACTGGTTGCAGTGGTGAAAGCGAACGCTTACGGACACGGTCTTCTCGAGACCGCGCGAACGCTCCCTGATGCCGATGCCTTTGGCGTCGCCCGTCTCGAAGAAGCCCTGCGCCTGCGCGCTGGCGGTATCACGAAACCGATCCTGCTGCTGGAGGGTTTCTTTGATGCGGCCGATCTGCCGGTTATTTCCGCGCAGCAACTGCATACGGCGGTACACAGCCCGGAGCAGCTGGAAGCGCTGGAGCAGGCTGAGCTGCCTGAGCCTGTCACCGTCTGGATGAAACTGGACACCGGAATGCATCGCCTGGGCGTGCTGCCGGAACAGGCGGACGCCTTCTGGCAGCGCCTGAGCCAGTGTAAAAACGTGCGCCAGCCGGTCAATATCGTCAGCCACTTCGCGCGGGCGGATGAGCCTGAATGCGGCGCCACCGAACGCCAGCTGGATATTTTTACCACCTTCAGTGAAGGCAAGCCTGGCCTGCGTTCCATCGCGGCATCGGGCGGAATTTTGCTGTGGCCGCAGTCGCATTTTGACTGGGTTCGCCCGGGCATCATCCTGTACGGCGTATCTCCGCTGGATTACCCCTCCACCGGCGCAGATTTCGGTTGTCAGCCGGTGATGTCGCTGACGTCGAGCCTGATTGCCGTACGCGAACATAAAGCGGGCGAGCCGGTAGGCTATGGCGGTACCTGGGTCAGCGAGCGAGACACCCGGCTAGGCGTGGTGGCGATGGGCTACGGCGACGGCTATCCGCGCGCGGCGCCCAGCGGTACGCCGGTGCTGGTTAACGGCCGGGAAGTGCCGATTGTTGGTCGTGTCGCGATGGATATGATTTGCGTCGATCTTGGGCCTGAGGCGCAGGATAAATCCGGCGACCCGGTGGTGCTCTGGGGGGAAGACCTGCCCGTCGAGCGTATTGCCGCACTGACGAATGTGAGTGCTTACGAACTTATTACGCGGCTGACGTCGCGGGTCGCCATGCAGTACGTGGATTAAGCGCGGTTTTTCCGTTGCTGTGCGACAAGACAACCCCGGTGGCGCGATGCTTGCCGGGGCTATGGTTACACTGCCAGGCCCGGCGAAGGCGTTTACGCCGCGAGCCGGGATATTCCCTGAGGGCAAGCGGGACAGGTGCGATCTTCGCCGACTTTCCGCCAACTATCCGCCAACATCCTCTCGATCTTCTCCTGCTTCCGGTTTATTGTGTTACGACCTGCCTCTCGTAAACCCGGAGAAACATCACGTGTTTCAAAAAGTTGACGCCTACGCTGGCGATCCTATTCTCTCCTTGATGGAGCGTTTCAAAGAAGATCCGCGTAGTGACAAAGTAAACCTTAGCATCGGCCTCTATTACAACGAAGACGGGATTATCCCGCAGCTACAGGCGGTTGCTGAAGCGGAAGCGCGTCTTAACGCTCAGCCGCACGGCGCCTCGTTGTATCTCCCGATGGAAGGGCTGAATGCTTATCGCAACGCGATTGCCCCGCTGTTGTTCGGTGCAGAACACCCGGTGCTGGTGCAAAAGCGCGTCGCCTCTATTCAGACGCTGGGCGGTTCCGGCGCATTGAAAGTGGGCGCCGATTTTCTGAAACGCTACTTCCCGGGTTCTCGCGTTTGGGTCAGTGACCCGACCTGGGAGAACCACATCGCCATATTTGAAGGGGCTGGCTTCGAAGTAAGTACTTACCCTTGGTTTGATAACGAGACCAACGGCGTGCGTTTTGATGCGCTGCTGGCGAAACTGCAGACGCTGCCTGAACGCGACATTGTGCTGCTGCATCCGTGCTGCCATAACCCGACGGGCGCCGATCTGAATCCTGCCCAGTGGGATCAAATCACCGAGGTACTGAAAGCGCGCAACCTGATTCCGTTCCTTGATATCGCCTATCAGGGCTTTGGGGCGGGAATGGATGATGATGCTTACGCGATTCGCGCGATCGCCCGCGCCGGCATACCGATGCTGGTCAGCAACTCCTTCTCGAAAATTTTCTCACTGTACGGTGAGCGCGTGGGCGGCCTGTCGATCGTTTGCGAAGACACCGAAACCGCAAACCGTGTGCTGGGGCAACTGAAGGCGACCGTCCGTCGCAATTACTCCAGCCCGCCGAACTTTGGCGCTCAGGTTGTCGCGACCGTATTGAATGATGCGGAGCTGAAAGCCAGCTGGCTGGCGGAAGTGGAAGAGATGCGTACGCGTATTCTGGCGATGCGTCAGGAGCTGGTGAACGTTCTGAAAGACGCGGTACCGGGCGTCAATTTTGACTACCTGCTCAAACAGCGTGGGATGTTCAGCTACACCGGCCTGAGTGCGGCGCAGGTTGATCGTCTGCGTGAAGAGTTTGGCGTGTATCTGATTTCCAGCGGCCGGATGTGCGTGGCGGGTCTCAATTCACGCAACGTCCAGCGCGTCGCGCAGGCGTTTTCTGCCGTTATCTAATTCCCTGCGAATATCATGTCCTTTCCCGTTTGCGGGAAAGGACTATTCCCTTCCGAAGTGTGATCATTCTCTTTTTCTATGACATCTGAGCAGAAAATTCTTTTCATCGGCGAGGGCCGGAGTTAAGGTCATGGTCCAGTAATAAGCAGCCACATTATTGAAAATTATAACGATTCGACGACTTATACGCACCGTCATCCGCGCCGTATCGCGGCGGTTGCCCCAGGCGCCTTGCGGCCAGCAAAGCGGCAGTTGGCAGGATGACGCTTAAAAGGGATAACTATGCGCAAGATAACTTTGGCCTTTAGCGCCTTCTGTTTACTTTTCACGTTAAATCACTCAGCAATCGCCCTGGAGTCTTCTCCGTCACTAAATCCGGGTACCAACGTCGCCAGACTGGCTGAGCAGGCGCCTGTTCACTGGGTTTCCGTCGCACAGATTGAAAACAGCCTGTTGGGTCGTCAGCCGTTTGCCGTAGGTTTTGATATCGATGACACCGTGCTATTTTCCAGCCCGGGCTTCTGGCGCGGCCAAAAGACCTTCTCTCCCGGCAGCGATGCTTACCTGAAAAACCCGGAATTCTGGGAAAAAATGAATAACGGCTGGGACGAATTCAGCATGCCTAAAGAGGTGGCGCGTCAGCTGATTGCAATGCATGTGAAGCGCGGCGATAGCATTTATTTCGTCACCGGACGCAGCCAGACCAAAACGGAAACGGTCTCGAAAACGCTGCAGGATGATTTCCTGATCCCGGCGGCAAACATGAATCCGGTCATTTTTGCCGGTGACAAGCCGGGGCAGAATACGAAAGTCCAGTGGCTGAAAGAGAAGAATATTAAGGTCTTCTACGGTGATTCCGATAACGACATCTCTGCCGCGCATGATGCCGGGGCTCGCGGCATTCGCGTACTGCGCGCGTCAAACTCGTCATATAAACCTCTGCCGATGGCCGGAGCGCTGGGTGAAGAAGTGATCGTGAATTCCGAATACTAATTTCATCTTCTGTGGAAATGAGTCAGAAGCGAAAGCGGCAGCCTCCGGGCTGCCGCTTTTTTGTACGAAAAAGCGTGTGGGGAGGTTTTACCTTTTCGCTTATTGCTGCACACTTAGAAAGATTCATTCGCAACAGGGGTCGTTTATGTGGCATCAACAAACGCTGACGTTAGGCGCAAAATCTCGCGGTTTTCATCTGGTCACCGACGAGATCCTGGGACAGCTCCACGCGCTGTCGCGCGTCAAAGTCGGGATGTTGCATCTGCTGCTCCAGCACACTTCCGCTTCCCTGACGCTTAACGAAAACTGCGATCCAACCGTCCGTTACGATATGGAGCAGTATTTTCTCAACGCGGTGCCGGATAATGCGCCGTATGAACATGATTATGAAGGTCCAGATGATATGCCGTCGCATATCAAGTCGTCGATGCTTGGCGTCTCCCTGCTGCTGCCGGTGAAGGACGGGCGCGTCAGGCTGGGGACCTGGCAAGGAATCTGGTTAGGGGAACATCGTATTCACGGCGGTTCGCGGCATATCGTTGCGACGCTCACGGGGGAATAACAGATGACAATTTCGGAGTTATTGCTGTACTGCATGGCAAAACCGGGCGCAGAGCAAAGCGTGCACAGCGACTGGAAGGCCACGCAGATTAAAGTGGCGGACGTGCTCTTTGCATTGGTGAAAGAAGTGGAAGATAAGCGGCCAGCCGTGTCGCTGAAAGCCAGTCCGGAGCTTGCCGAACTGCTGCGGGAACAGCATGTGGATATCCGCCCCAGCAGACATCTGAATAAAGCCCACTGGAGTACGGTCTTTCTTGATGGATCCTTGCCGGATTCGCAGATTTACTACCTGGTGGATGCTTCCTACCAGCAGGCGGTGCGGCTGCTGTCGGAACCAACCCGACAGCAGCTTTCCCGGTGATTAGCTCAGCAAGGGTTTGAGGAAGCGTGCGGTGTGCGAGGCTTCGCACTCTGCAACGGTCTCTGGCGTACCGGAGACGAGGATTTCACCGCCGCCGCTGCCGCCTTCCGGCCCAAGGTCAACGATCCAGTCCGCAGTTTTGATGACATCCAGGTTGTGCTCAATGACCACGATGGTGTTGCCCTGATCGCGCAGCTGATGCAGAACGTCCAGCAGCTGCTGGATATCGGCGAAGTGCAGCCCCGTCGTCGGCTCATCGAGAATATAGAGCGTCTGGCCGGTACCGCGTTTTGACAGCTCGCGCGCCAGCTTCACGCGCTGGGCCTCACCGCCGGACAGCGTCGTAGCGGACTGGCCGAGACGAATATAGGTCAGGCCGACGTCCATCAGCGTTTGTAGCTTACGCGCCAGCGCCGGCACGGCATCAAAGAACTCACGCGCTTCTTCAATGGTCATATCCAGCACTTCATGAATGGTCTTGCCTTTGTACTTAATCTCCAGCGTTTCGCGGTTATAGCGCTTGCCTTTGCACTGGTCGCACGGCACATAAATATCCGGCAAGAAGTGCATTTCGACTTTAATCACGCCATCACCCTGACAGGCTTCGCAGCGGCCGCCGCGGACGTTAAAGCTGAAGCGCCCTGGCGTATAGCCACGTGAGCGCGATTCCGGCACGCCGGCAAACAGTTCACGTACCGGTGTGAAAACGCCGGTATAGGTTGCCGGGTTTGAGCGCGGCGTACGGCCAATCGGGCTCTGGTCGATATCGATGACCTTATCGAAGTGTTCCAGCCCCTGCACATCGCGATATGGCGCAGGTTCGGCGATGGTGGCGCCGTTGAGCTGACGCTGGGCAATCGGGAACAGCGTATCGTTAATCAGCGTGGATTTACCTGAACCGGAGACCCCGGTGATACAGGTAAACAGGCCGACCGGCAGCGTCAGCGTCACATCCTTCAGGTTGTTGCCGCGCGCACCGGTGAGCCTGAGCACTTTTTCCGCGTCGGCGGGCACGCGCTGCTTCGGTACTTCAATCTTGCGTTTGCCGCTCATGTACTGCCCGGTCAGGGATTCAGGCACCGCCATGATCGCCTCCAGCGTCCCTTCAGCCACCACCTGGCCGCCGTGTACCCCGGCGCCAGGACCGATGTCGATCACGTGGTCGGCGGCGCGGATGGCGTCTTCATCATGCTCGACGACAATCACCGTATTGCCCAGATTGCGCAGATGAACCAGCGTGCCGAGCAGACGTTCGTTATCGCGCTGATGCAGGCCGATGGACGGCTCATCCAGCACGTACATCACGCCGACCAGTCCGGCACCAATCTGGCTTGCCAGACGAATACGCTGGGCTTCACCGCCGGAGAGGGTTTCTGCCGAACGGGAGAGCGTCAGGTAGTTCAGGCCGACGTTGACGAGGAATTTCAGGCGATCGCCAATCTCTTTCAGCACTTTTTCCGCAATTTGCGCCCGCTGGCCGGACAGCTTCAGATTGGTGAAGAAATCCATCGCGTGGCCAATGCTCATGTCAGAGATGGTTGGCAGCGGCGTATTTTCGACAAATACGTGGCGGGCTTCGCGGCGCAGACGGGTACCGTCACAGCTGGCGCACGGACGATTGCTGATAAACTTCGCCAGCTCTTCGCGCACCGCGCTGGATTCCGTCTCTTTGTAGCGGCGTTCCATATTGTGCAGCACGCCTTCGAACGGGTGACGGCGCACTGAAGTATCGCCACGGTCGTTCATGTATTTGAATTCAATATTCTCTTTGCCTGAGCCGTACAAAATGACCTTCTGCACGTCGGCGTTCAGGGTGCCCCACGGCGCCTCGATATCGAACTGATAATGCTCCGCCAGCGACTTCAGCATCTGGAAGTAGTAGAAGTTGCGGCGATCCCAGCCGCGAATGGCGCCGCCCGCCAGCGACAGCTCCGTATTCTGGATGACCCTGTCGGGATCGAAGTACTGCTGAACGCCCAGACCGTCACAGGTCGGGCAGGCGCCTGCCGGGTTGTTGAACGAAAACAGGCGAGGCTCCAGCTCACGCATGCTGTAGCCGCAAATCGGACAGGCGAAATTGGCGGAGAACAGCAGCTCTTCCGCTTTTTCATCGTCCATATTGGCGACAACGGCGGTACCGCCGGAAAGATCCAGAGCGGTTTCAAAGGATTCGGCCAGACGCTGGGACAGATCGTCACGCACCTTGAAGCGATCGATCACCACCTCAATGGTGTGTTTCTTTTGCAGTTCCAGCTTCGGCGGATCGGAAAGATCGCAGACCTCGCCGTCGATCCTCGCGCGGATATAGCCCTGGCTGGCCAGGTTCTCCAGCGTTTTGGTGTGCTCGCCTTTACGTTCTTTAATGATCGGCGCCAGCAGCATCAGGCGCTGACCTTCCGGTTGTGAGAGCACGTTGTCGACCATCTGGCTGACGGTCTGTGCGGCCAGAGGAACATCATGGTCCGGGCAGCGCGGCTCGCCGACGCGCGCGTACAGCAGGCGCAGATAGTCGTGAATTTCGGTAATGGTCCCAACCGTAGAGCGAGGGTTATGGGACGTTGATTTCTGTTCAATGGAAATCGCCGGCGACAGTCCTTCGATATGATCGACGTCCGGCTTCTCCATTAGCGACAGGAACTGGCGCGCATAGGCAGAGAGTGATTCAACGTAGCGACGTTGCCCTTCGGCATACAGTGTGTCGAAAGCCAATGAGGATTTGCCTGACCCTGACAGCCCGGTGACGACAATCAGTTTGTCGCGTGGGATGACGAGGTTGATGTTTTTGAGATTATGGGTGCGGGCGCCCCGAACTTCGATCTTATCCATTCACCTTTCCCGGTAGATACGCGGATTGCCTGGTTTGTTAGAAGGACAAACGGCAGAAACGGCTAATTATGACACAATTTAACCTGTTTGAATATACAGTATTGGAATGCATTTTCGCGTGGGGTATGCAAAAATGGCGTACCGCGAGAGTTATCTGGAACATACTTCCCAGCTATCAACACAGCGCCTGGAAATGGTACACTCGCGCGTTTACACTATTAAGAAACGCATTCAGGAGACACAAACATGGCCAGCAGAGGCGTAAACAAGGTGATTCTCGTCGGTAATCTGGGCCAGGACCCGGAAGTACGCTACATGCCGAGTGGTGGCGCAGTTGCCAACATTACGCTGGCTACTTCCGAATCCTGGCGTGATAAAGCGACCGGTGAGATGAAAGAGCAGACTGAATGGCACCGCGTTGTGCTGTTCGGCAAACTGGCGGAAGTGGCCGGCGAGTATCTGCGTAAAGGTTCTCAGGTCTACATTGAAGGCCAGCTGCGTACCCGTAAATGGACTGACCAGTCTGGTCAGGAAAAATACACCACCGAGATCGTGGTTAACGTTGGCGGCACGATGCAAATGCTCGGCGGTCGTCAGCAGGGCGCGGGCGCTCCGGCAGGCGGCGGTCAGCAGCAGGGCGGTTGGGGTCAGCCTCAGCAGCCGCAGGGCGGCAACCAGTTTAGCGGCGGCGCGCAGTCTCGCCCGCAGCAGCAGGCACCGGCAGCACCTTCTAACGAACCACCGATGGATTTCGATGACGATATCCCGTTCTAAGATCATCCTTAGGCACTGTCGTTAAAGCATAAGAAAAAGCCCCGTTTTCGGGGCTTTTTTATATCTGCTCTCTCCGCGTATCCAGCGATGATACTGCCTCACGGCGTAGCGGGAGCGGCCTGTTCCCCGGCGGGCGTTGCCGGGCTGTTCGACTGGGTGGTGGCTTTTTGTTTGCGCGCCATTTCATCGACAATTAGCCGATAGGCAATGTAGTACTTATAGATATTGCTGACGTAGGTGACGGTCTCGGAACCGATCTTCTCAGCGGCCAGATACTCCACATTGCCAAACCAGATATCAGGGTTAAAACCGCGCTTGCTGGTTTCTGTCCGCAGGCGGGCGATACGGGCGGGCCCGGCGTTATAGGACGCGAAGGAAAAGAGCGCTTTGTCGAGCCGGGTCATCGGCTCATCGCCATAGTAATGGTCGATCATCCAGCGCATATATTTCACCCCGGCATGGATATTCGGATCCAGCTTGCTGATATCTCCGACCTTCAGCTCTTTGCCCGTCCGCGGCATCACCTGCATAACGCCGATGGCGCCCACATGGCTGCGAACCGACTGATTGAGGCGTGATTCCTGATAACCCTGGGCCGCCATTAACAGCCAGTCAACGTCATACCGAGCGCCGTATTTGCGGAAGATATCCACCATCGCCAGAAATTTTCGCCGTTCCTTCTGCGCGGCGGCATTTTTGACATACTTCGCGTTCTTCAGATAGCGCAACAGGATGGTATTTCCCAGCTTACTGCCCTGGCCGTTAGCCTTCACAAAGCGGTTTAGCGAGGCGAGAAGCTGCGGACTGTTCTTACGTACCGCCCAGCCGATGCTGGCATCTTTACGCAGGACAATATCCTGATGGACTTCAATTTTGGGGAAAACTTGTTTCCAGAATAGCGCCTTATGACGATCGACGACGGTCAACGGAATAAGGCCGGCGCTGAGCATTTCTATCAGGTCCTCATCTTCGAGTGATTCCGGAGCGGCTTCGATAATAACCGGCGGACGAGATTCTTTCGCAAAATGCGCATTCAGGGCGACCAGGCTTTGGTAATAGCTTGATGACTGGCGAACAAATACCTCTTTGCCAGAAAGTTGTTCCAGGTTGGCGACTTCCGGTGAACCAGGACCGGAGAGCAGAAGCTCCTGAACATTGGAATAGAGCGGTATCGTGAAGTCAGCCTGCTGCTGACGATCCTCGGTAACCGTAAGATTTGCGGCGACGATATCTCCTTTGCCGGCAACGAGTGCGCTGAAGAGCTGGTCACGGGCCACCGGGACGAAAACTATCCGTACCTTCAGATGGCGATGTTTGAGCTTTTTCTCCTTCATCAACTGTTGATTAAGGTTGCGTTCGTACTCAATGAAGATGTCATGCGTTGCCCCGCGCTGGGTACCTTTGTCGATAAAGAAAAAGGTCTTGCTGTAGGTGGTTAAGACTCTGATGACGCGTCTGTCGAGCATACCGGGGAGATCGCCTTGCCAGGGCTTCTGCATCTCTTGCGTATTGAGTTCCAGCGCCTGTCGTTTTTCCTGAGGCGGAGGTTGCTTTTCCCCGACTGCCGCATAAACGGAACCGGCAAACAGCAGGGCAACAAGGCAGGCAAAGCTGGCGATAGCGGGTCGTTGAAATGAGAGGATGTTCATGGAGAGAAGCTCCGCAGGTGCATCCCTATATTTTAGTCAACTCTGGGGGGGTTAGGCTGTTCGTTTGCCCGACTGCGCGGGGAAACATCGCCGGTTGTGTCAGAGGCGAGAGCCACTTTTTGTGCTGCCAAAAGAGAGGCTATCTGCCTCGATTCTGGCAGGCATATTGCCGGGCTAACCAGGCTCTCTGTTTTGGGGCATTCATTTTATTGTGATAAAGGAATGAGCGGCCACAAATGATTATGGAGATAATATGATTGAATAATGTTTTTTTTATGTTGTTGTAAGTTTTGGTATTAATTATTTGAGTGACTTGAGAATATTATTTTTTATTTATCCCGTTGTTTTATTTATTGTATTTTAATCTGTTTCCGCTATTTTACATTATCAACTTGATAATGAATCTCATTTCTAATAACGTGATAACGCACAATAATCATCTCTAAGGCTGATCGAAAAACGCTATCTAAGAATAGTGCTGACGCGTATTTTTCATTTTTGACAGGGTGAGACTTTATATTTTGGCCACAGGCTATTTATATCCCGTTATTTTCCGGGAGGGCCTTGCTATGCCAAAACCAGGCACTAAGTTGTTCGCATGGAAATGATTGCCGCTGTTTATCTAAGGATGAAGGAGGCGCGCCCCGACAGCAAAAAAAGAAAACAGGGCATACTCCATGAAACGAAACTCACACTACTCGCTGGCCGCGCTGATTCATCTGGCTATCTGGGGCGCGGCGCTACCCGCGCAGGCCGCCGACATCAGCAAACCGGAAGAGGCAAAGGACGCCGATACCGCTGCGGCCAAAACCGAAGAGACGATGGTAGTGACCGCTGCCAGACAGACCTTACAGGCGCCGGGCGTATCAACGCTCACGGCTGACGAAATTCGCAAACATCCGCCGGCACGCGATATCTCAGAACTGATTCGCACTCAGCCGGGGGTGAACCTGACTGGCAACTCGACCAGCGGCCAGCGCGGGAATAACCGGCAAATTGATATCCGCGGTATGGGGCCAGAGAATACGCTGATCCTGATCGATGGAAAGCCGGTGACCAGTCGCAATTCGGTACGCTATGGCTGGCGCGGCGATCGCGATACGCGTGGCGACACCGGTTGGGTTCCTGCGGAGATGATCGACCACATTGATGTGATTCGCGGCCCTGCGGCGGCGCGCTATGGCAACGGCGCAATGGGTGGCGTCGTGAATATCATCACTAAGCCTGTGAATAACGAATGGCACGGCTCCTGGAATACCTACATGAACGCGCCGCAGCACCGAAAAGAGGGGGCGACGAAGCGGACGAACTTCAGCCTTGAGGGGCCGATGTCGGACAGCGTGAGTTTTAATTTATGGGGCAACCTGAGTAAAACCCAGGCTGATGCCCAGGATATTAACGCCGGCCACGAGGCGGAGCGGACCGGCAGCTATGCCGGATCTTATCCGGCCGGGCGTGAAGGGGTGGTGAACAAAGATATCCACGGTAAGCTGCGCTGGGAATTTGCTCCCATGCAGGCGCTGGAGTTTGAAACTGGCTATAGCCGCCAGGGCAACCTCTACGCTGGCGATACCCAGAACACCAATACCAGTACGCTCGTGAAAAGCATGTATGGTAAAGAGACCAACCGAATTTACCGTCAGACCTACGGCCTGACCTGGACCGGAGGCTGGGACAACGGTGTCACCAGCAACAGCTATGCGCAGTATGAACATACCCGTAACTCCCGTATGAATGAAGGTCTGGCCGGCGGGACCGAGGGCATCTTCTCCAGCAGCGAATTCTCGGATATCGATCTGGCGGACGTTCTGCTGCACAGCGAGGTCAATATCCCGTTTACGCTGGGCGTTGAGCAGAACCTGACGTTGGGCACCGAGTGGAATCAGCAGCGGATGAAAGATGGCGTGTCGACCACCCAGGCACTCTCTTACGGCTCGATTGACGGTATTTCGACCTCCGGCCGCACGCCTTACAGCAGCGCCGAAATTTTCTCGCTGTTTACCGAAGATAATATCGCGCTAACCGATAGTACGATGCTGACGCCGGCCCTGCGTTTTGACCATCACAGCATCGTCGGTAATAACTGGAGTCCGTCGCTGAACCTGTCGCAGGGACTGAGCGACGACTGGACCCTGAAGCTAGGCATTGCCCGCGCCTATAAAGCGCCGAACCTCTATCAGCTCAACCCCAACTATATTCTCTACAGTAACGGCCAGGGGTGCTACGCCAGCAGTTCGGCCTGTTATCTGATGGGAAATAGCGACCTGAAGGCGGAAACCAGCGTTAACAAAGAGATTGGTCTGGAATACAAGCACGAAGGCTATCAGGCGGGGATAACCTGGTTCCGTAACGACTACCGCAATAAAATTGAGTCCGGGTATTCAGCTGTCGGTACGGCAAGCAATGGAACCACGAATATTTATCAGTGGGAGAACGTCCCCAAAGCGCTGGTGGAGGGGCTGGAAGGTTCGCTTAACCTGCCGGTGAGTGAAACGGTCAACTGGAGTAATAACCTGACCTGGATGTTGCAAAGTAAGAACAAGACGACCGGCGATCGCCTGTCGGTGATTCCGCAGTTTACCCTTAACTCTACGCTCGGCTGGCAGGTCCGCGACGATCTCTCGTTGCAAAGCACCTTTACCTGGTACGGGCGGCAGAAACCTAAGCGTTTCAATTACAAAGGCGAGGCGGTATCCGGTAGTGAGCTGAACGAAGTGAGTCCGTACAGCATCGTCGGGCTGAGCGCGACCTGGGATGTGAACAAAAATCTGAGCCTGACCAGCGGCGTGGATAACCTCTTTGATATACGCCACTACCGTGCTGGAAATGCCCAAACGACCGGGAACGCGACCACCGGCGCCTATTTATACGGTGCCGGTGCGGAGACCTATAATGAGTCAGGGCGGACCTTCTATGTCAGCGTAAATACGCATTTCTGATCCTGTTCTGCCTGGCCGGGAACATAAGTCTGTTCCCGGCCTTTTATTTTTAACTTCAGGAAGGATTATCCGGATTGTTCATTAATACGCTGGCGAAACTGCGTGGGGGTGAGAGAATAATACCTCTTAAATGTCCGGTTAAATGCACTGATATCTTCATATCCGGCCATAATGCAAATATCGACGATACGGAAAGCCGGTTGCATCTGTAATAAATCACGACATAGCGACATACGCTGTTGCCTGATATATTCCATCGGCGACATATTAAAATGATGACGGAACAGACGAAAGAGGTGCCACTCGGAATACCCGGAAAACACGCTGAGTGCATTGACCGTGAGTTTTTTCTCGAGGTTGTTTTTTATCCAGCGTACCAGTTCGTTGAGAACGGACTGCTGGATCTCATTTCTACGCATGATTCATGCTCATTCCAGGACCGGGCCTCTCCATCGCGTGGCGGGAGGGCTGCAGGCGGCCAGGTAAATGCCTCACCCTCCATGGTAAGGCGCCACTACTTTACTTTTGCGATATAACGCTTGATGTGCTTTGATGTTCCCATAAGCCTCTCATACTCTATTCTGCTATTTTGAGGAAAAGATGAAGAATTCATACAAATTAACGCCCGGAACCCTTGCGGGTATTACGGGTCGTTACTGCATAATTTATTCAATATCTCTTCATTTTAAGTTCGGTATTTCAGGGTAAATTGCCGGTGTTCCTGGTTTATCCCAGAGAGCATCATTCCTGACAAGATCATTCCCCCTTTCACCCCATTAGAAAGGGGGCTTTTTGTTTTATACCTTAAAGTCATTGTGCGCTTTCATTCGGTTGTCAGGTTGCTGCTCAGACTGACTTATTAGAACGAAGTTCCGTTAAATTTTATTTTTTTCTCCAGCCAATAACATCCATTTTTTCTCCATTGTTTCGCCATAATGAAGTGTAATTCTGCGCGTTGCTTACGCAAATCCCAGCAGAATTCTGCTATCGCCAAATATCTCTTAGACGAAACGTCCATGCTAAAGAAAACAAATATCATTGCCGGGTTATTAATTTCTCCCTTAACGCTTTATGCATCAACAACGTACAAAATTGATGATATTCGTTTTGAGGGGTTGCAGCGCGTTACCGTAGGGGCCGCGCTATTAAGCATGCCGATCCATACCGGAGAACAGGTGTCTAATGATGATATTAGCGAGTCGCTACGCGCTTTATATGCCAGCGGTAACTTTGAAAATGTCCAGATCCTGCGCGATGGAACGACGCTGGTGGTACAGCTTAAAGAGCGGCCGACCATCGCCAAATTAAGTTTTTCGGGGAATAAAGCGGTGAAAGATGACGCCCTGAAAGACAATCTGGCGGCCAGCGGCGTCGAAGAAGGGAGCGCGTTAGATCGTAATGCCCTCAGTGAAATAGAAAAAGGATTACAGGATTTCTATTATAGCGTCGGGAAATACAGTGCGCAGGTCCATGCTGTGGTCACGCCGCTACCGCGAAACCGCGTCGATTTAAAGTTTGTTTTTCAGGAAGGGATCGCCGCGACGATTGCCCAGATTAATATTATCGGCAATAAAGCCTTCCGCGAGGAAACTCTGCTGGACCAGCTGCAGCTGCGTGACCATGTTCCATGGTGGAACGTGATTGGCGACAAGAAATATCAGAAACAAAAAATGGAAGCCGACCTGGAAACCCTGCGTAGTTATTACCTCGATCGTGGCTATGCGCGCTTTACCATTAACTCCAGTCAGGTCAGCATCACGCCGGATAAAAAGTCGCTGTATCTGACGGTCAATCTCTCTGAAGGCGATCGCTATAAAGTCACCAGCACGCTGGTGAGCGGCGAGATGGCCGGGCATGCGCAAGAGACAGAAGCGCTGGCGCAGTCTCTGTCGGGCAAATGGTACAGCGGAGCCGACATTACCGCCGTTGAAAACAGCATCAAAAAACGCTTTGGTAAATATGGCTATGCCTGGCCCCAGGTGAATACCCGTACGGAAATCGATGAGACCAACAAAAGTGTGACCCTGCATATCAATGTTGATGCCGGACGTCGGTATTCCGTGCGCCAGATCCGGTTTACCGGGAATGATACTTCGCGTGACGCCGTCTTGCGTCGTGAAATGCGGCAAATGGAGGGGGCGTGGCTCAACGACGAAAAAGTACAGCAAGGGAAAGAGCGGCTGGATCGTACGGGCTTTTTTGAAACGGTGGATAAAGAAATCACCCCGGTTGCCGGGAGCCAGGATCAGGTCGACGTGGTGTATAAAGTGAAAGAACGTAACACCGGTTCGTTTAACGTGGGCCTGGGATTCGGGACAGACAGCGGCATCAGCTATCAGCTTGGCGTCACTCAGGATAACTGGCTAGGCACCGGCAACAGCGTGAGTTTTAACGGCACCCGTAACAGCTACCAGTCCTATGTTGAACTGGGCGCAACCGATCCCTATTTTACCGTTGATGGCGTCAGCCTCGGCGGGAAAATTTTCTACAACAGCTACGATGCTGCCGATGCAGATGCCGGGAGCTATAACCAGCAAAGCTACGGGCTGGGGAGCAATCTTGGTTTCCCGATTAGTGAGAATAACTCACTGAATGTGGGCATTGATTACGTCCATAACTACCTGACGAACATGGATCCGGAGCTGACGACGTGGAATTACCTTAATTCGCGAGGGATTTATCCGAACGTGGTCACCAAAGATGGCGACAGCGGGGCGACGTATAGCGCCAACGACGTTTTCGCCAGTCTCGGCTGGAGCTATAACAATCTCGACCGCGGGTTTTTCCCTCGTTCCGGGAATAAAAGCAGCCTGAGCGGTAAAGTGACCGTGCCGGGATCAGACAACAGCTATTACAAACTCACCCTGGATACCACGCAATATCTCCCTCTGAATGAAGGGAAAAGCTGGGTCTGGATGGAGCATCTGAAAGCAGGTTATGCCGGCGGCCTGAACGGGAATTCGGTTCCGTTTTACGATAACTTCTATGCCGGAGGGTCGTCGTCAGTGCGGGGGTTCTCTTCCAATACGATTGGTCCAAAAGCGGCCTATTATCGCTGTAACGGGACTGAAAGCAGCTACAGTAACTGCCCGGTTGAAAGCTCTTCGGATGCGGTGGGCGGCAACGCCATGGCGGTACTGAATAGTGAATTTATTATTCCGACGCCGTTTATTAATGATAAATATGCCGACAGTTTACGCACCTCGCTGTTCGTCGATGCGGGGACGGTATGGAGTACATCATGGCAAAATAGCGCTCAGACGCAGGCCGCCGGGATCCCTGACTACGGCGATCCGCTGCATATTCGTATGTCGGCAGGGATTGCGGTGCAGTGGATGTCGCCGCTGGGGCCGCTGGTCTTTTCCTGGGCCGAACCATTTAAAAAATATGATGGCGATAAAGCGGAGCAGTTTCAGTTTAATATTGGCAAAACCTGGTAAATTATTCATCAATAACGCGATGGGTTGATGACAATCCGTCGCGCCCTCTTTAACTGTAGTCGGCACATCAATCATCCGCGTATTGTAAATTTATACCCGGCGTAATGTAGAATTATGTCGCTATATTTTCATGTCTACGTATTTTATATTACTCCGCTACTAACTGTTTATCAATTTACTGGAAGAATATCGTGATTTTACCTCACAATATCGAGGAGAGGACTTGCGGATAATTATAATCTTTGCTATGACTAGCTATGTGGCTGTTTCTCATAAAGCACAAGGACGCGACATGAAATGGATAATTCAGAACACAATTATTTGCCCACATTCCGGTGTAGCATTTTCAAGTATATCGAGATTGCGCTTTTTAAAATTTATTATATGGTATGAAGCCGATATTCTGTTACTTCCCGGAGAATCCATGAAACTGTATTCCTCGAAGGTATTAGTTAATGGAAAATATCATTATATTAAGGTCTACAATATGTCAACCTACAGCCATGAGCAATGGGAAATCCTAAGGGAAAGACCATCCTGCCCCTATGATTTCGGGGCCACGACGATAGAGGGTTGCTGTTATCAGCCACATTGTGCGATTAAACGTTGCCCTGGCAATTTCAAGCACCATGCGCTGTGTTAACGAAGTTGGCGCTAACCATTGGTATTTTCACAAATAAAATAGGGGGTATTTGTTGACATAAATACCCACGAGTCATGTTTTATCTTTAATATTTTGATAATGAATCGATCTTCTTTTCTGATCCCCGTAAAGAACGGCGGTAGAATCTCATCGAATTTATCAGGGAGCGCTGTGGAATTTGAGCGAATGTTCGTGTCGCTACTTCTGAAAATATAAATATTATTTTTATTTTTTACATAGGTTATATATTTTCTGATGCTGATGTCATCCTTTGTGTTTCTGGAATTACCGGTGAATGTAATTAACCCATCCCCATCGCTGGCAAAGAAAGTGACAGAGAAAGAATATTCCTCACCGTCATTAACTATTGAAAAAGCGGATGTGCAGTTAATGCTCTCATCGTCATCAAATGAACTGATGTAATAAAAGACAAGACTTATCGTGATAATAATGAAAGTATATGCAATGACTTTGTTTATTTTTCGTGTTTTCATATTGTGTTATTTTAAGTAATAAGATGAGGTACAGAATGATTTTTTATGAGATTTTATTGGGTATCGACAGGAGATCAGTGAGGTCCTGCTCGATGGGTAATGATTCGTTATATAAATAGTCCGTCCATTTGAGCAGGTGATATTATGCTCTTTAAGAAAATTAATATAGTACTCATCAAATCTTAGATCATCATTTCTGAAAACCTTGCAGCTATTGATCGTCGTGATCAGCGTATACGACGCGAAAGGTGAATCGATCGTGGCTGACGGGTTAAGGTAGATAATATGCAACAGAATAATCAACAGACTGGTAATACCGGCGACAAGCCATCCTGTCTTTCTTTTTCTCACGGCCTCGATGATTCTCGTCGACAGGACGTCACCTTTGTCTTGCGCTGTCGGTGGGTCGGCGTGAAGTTGCTGGCTCCCTTCATGATGAGCGCCATTTCCTTCCGTCACAACTCTGTTCAGCTGATTTATTTCTGGAGTGGCAATATCATTATCCTTCTCCGCAGGGGCGCCGGGAGTATCAATCCGGATATTCGCTTCATCCGCAATCATGAAACCCCGTTTAGGGATCGTTTGAATCAGTGTTCCATTCACATTGAAGTAATTTAAAGACTTACGCAGCAAAGAGATATTTTGATGTAGAGTATTCGGCGTAACACTCATCCCCCTTTCTCCCCACGCATTTTGCAGTAGCTCTGCCTGAGTGACGATTCTTCCTTGATTTTTTATTAACAAATCAAAGCAAAGGCTTGCTGGTATTGCCAGGGCCATACGTTCATTACTTTTTATGGAATGGAGAGTATGCGCTTCTGAGTTAAATCGCAGCGTGTTCTCTATAACGTAAATAGTAGCCATATATGATTTCTTATTGTGAGAATAGTTACCACTGTGTCATTTATCTGGGATTTGATGCCGCGATACTAGCACCAAAGAGTAAACCTGACATTCACTCATAACTAAGAATACTCTTAATCCCCAGGTGAGGTTTTGCCTGAATTGCTTTTTATTTGTTAAATTTACTAATTATTCTTATGTTTATCAATGATTTGAGTTTTAACAAATACTCAACAGATGTGATTTTTTTGCCCTTCATAACTTTATGAGTAATAAATTCTGCTTATTAAGCTTACTATTTGTGCATGAAATGTGGCGGTGTTACCGTAACAAAAATAATAGTGATGTTTTGTCACCTTTCATAAAAGAAAAGTAAAAAGCTGAGGCGAACTTCATTATAGGTGTTTGTCTCAGCCAACGGATGGGGGTCAACAGACTCAATGGAATGGAGGTTCTGTTATCATGGCAGTATTGATCGTAACAGATAATTATTTCTATATGCAGGGTCTGGTCAGCATGGCTGACGATGATTGCAACATTACCTGGGTCGATAACATTGACAGTGAGTATGCGTACCAGCAGTGCCAGGTACTGAGTGCCGAAGATTACGTCATTATCCATTTTGCACAGATAGATAAAATGCTTTGTTCATATCAGTATTATTTGATGAACAGTCCGGCGAAAGTGATCGTGGCTCCGGATGCCAAATTTGTCAGTGATGTTTCTGACATCAATAATATCTGTTTTCTGTCTGCTGACGCGAGTGTTAAAACGGTTGAAAACATCCTTAAGCTGAAGAGGTTTAAAGCCAGAAAAAGAAACCTCACGGTTCGTGAAGAGAAAATTATGTCATTAATGATTATTGGGAACTTAATTAATGATATTTCTAAAACTCTTGGTCTGAGTATCAAGACGGTGAGTTTACATAAAAGTAATACCAGTAATAAGGTCGGCTTGTTAAATAACAACAACATTACCATGCTTGCCTTAATGCGTTTTATCTTGCCGGCATCAGGGACCGACATGATCCTTATTTAATGTTGTATCACTGGCAGCATTATTGCGTTTTATTTTCGCGGAAATTTATTGAGTTTTATCGATTTTATTCAAGTTTTGCATTTAAGAACATCAGGTTCTTAAGGGTAATGGCTCCATAAATAACTATGGAACAGCACGGGCGATAAAAAGCCTATTATTTTTATCAGGTGATGAATATGAAATTGAAAATGTTAGCAGCAGCTCTTGTGACGACTTTCTGTGTGGGCGCTGTTCAGGCAGCAGACGTTACGGCTCAGGCCGTCGCAACCTGGTCGGCAACGGCAAAAAAAGACACTACCAGCAAACTGGTTGTGACCCCTCTGGGTAGCCTGGCTTTCCAGTATGCAGAAGGGATTAAAGGCTTTAACTCTCAGAAAGGTCTGTTTGATGTTGCAATTGAAGGGGATGCGACTGCGACAGCATTTAAACTGACCTCCCGTCTGATTACCAATACCCTGACCCAGCTGGATACCTCCGGTTCGACGCTGAATGTGGGTGTGGATTATAACGGCGTTGCCGTCGAAAAATCGGCTGATACCGTCATGATCGACACCGCGAATGGCGTTCTGGGCGGCAACCTTAGCGCACTGTCTAACGGTTATAACCAGGCTGGCCGCGCGACCGCACAGGATGGTTTCAACTTCTCTATCATCAGTGGCACCACCGATGGTACGGCTGCAGTGACCGATTACAGCACGCTGCCGGAAGGGATCTGGAGCGGTGACGTCAGCGTCCAGTTCGACGCGACATGGACCAGCTGATTTCTCTGTAGCACGAGCAGGGGGGATTCCCCCTGCTTTCTTCCACGGACCGAATTCATATGAAAAACCGCATTCTGGCTATCAGCCTGTATTTTTGCGCCATCATGCCGGCCCTGGCACTGGATGTTGGCGATATTTCTTCATTTATGAACAGCGACGCCAGCGTGCTCAGTAAAGAGATTAAAAACACCACCGAGAGTGGACGCTTAATCAATATCCATGTTGAACGCCTTTCCTCACCGCTTGAAGGCGGCAGCGTGATTCCGATGGACAGTCAGGATGAAGTGCTGCTGACACCAGCCAGCCTGCTACTGCCCGCGAAGAGTAGCGATGTCATTCGTTTTTTCTACAAAGGACCGGCGGATAATAAAGAGCGCTACTACCGCATCGTCTGGTTCGATCAGGCGTTGAGCGATGCGCAGCGCGATAGTGCCAGGCGCAGTGCGGTGGCTACCGCATCGGCCCGCATCGGCACCATCCTGGTCGTAGCCCCACGCAAGGCGGATTACCGCTATCAGTATGCCAATGGAACGCTGGTGAATACCGGCAATGCCACGCTACGTATCCTGGCTTACGGCCCCTGCCTGAAGCCCGCAGATGGCAAAGAATGCAAAGAAAACTATTACCTCATGCCCGGCAAAGAGCGCCGTTTCACCCGCGTGAATGTTGCCGATAAAAAAGGGCGGGTCGCACTCTGGCAGGGCGAGCAGTTTGTTCCCGTAAAATAACAATTGTGCTGACGGAATCAGGTTATGCCTTTACGACGGATTTCACCTGAGCTGAAAACGCTCCTTGCCTGTGGTATGGCCATTTTTACTCTTCCGCTTAGTGTGAATGCCGCTCCTCAGCAGGTGCAGCAAATTGGCGGCGTAGTGATTCCCCAGGCCTTCAGCCAGGCGCTACAGGATGGAATGAGTATCCCACTGTTTCTTCACCTGGAAGGCAGCGCGGGGACGCAGGATGACCAGCGGCTTGGCAGTGCGTTTATTTGGCTGGACGCCGGTACGCTTCGCGTCCGTCATATTCAGCTGGAAGAGCGCGGGGACAACGCCAGCGTGAGTGAACAAACCCGAAAAACGCTGACTGAACTGGCGAATGAACCTTTCAACAGCGATTTACACATCATGCTCACCCGCGATGCGCAGCTGCAGCTCAGTCTGCGGCAGCTGCTGCTGCAACTGGTCGTGAAACGAGAGGCGCTGGGAACCGTTCTGCGTTCGCGCAGTGAAGATATCGGCCAGTCCAGCGTTAACAGCATCAGCAGCAGTCTGAACTATAACCTCGGCGTGTATAACAACCAGATGCGTAACGCTGGCAACAGTACGTCCAGCTATCTGTCGTTGAACAGCGTCAGCTCACTGCGCGAGCACCATATTGTGTTGGACGGGTCGCTCTACGGCACCGGAACCAGCAATCAGGATAGCGAAATTTATAAGGCCATGTATGAGCGTGATTTCGCCGGGCATCGCTTTGCCGGCGGGATGCTGGATACGTGGAATTTACAGTCGCTTGGACCGATGACCGCCATTTCTGCCGGGAAAATCTACGGCGCATCCTGGGGAAACCAGGCCAGCTCAACGGTGTTTGATAATTCACAATCGGTCACGCCAATCGTGGCTTTCTTGCCGGCAGCAGGTGAAGTGCATTTATCGCGCGACGGACGTCTGCTGAGCGTACAGAACTTCGTAATGGGTAACCACGAAGTGGACACCCGAGGCCTGCCATACGGCATTTATGATGTGGATGTTGAGGTGATCGTCAATGGTCGGGTGGTCAGCAAGCGCACTCAGCGGGTGAACAAACTTTTCAGTCGCGGGCGCGGAGCGGGTGCTCCGCTGGCCTGGCAGGTGTGGGGCGGCAGCTTTCATATGGATCGCTGGTCAGAGAGCGGCAAGAAGAGCAAACCGGCGAAAGAGAGCTGGCTGGCGGGGGCGTCGACATCCGGATCCGTGGGCACGTTCAGCTGGGCGGCAACCGGCTACGGTTATGATAGCAATGCCGTCGCCGAGACGCGTCTGACCGTACCGCTGACGGAGTCTGTCAACGTCAATCTGCAAAATATGCTGGCCAGCGATAGCTCCTGGAGCAGCATTGGCAGCATCAGCGCCACCTTACCCGGAGGTTTTAGCACCGTCTGGGTTAACCAGGAAAAAACCATTATTGGCGCCCGGTTACGGCGCAGCGATGCCGACAACCGGGCGATTGGCGGAACCCTTAATCTGAACCCGCTGTGGTCAAAGCTGGGGACCTTTAGTATTAGCTACAACGACGACCGTCGCTACAACAGCCATTACTACACGGCGGATTATTATCAGACTCTCTTTAGCGGGGCCTTCGGCTCGCTGGGCCTGCGTGCCGGTATTCAGCGCTTCAATAATGGTGGCAGTGGTAGCAGTAGCAGTACCGGGAAATATGTTGCGCTCGATTTCTCACTCCCCCTGGGAAACTGGTTCAGCGCCGGTATGACCCACCAGAATGGCTATACCATGGCAAACCTTTCCGCCCGTAAACAGTTTGATGAGGGCGTGGTACGTACTCTTGGGGCCAATATTTCGCGGGCGATCTCCGGTGATACCGGCGATGACAAAACGCTGAGCGGCGGAAGCTATGCCCAGTTCGATACCCGCTATGCCAATGGCACGCTCAATATTAACAGCGGCGCTGACGGCTATGTGAATACCAACCTGACCGCCAGCGGTAGCGTCGGCTGGCAGGGGCGGAATATTGCCGCCAGCGGGCGCACCGACGGTAACGCCGGCGTGATTTTTAACACCGATCTCGATGATGACGGCAAGCTGAGCGCCCGGGTCAACGGACGGGTCATCCAGCTGACCGGCAAACGCAACTATCTGCCGCTCTCGCCGTACAGCCGTTACGAAGTCGAGCTGCAAAACAGTAAGAACTCCCTCGACAGCTACGACATTGTCAGCAACCGCAAGAGCAGCCTGACGCTCTACCCGGGCAACGTGGCGGTTATCGAACCGGAAGTGAAACAGATGGTGACCGTTTCCGGGCGCATCCGCGCCGAAGATGGAACGCTGCTGGCCAATGCACACATCAATAACCATATTGGCCGCACCCGTACCGATAACACGGGAGGATTCGTGATGGACGTGGATAAAAAATACCCCACCATCGATTTCACCTACGGCAATAACCAAAGCTGTGAAGTCGGGCTTGAGATAAGTCAGGCGCGCGGGGCGGTGTGGGTCGGCGATGTCGTCTGCACGGGTCTGAAAACTTACGCCAGCGCGCAGCAGGCAGGAGAAGGTCATGAAAGCTAAGTGGTTCCCGTTGGTAAGCCTGTTTATTGTCGCACTGTGCGCGGTGCGGGCAGAGGCGGCGGTAACGAAAACAACCTGGCCGGACGCGGCAGCGGTGCAGTTTGTTTTCGTGGAAAACAACTCCGATGATAACTTTTTCGCCACTCCAGGCGGCGTGCTGGATCCGCGCATGACCGGCGCCAGTCGCTGGACCGGGCTGAAATATACCGGTAGCGGCACTATCTACCAGCAGAGTCTGGGCTATATCGATAACGGCTATAACACCGGGCTGAATGCCAACTGGAAGTTTGACATGTGGCTGGAAAACTCGCCGGTGTCGAACCCCCTGAGCGGGCTGCGCTGCATCAACTGGTACGCCGGTTGCGATATGGCGACCAGTCTGATTTTGCCCCAGGTCACGGATACAAACGGCTTTTACGGTGCGACGGTGACCTCCGGTGGCCAAAAATGGATGCACGGCATGATGTCGGACGCTTTCTACCAGTATCTGCAGCAGATGCCGGTTGGTGGCAGCATGTCGATGACGATCAATGCCTGCCAGACTTCCGTCTCCTACGATGCAAGCAGCGGGGCGCGCTGCAAAGATCAGGCCTCCGGCGCCTGGTACGTGCGTAAAGTGACCCATACTAAAGCGGCAAACTTAAAGCTGATTAACACCCATTCTCTGACCGAAGTCTTTATCAATAGCGATGGGATCCCGACGCTGGGGGAGGGCAGCTCGAACTGTCGCGCCCAGACGATTGGTACCCGTAGCGGTCTGAGCTGCAAGATGGTCAACTATGCGTTGCAGCATAATGGCCTGAGCAACACCTCGATTCATATTTTCCCGGCGATTAACAACACGTCGCTGACGTCGGCGGTGAATATCTATGATATGCAGTTCAGCCTCGATGGTAACAGCTGGAAACCGGTCAGCGGCAATGCCTACTACTATACGTTTAACGAGATGAAATCCTCGGATTCGGTCTACATCTTCTTTTCCAGTAACTTCTTTAAGCAGATGGTGGCGCTGGGCATCAGTGATATTAATACCAAGGATCTGTTTAACTTCCGCTTCCAGAACACCACCTCGCCGGAGTCCGGCTGGTATGAATTTTCTACCTCCAACTCGCTGATTATCAAACCGCGTGATTTCAGTATCAGCATTATTTCCGATGAGTACAGCAGTTCACCGTCGCGCGAAGGGTATGTCGGTGCCGGACAGCCGTCACTGGATTTTGGCTATATCGTCACCACCAGCGGAAAAACCGCCGCCGATGAAGTCCTGATCAAAGTGACCGGCCCGTCGCAGTCGATCGCCGGGCGTTCATATTGCTTGTTCAGTTCGCCAGACGGGGTGACAAAAGTGCCTTTCCCGGCGCTGCTGACGTTTACCACCCAGACCGGAACGAGCAAAAATTATGACGCCGGCTGCGATGACAACTGGCGCGATATGACGGATGCGCTGTGGCTGACGACGCCGTGGACAGATGCTTCCGGCGATATTGGCGTGATGAACAAGACGACGGTGAAATTTTCCATACCGATGAACGACAATATTTCGTTGAGAACGGTAGATGACGATGGCTGGTTTGGTGAAGTGAGTGCTTCAGGAGAGATTCATGTTCAGGCGACATGGCGCAATATTAATTAATCTGCTCCAGGCCGTCGCGTGGTTGCTGCTTCTGGGGCTGCCAATGGCGGGCCGGGCGATTTCCGTCGGCAATTTAACTTTTTCGCTGGGTGCTGAAGAGAACTTTGTCGCCAAACGGGTACTGAATAACAACCCGAGCGCGCGGCTCTATCAGATTTCCGTCGTCGGGATAGACCGGCCGGGAGGTCACGAGGTCCGTTCGCGTCCGGCAGACGGCGAACTGCTCTTTGCCCCGCGTCAGCTCACCTTGCAGGCCGGGCAAGGGGAATACTTTAAATTTTATTATCATGGCCCGCAGGATAATCGTGAACGTTATTACCGGGTTTCGTTTCGCGAAATTCCCACCCGAAACCGCATTGGCCGTACTGCGGCCGGCGGGTCAATCGGTATTGATCCGGTGGTCGTGATGGAAACGATTCTGGTGGTACGCCCGCGGCAGGTGCAGTTCAAATGGGCCTTCGATCGGCAGGCGGGAAGCGTCAGCAACAGCGGCAATACCTGGTTTAAACTGCTGATCAAGCCGGGATGCGATGCAACGGAAGAAGAGGGCGAGGCCTGGTACTTACGGCCAGGAGATGTGGTTCGCCAGGCGGCGCTGCGCCAGCCTGGGAATAAATACATTATCTATAATGATAAATTTATTAAAATATCAAAGGATTGCGAGTAGTGTTTGCCGGTAAATAAAAAAGCCTCCCGTAGGAAGCTTTTTTATTATCAGGTCATGACCATTGGCCATTGTGGTGGCGTCTGGCTCATGACTTCGATCATGACGTCTTTGATATTGCCCCAGATTTTCGCGATATCCAGCAGCGTGATCCCCAACAAGCCGGTGGCGAACCAGCAGGCCGCCACCAGGCCGATGCAGCTACAAATAACGGCTAAACCGGCATAATCACTTTTGCGTAGCTGAATGTTCATCGAACTGGCCAAAAACATCAGAACCGCGCTCACCAGCGGCCAGCGCAAAAGTATGACACTGGTAGTTATGGAAGCCATCAACCTCATCCTCAAAGAAAATCGGGTGCCTTTGACAACCTGGCGAGACTGACGATGACGTGGCGCTCTGGCTATCTACGGGCAATCAGGAGAATAATGAAACAATGTTCTTGTTTCATCAAGTTGTGTGAACTATATCACATTTGCTGTTTTATTCACCAGCCCCAAATGCGCGTTTTTGGCGGTTTTTAAAGCCGCATGTTTATTGTGGATAATGAAGGCGGGGGCATCTTCCCACCACGTCAAACGGGCAAACTGCTCTTCCCGGCGTCTGATTGCTTTTTTTGAGCTCGTTATCTGCGGCTTTTATTACTTATTCTTGCCGATCGTACGGATAAACCGAATTAGATAACGACTCTGTTTTTATAATACCGAGAGTGTTTCTCGATTTTCTGCGAAATTAGTATTATTCATCATTATTGAGGATGGGGTTTTTACATCAAACGACCGGTTGCTGAAAATAGTCTCTGTTGTATAACAACGAGTGTGATCTTTTACCGTGATAAGGCATATCGCATGGATAAAAAACGGAAATGAATCGTCGCACATTGCGCAACGCGTTGAGAATATTGGGAGTGACGCTGGTGGTTCTGCTCCCCGTCGTGCTGGCACTGTGGTTTGCGCAAATCAGAGCCAAAGCCGAAACCTCCGATCGGCTCCGCGCATTTTCACAGCTGGCGCTGCAGAAAACGGAAATGGTGGTTTATGAAGCCGATCGGGCGCGTGAAAAAGCCTTGCAGTTTAAAGGGGAAATGTGCTCTGCCGGACATCAGCAATATATGTTGTCGATTGTTCGCAGCCTGCTTTATGTTGACGATTTAATTTATGCCGACGGTCCCCGTTTGTTTTGCTCGACTGCGGTCCGCCCCGATAGCGCATGGCGTATTCCGCCGGCGAATTATACCAAAAAGCCGGATATCGCTATCTACTATTACCGCGATACGCCTTTCTATCCCGGCTTTGCGATGAACTACATGCAGCGAGGGCACTACATTGCGGTGATTAATCCGCTCTCCTACAGTTCGTTAATATCGAGTGATAAAGATTTATCCTACGGTTTGTACGATACAAAAACGAATCAGTTTTTTTCCACCAGTAGAAATGCCGACCCCGCGGTACTGCATGGCCTGATTCGTCAGGAAGATGCCTTTTTTCGCCAGGGTAACCGGGTGTACACCGTGGCTCATTCCGCCATCCGCCCGATCGCCGTGATTATGTCTACCTCGTACGCCAGTTATTACCAGAGCTTTTATGATCAGGTGACGCTCACCCTCCCGCTGGGGGGGATTTGCAGCATGTTGATCTTACTGGTGTGGTTGCGCACCCGGCAGCAATACCATTCACCGCGCAATATGTTGCAACGCGCGCTCAATCGGCGTCAGCTGTGTCTGCATTATCAGCCGATTATTGATATCGAAAATAACCGCTGCGTCGGAGCCGAAGCGCTGCTGCGCTGGCCGGGATTTGACGGGCCGGTGATGACGCCGGCGGAGTTTATTCCACTGGCGGAAAATGAAGGGATGATTGCGCAGGTCACCGATTACGTGGTGGATGAGTTATTTTCCGAACTCGGGGAATTTTTGGCCGGGCATCCGCATCTGTATATTGCGATTAACCTGTCGGCCACTGATTTCCACTCTGCGCGGCTCATTGCCCAAATCGGTGAAAAGGCGCGGAGCTCCGCGGTGAATATCGATCAAATTAAAATTGAAGTCACCGAGCGCGGATTTATTGACGTGCAGAAAACGATGCCGGTCATCCAGGCATTCCGCGCAGCCGGATATGAAATTGCTATTGATGACTTCGGTACCGGCTATTCCAATCTGCATAATCTCCACTCGCTTAACGTGGATATCCTGAAGATCGATAAATCGTTTATCGATACGCTCACCACCAATAGCACCAGCTACACGATCGCCGAGCATATTATTGAAATCGCCCGCAGCCTGGGCTTAAAGACCGTTGCCGAAGGCGTCGAAACGGCGGACCAGGTTAACTGGCTGCGAAAACGCGGGGTCCGGTATTGTCAGGGCTGGTACTTTGCGAAAGCGATGCCGCCACAGGAGTTCAGGCAGTGGCTGGCCAACGCGCCCAGGCTGCTCAGCCCTTGCATGTGAACGCTCAGGCGGAAATTTGATGACGATAATCGCTGGGGGTGCGGTCGAACTCCCGGCGAAATACCCGTGAGAACGTCTGCTGCGACACGTAGCCCAGATCCATCGCAATATCAAAGATGGGTCGCTGGGTGGTCCGCAGCGCCTCTGCGGCCAGCAACAGCCGGCGCTGGCGGATGTAATCGCCCAGCGTTTGATGCATCACGGCGCGGAACATCCGCTGGAGGTACCATTTTGAGTACCCGGATTTTCTGGCGACTACATCAATGTTAAGTGGTTGATCGATATGTTCATCAATCCATTCAATAAGCGTTTGGATAATATCCTGATGGGACATAAAGCGGCCTCTCTCAATTCTCGATTCGTCGTTTTGTCTGCGGGCGAGTATAATTCCTCAAGTTAACTTGAGGTAAAGCGCTTTTATGGAAAAGAAATCCCCCCGTATTAAAATGCTGTTGACCCCCGGCGAGGTGGCAAAGCGTACCGGCGTTGCCGTCTCTGCCCTGCATTTCTATGAAAGCAAAGGGTTAATTCACAGCCAGCGTAATGCCGGTAATCAGCGGCGCTATCGCCGCGATGTGCTGCGCGCGGTGGCGATCATCAAGATTGCCCAGCGAATCGGCATTCCGCTGTCGACCATTGGTGATGCGTTCGGCGTGTTGCCGGAAGGGCATAACCTCAGCGCGAAGGAGTGGAAACAGCTCTCATCGCAGTGGCGGGAGGAGCTTGATCGGCGTATTCATACCCTGACCGCACTGCGCGACCAGCTGGATGGTTGTATCGGCTGCGGCTGTCTGTCGCGACGCGACTGCCCGCTGCGCAACCCGGGAGATAAGCTGGGTGAAGAGGGGACCGGCGCGCGACTGCTGGAGGATGACGTATAAAACTAAAGCGCCACAACAGGGCGCTTTAGTTGTTTTCCGGTCTTGGTCTTTAACACTATCCTGGTCGTTCGCAGGAGGGTTTCCCCCGACGTCGGCTCACCTCGGTATTGCGCAAGATGTTGCTGGAGGTTCCGGTTTGCGCCGACAACTTAATTGTGGCACAGCCCGGCTTTTTCACCCGTTTATTTCGGCGAAATTTTTCCGCCAATCGCCGTCAGTTCCTATAGTTAATTCGAACGAATTACGGGAGAACCTCCATGCTGACGGTACATCATCTCAATCAATCACGATCCCAGCGCGTGCTGTGGGCGCTTGAAGAACTCCAGTTGCCTTATCGCATTGTCAGCTACCAGCGGGAAAAAAATATGCTGGCGCCGCCGGCGTTAAAGCAGATCCACCCGCTGGGGAAATCTCCGGTGGTGGAAGATAACGGCCACGTGCTGGCGGAATCGGGCGCCATCCTCGAGTACCTGCAGGAAACCTACGATAGCGACCACCGGTTCAGACCGCAGGCGATGGCGGATAAGCTGCAATACCGTTTCTGGCTGCACTATGCCGAGGGCTCACTGATGCCGCTGATGGTGATGAAACTGGTGTTTGCCAGTCTCGGTAAACCGCCCATTCCGCTCGGGATGCGAACGCTGGGCAATGCCCTGGGTAAAGGGGTACAGAAGGCCTGGCTGGACCGGCAAATCGCCACGCACGCTCGCTATATTGAGGATCATCTCTCCCGTCAGCCGTGGTTTGCCGGCGCGCAGCTCAGCATGGCCGATATCCAGATGAGCTTTCCGGTCATGGCGCTGCTGGCGCGCGGTGGCATCAAGGATGTACCGCGGATCGCACAGTGGGTGCAGCGAATAGAGCAGCGTCCGGCCTGGCAGAAAGCGATTGAACGCGGCGGCCCGTTCACCCTGCCGGAGTGAGGCGGTGATTTTTGTGATGGCCGCGGTGAATTGCTATCAACGCAATACAAAAATGTTACCGGATTGCGCATAGACGACAACGTTTGCGCATCGACTGGTTATTTCATGAACGCCATAAGCAAAATTTAGCGAATTAACACAAACTTCAGTTGAAAAGGCCCGTCTAAAGGCTGGATAATCGTTTGCCTTTGTATTTTGCTCGCTATTTATCCCTGTTCTGGGGGGAGCAAATTCATTCTGACCACCGTATTGTATGCGCGGAGTTAAACGTTTGCTTTTTTGCAGCCCCCCTGGCGCTGCGAGGAAGCACAAGGAGATCGCGTTTAGCTGGCAGTGGATGGTCCACCACGCATACGGACGAACGATTAAAATTTTCAGGGGAAGTTTTCTATGTCTACGCCTTCAGCGCGTACCGGCGGTTCATTAGACGCCTGGTTTAAAATTTCAGCTCGTGGCAGCTCCGTTCGTCAGGAGATTGTTGCCGGTTTAACCACCTTCCTGGCAATGGTGTACTCGGTCATTGTTGTCCCGGGCATGTTGGGTAAAGCCGGGTTCCCTCCGGCAGCCGTGTTCGTCTCGACTTGTCTGGTCGCCGGCGTAGGCTCTCTGGTGATGGGGCTGTGGGCAAACCTGCCGCTGGCCATCGGCTGTGCGATTTCGCTGACCGCGTTCACCGCCTTCAGCCTGGTGCTGGGGCAGCACATCAGTATTCCGGTTGCGCTGGGCGCCGTGTTCCTGATGGGCGTGCTGTTTACCGTTATCTCTGCCACCGGTATTCGTAGCTGGATCCTGCGCAATTTACCGCAGGGCGTTGCGCACGGCACCGGGATAGGTATCGGCCTGTTTCTGCTGCTGATCGCCGCCAACGGCGTGGGCCTGGTGATTAAAAACCCGCTGGACGGTTTGCCGGTCGCGCTGGGTCACTTCAACAGCTTCCCGGTGATTATGTCGCTGGTGGGGCTGGCGGTGATTATTGGCCTCGAAAAAATGAAAGTGCCGGGCGGTATTCTGCTGACCATTATCGGCATTTCGATCGTCGGGCTGATTTTTGACCCGAGCGTTCATTTCTCCGGTATTTTCGCGATGCCGTCGCTGAGCGACGACAAAGGCAACTCGCTGATTGGCAGCCTCGATATCATCGGCGCGCTAAACCCGGTGGTTCTGCCAAGCGTCCTGGCGCTGGTGATGACGGCGGTATTTGATGCCACCGGCACGATTCGCGCCGTGGCGGGGCAGGCAAACCTGCTGGATAAAGACGGGCAGATTATCAACGGCGGTAAAGCCTTGACCACCGACTCCCTGAGCAGCGTCTTCTCCGGCGTGGTCGGGGCGGCGCCGGCGGCGGTGTACATCGAATCTGCGGCAGGTACTGCGGCGGGCGGTAAAACCGGCCTCACCGCGGTGACCGTTGGCGTGCTGTTCCTGCTGATTCTGTTCCTCTCTCCGCTCTCTTATCTGGTGCCTGCGTATGCCACGGCGCCAGCGCTGATGTATGTTGGTCTGCTGATGCTGAGCAACGTGGCGAAAATCGACTTTAATGATTTCGTCGATGCGATGGCCGGGCTTATCACGGCGGTCTTTATCGTGCTGACCTGTAACATCGTCACCGGCATCATGATTGGCTTTGCCGCCCTGGTCATTGGCCGTCTGGTGTCCGGCGAGTGGCGCAAGCTGAACCTGGGGACCGTCATCATCGCGGCCGCGCTGGTTATCTTCTACGCCGGTGGTTGGGCCATTTAAGCTTTTCCTGCCAATAGCGGGCGGCTCAGGCCGCCCGTTTTATTTTTAAGCCACATCCTGTTTCCTTTTGCGTTAATCTGAGTAGCGTATTATCCAGAGACATGACGCCTCCGGTGTAAAAAAAAGAAAACGCAGCAAACAGGGAACACATGGAAATATTCTTCACCATACTCATTATGACCCTCGTGGTCTCTCTCTCCGGGGTGGTTACACGCGTACTGCCCTTTCAGGTTCCACTACCACTGATGCAAATCGCCATTGGCGCGCTGTTGGCGTGGCCGACGTTTGGTTTGCATGTTGAATTCGACCCCGAGCTGTTCCTGGTCTTGTTTATCCCGCCGCTGCTTTTTGCCGACGGCTGGAAGACGCCGACCCGCGAATTTATTGAGCACGGACGAGAAATCCTCGGGCTGGCGCTGGCGCTGGTGCTGGTCACGGTGGTGGGTATTGGCTTCCTCATCTACTGGATCGTGCCGGGTATTCCGCTGATTCCCGCCTTTGCGCTGGCGGCGGTGCTGTCACCGACCGATGCCGTGGCGCTGTCAGGCATCGTGGGCGAAGGGCGCATTCCGAAAAAAATTATGGGGATTTTGCAGGGCGAGGCGCTGATGAACGATGCCTCCGGCCTGGTCTCGCTGAAGTTTGCCGTCGCCGTAGCGATGGGCACGATGGTCTTTACCGTCGGCGGTGCCACGGTCGAGTTCCTCAAAGTCGCCATCGGCGGTATCCTGGCCGGGTTTGTGGTGAGCTGGCTGTATGGTCGTTCGATGCGCTTCCTCAGCCGCTGGGGCGGCGACGAGCCCGCGACGCAGATTGTTCTGCTGTTCCTGCTGCCGTTTGCCTCCTACCTGATCGCGGAACATATCGGTGTTTCCGGGATTCTGGCGGCGGTGGCGGCGGGGATGACCATCACCCGTTCCGGCGTGATGCGCACCGCGCCGCTGGCCATGCGTCTGCGTGCGAACAGTACCTGGGCGATGCTGGAATTTGTCTTTAACGGCATGGTCTTTCTGCTGTTGGGTCTGCAGCTGCCGGACATTCTGTCGACGTCGCTGGTGGCGGCGGAAGCGGATCCTAATGTTGAAACCTGGATGTTGTTTACCGACATTATCCTGATCTACGCCGCGCTGATGCTGGTACGTTTTGGCTGGCTGTGGACGATGCGCAAGTTAAGCCAGCGTTTCCTGAAGAGGAAACCGATGGAGTTTGGCTCGTGGACCACCCGTGAACTGCTGATCTCCTCCGTTGCCGGGGTACGCGGGGCGATAACCCTCGCCGGTGTGCTGTCGATTCCACTGCTGCTGCCTGACGGCAACGTCTTCCCGGCCCGCTATGAGCTGATATTTTTGGCCGCCGGGGTGATTCTGTTCTCGCTGTTTGTCGGGGTGATCGCGCTGCCAATTTTGCTACGTCACATTGAGTCGAGCGACCATGTTCAGCAGCGTAAAGAAGAGCGGCTGGCGCGCGCGGCGACGGCAGATGTGGCGATTGTCGCGATTCAGAAAATGGAGGAGCGTCTGGCGGCCGACACCAAAGAGAATATTGATAACCAGCTGCTGACCGAGGTCAGTTCGCGGGTGATTGGTAATCTGCGCCGCCGCGTCGACGGACGCAACGATGTGGAAACCTCCATACTCGAAGAGCAGCTTGAGCGTCGGTTCCGTCTGGCGGCGCTGCGTTCAGAACGCGGAGAGCTGTATCATCTTCGTGCGACCCGGCAGATCAGCAATGAAACGCTGCAGAAGCTGCTCCACGACCTTGACCTGCTGGAAGCGCTGCTCATCGAAGATCAGTAGCACCGCACCGCTTCCCCGGCGGCGCTACGCTGGCCGGGCGATGAATTCAGAATGACTGTTTTTGTCGCCCGGACAGGCGCAACGCGCCTCCGGGACTTACTCCAGCCAGAACGCCTTACTGCATTCCAGCCACGCCTGCGCGCTGTGCGACAGATAAACGCCTTCCCGCCAGATCATCCCCAGCTCCCAGTGCAGCTCACTCTGCAGCGGTATCCAGCAAAAATTCTGCGCGTCGAGACGTTCGCAGATCGGCTGCGGCAGTATGGCCACGCCGATTCCCGCCTGCACCATGGCCGCGAGGAAGTCCCACTGGCCGCTGCGCACCGCGATGCGGGGCTTCACATCATGACAGGTAAACAGTGCCATCAGCTGCCGGCTCAGCGCGAAATCTTCGTTATAAATGACCAGCGGATGGGCCGCGAGGGCTTCCGGCGAGAGCGACTGAACGCTTTCCCACTCCTCGGTTCTCGGCGTCAGCACGCACAGCGGATGGTTGAACAGCGGCAGCGTGCTCAGGCCGCTGTCCTCATCTACCGGCAGCGCCGTCATGGCGAGATCCAGCTCGCCGTTGCTCACCGCCTGCTGAACCGTCAGCCCACCGAACTCGGCAATTTTCAGCTCCACGCCCGGGTAGCGCTGGCGAAACAGGCCGATCGGTTCTGCCATCAGCATCCCGACCATCGGCGGGATCCCCAGTCTCAGGACCCCTTTGTGCAGGTGGTTAATATCGCTCAGCTCCGATTCCAGCTGATGAAACTCGCCCAGAATCGCCTGCCCACGCTCAAAAACAACCCGACCGGTATCGGTCAACAGGAGCCGGCGGCCATCGCGAATCAACAGGGTGCAGTTCAGCTCATCTTCCAGATTTTTGAGCATTTTGCTGATCGTGGGCTGTGTGACGAACAGTTTTTCCGCAGCGCGCGTAAAACTCTGCTGACGCACCACTTCGACAAAATAGCGCAGCGTTCGGATATCCATAATTATTCCCAGAGACTATACCTGTGATGATTTTAATTCATTTCTGTCCGCTCAGGCGGCTCTCTATACTGCATACCTTGCTTCTTTTCAGGAATTTCGCTCATGGCCTTCGCGCCAGCTCGTGTGACCCCCTTCGTTGTACAGCGCCTCCAGGTCCCGGTTCAGGTGCTGATTTATGCCGGATTGTTCGTCTGTGCTGAATATTTGGTTAACTGGCTGCATCTGCCGCTGCCGGCGAACCTGGTTGGTATGTTGATGCTGCTGGCGCTGATTATCTGTCGGGTTATCCCGCTGAACTGGGTGCGGGCCGGCGCGCGCTGGCTGTTGGCGGAAATGCTGCTGTTTTTCGTCCCGGCGGTGGTGGCGGTGGTGAATTATACCCAGCTGCTGATGGTCGACGGCTGGCGCATTTTTCTGGTGATTGCGCTGAGTACCCTGATGGTGCTGGGGGCGACGGCATGGGTGGTGGATAAAGTGTATCGTTATGAAGTCAGCCGGATGAAGCATGAGTGATTTTCAACTGAGCGTCCTGTGCCTGGTTGTGACGCTGGCACTCTATTTCGCCAATAAGCGCCTGTATCGCCGCTTCCACAGGCTGCCGCTGATGCCGCTGGTGTTTACCCCGATACTGCTGGTGCTGATTCTGGTGTTTGGCCACATTTCATATCAGAACTATATGGGCGAGGCCCACTGGTTGTTATGGCTGTTGGGGCCTGCAACCATCG
This sequence comes from Klebsiella sp. YJ, assembly GCF_002108615.1. Lineage (NCBI taxonomy): Bacteria > Pseudomonadati > Pseudomonadota > Gammaproteobacteria > Enterobacterales > Enterobacteriaceae > Klebsiella > Klebsiella sp. YJ. Next base: position 85,059 of record NZ_MTEG01000027.1, read on the forward strand.
CGTTTGCCGTCCCGGTATATGACAACCTCGCGGTCATTAAACGGCACTGGATGTCGCTGACCGCAGGGGTGACGACGGCAGTGGTTGTCGCCGTGACCAGCTCGGTGTGGCTGGCGCGACTGTTTACGCTGCCGGATGAGATTCAGCGTAGTCTGGCGGTGCGTTCGGTCACGACGCCGTTTGCGCTGGCCGCGGCAAAACCGATCGGCGGCCAGCCGGAGCTGGTGGCGCTGTTTGTGGTGATCACCGGCGTGTTTGGCATGGCGGTGGGTGATGCGCTGTTTATGCGGCTCGCCATTCGCGAAGGGATGGCAAAAGGCGCTGGATTTGGCGCCGCCTCGCACGGCGCAGGCACCGCCCGTTCATATGAGCTGGGGCCGCAGGAAGGGGTGGTGGCCAGTCTGGTGATGATGTTGTCTGGCGTGGTAATGGTACTGGCAGCGCCGCTGGTGCGCCTGCTGATGTTTTAATGTTCCCCGGCCGGGCGGCCGGGGAGAGTCAGGTTAGTGCGCCTGGCCGCGTTCGATACCGATCCCGGTTTGCGAACGAATAAACTGAGCGCGGAACTGCTCACGCTCGCGCATCCCTTCCGCCGAATTGTCGGTGGCGGAGAAGAGCCAGATACCGATAAAGGCGATAGCGATAGAGAACAGCGCCGGATATTCATACGGGAATATCGCCTTTTCATGGCCGAGGATTTGCACCCAAATCGTCGGGCCAAGGATCATCAGAATCACGGCGGTCAGCAGCCCAAGCCAGCCGCCTACCATGGCTCCGCGAGTGGTCAGCTTCGACCAGTACATCGACAGCAGTATGATCGGGAAGTTACAGCTGGCGGCGATGGAGAAGGCCAGACCCACCATGAAGGCGATATTCTGATTTTCAAACAAAATCCCCAGCAGAATCGCCACCACGCCCAGCACCAGAACGGTGATTTTCGACACCCGCAGCTCATCGCGCTCGCTGGCGCCCTTGCGGAAGACGTTAGCATACAGGTCGTGAGAAACCGCCGAGGCGCCGGCCAGCGTCAAACCGGCGACCACCGCCAGAATAGTGGCGAAGGCGACCGCTGAAATAAAGCCGAGGAACAGGTTGCCGCCCACCGCATCGGCCAGGTGTACCGCCGCCATATTATTGCCGCCAATCAGCACGCCCGCGGAATCTTTGAACGCAGGATTCGCGCCCACCAGCATGATCGCGCCGAAGCCGATGATAAAGGTCAGGATATAGAAATAGCCCATAAACCCGGTGGCGTAGAACACGCTCTTGCGCGCTTCTTTCGCATCGCTCACGGTGAAGAAACGCATCAGAATGTGCGGCAGACCGGCGGTTCCGAACATCAGACCGAGACCGAGCGATAGCGCCGATATCGGGTCTTTCACCAGCCCGCCCGGGCTCATAATCGCTGCGCCTTTCGGATGCACCGCCATGGCTTCACTGAACAGGTTGTTGAAGCTGAAGCCGACGTGCTTCATAACCATAAAGGCCATAAAGCTGGCGCCGCACAGCAGCAGGACGGCCTTGATAATCTGCACCCAGGTGGTGGCGAGCATACCGCCGAAGAGGACGTAGAGCACCATCAGCACGCCGACCAGCACCACCGCGACGTGGTAGTTCAGGCCGAACAGCAGCTGAATCAGCTTGCCTGCGCCGACCATCTGAGCAATCAGATACAGCGCCACCACCACCAGCGAACCGCAGGCGGAGAGGGTACGAATCGGCCCTTGCTTAAGGCGATAAGAGGCGACGTCAGCGAAGGTGTAGCGCCCGAGGTTACGCAGGCGTTCGGCGATCAGGAACAGAATAATCGGCCAGCCGACCAGGAAACCGAGGGAGTAAATCAGTCCGTCGTAGCCGGAGGTGTAGACCAGCGCAGAAATACCGAGGAAGGAGGCGGCCGACATAAAGTCGCCGGCAATCGCCAGCCCGTTCTGAAAGCCGGTAATATTTCCGCCCGCGGTATAGTAATCGCTGCGTGAGCGAACGCGTTTTGACGCCCAGTAGGTGATATACAGCGTCAGGGCGACAAAGATCAGGAACATGATGATCGCCTGCCAGTTGGTCGGCTGGCGCTGTACCGCGCCGGAGATGGCGTCAGCGGCACTCGCGGAAAAAGGGAGCGTGGCGGCAATCGCCGTCAGGACTTTCTTCATGATGAGTGCACCTCGTTGATAACGCTTTTCGTCAGACGGTCAAATTCTCCGTTAGCCCGCCAGACATAAATCCCGGTCAGGACAAAAGAGATAACGATAACGCCGATGCCGATCGGGATTCCTCGGGTGACGCTGGTGCCGGCATGCAGCGGCGTGCCCAGCCAGCCAGGGGCGAAAGCGATGAGTAGAATAAAGCCCACGTAGATCACTAACATAATCAGTGACAGGATGGCGGCAAACCTTTGCCGGGTTGCAACTAACTCCCTGAAATGCGCACTATCTTCTATCCGCTGACAAATTTGCTCATTCATCACAGCGTCTCCAGAGGTACCCTTTTCGTCATCCGCGCGCTGACCGTCGGCAGCACTTATCCGCCCGGCAACATACTGTCGGGAAGAGAGGGTGCTTCCTGCTGTCCTGCTACGTGGAATCCTTAGGGCGTATGATTTATGTCCTCTCCCCTGACGGGGAGAGGGTGTAGGGAATGAGTCCGTTTACGACGGCATCGCAATGGCCTGCTTCTCTTCGAGCAGTTTTTCCACGACGCCAGGATCCGCCAGTGTTGACGTATCGCCGAGGTTGCTGGTATCGCCCGCGGCAATCTTGCGCAGAATACGGCGCATGATCTTGCCCGAGCGGGTTTTCGGTAAGGAATCGGTCCAGTGGAGCACGTCCGGCGTGGCCAGCGGGCCAATCTCTTTGCGTACCCAGTTGCGTACTTCCGCATACAGCTCCGGCGTCGGCTCTTCACCATGATTGAGCGTGACGTAAGCGTAAATCGCCTGACCTTTGATGTTATGCGGAATACCGACCACGGCCGCTTCGGCGATTTTTGGATGCGACACCAGCGCCGATTCGATTTCTGCGGTCCCCAGGCGGTGGCCAGATACGTTCAGAACGTCGTCCACGCGGCCGGTGATCCAGAAGTAACCATCTTCATCACGACGAGCGCCGTCGCCGCTGAAATACATATTTTTGAAGGTGGAGAAGTAGGTCTGTTCAAAGCGCTCGTGGTCGCCGAACAGGGTTCGCGCCTGTCCCGGCCAGGAGTCGGCGATGGCCAGGTTACCTTCGGTCGCGCCCTCCAGCGGAGTGCCTTCATTGTCGACCAGCACCGGCTGCACGCCGAAGAACGGACGCGTGGCGGAGCCGGCTTTCAGCTCAATGGCGCCCGGCAGCGGAGTAATCATGAAGCCGCCGGTTTCAGTTTGCCACCAGGTATCCATCACCGGGCATTTCTCGTTGCCAATCTTCTTCCAGTACCACTCCCAGGCTTCCGGGTTAATCGGCTCGCCGACCGAGCCCAGAATACGCAGGGAAGAGCGGTCGGTGCCTTCGATGGCCTTATCGCCTTCCGCCATCAGCGCGCGGATCGCCGTCGGCGCGGTGTAGAGAATATTGACCTTGTGCTTATCGACGACCTGACACATCCGCGCCGGCGTCGGCCAGTTCGGCACGCCTTCAAACATCAGCGTGGTGGCGCCACAGGCCAGCGGGCCGTACAGCAGATAGCTGTGGCCGGTCACCCAGCCCACGTCAGCGGTACACCAGTAGATGTCGCCCGGATGGTAGTCGAAGACATATTTGAAGGTGGTGGCGGCATAGACCAGGTAGCCGCCGGTGGTGTGCAGCACCCCTTTGGGCTTACCGGTTGAACCGGAGGTATAGAGGATGAACAGCGGGTCTTCCGCATTCATCTCTTCCGGCTGATGCTGGTCGCTGGCTTGCGCAATCAGGTCGCTCCACCACAGGTCGCGACCTTCCTGCCAGTCGATTTTGCCGCCGGTACGTTGGAGCACCACCACGTGCTCGATGCTTTTCACGTTCGGATTTTTTAACGCGTCGTCAACGTTCTTCTTCAGCGGAATCGCACGTCCGGCGCGCAACCCTTCATCGGAAGTAATGACCAGACGAGAATTCGAGTCAATGATACGTCCGGCAACCGCTTCGGGAGAAAAACCGCCGAAGATCACCGAGTGGATAGCGCCGATACGGGCGCAGGCCAGCATAGCGACGGCGGCTTCCGGCACCATTGGCATATAGATAGCGACGACATCGCCCTTTTTAATGCCGAGGTCGAGCAGGACGTTAGCAAAACGGCAGACGTCGTGATGGAGCTCGCGATAAGTGATGTGTTTGCTCTGGCTGGCGTCGTCGCCTTCCCAGATAATCGCAGTCTGGTCGCCGCGTTCGGCCAGGTGGCGATCGAGGCAGTTAGCGGCAAGATTCAGCGTGCCGTCTTCATACCATTTAATAGAGACGTTGCCCGGTGCGAATGAGGTGTTCTTCACGCGCGTATAGGGCCGCATCCAGTCAAGGATTTTGCCTTGCTCACCCCAGAACGCATCCGGGTCGGTGACAGATTGGTGATACTGCGCCTTGTACTGTTCCGGGTTAATCAGGCAGCTGTCCGCAATATTAGCGGGAATAGAGTGCTTATGTATTTGGCTCATGGCTTTTTTTCTCCTGTAGGTTGTTAAATATATGTCAAGTAAACGTTAAGAGTAGGGGCTTTCGCGGCTTTGTTTGCTATTTGGGGGACAGATCACGCATTGATTCAACTGAATGAAAATCAATCAAATGAAACTTTGAAGTGAAATAATTTCAGAAATGTATTTATAGAAATGGAAGCTATGAAATTTTTTTTATAACAGATACTTATGCATCAGAAGTGGGGAAAGTTAGCGAATTTATGCAGAAACCCAGAGAAAAGCCCTGTTCTTAAACGCTTGCGTAGCATGCCGTGCAGATGATACTGATACCGCGCGTTAAAAAACCCCATAGAGCAACGCAACACAATTCATATCCCTTTCAGTGGGCATCATGACTTCCGGGAATGGTGCCTCTCATTGAGGAAGTCAGTAGTGAAGAAAAAAACAAAAGTCAGCCTGGCCTGGCAGATTTTGCTGGCCCTGGTGCTGGGTATTCTGCTGGGCAGCTATCTGCATTACCATGCCGACGGTCGTGATTGGTTAATTGCGAATTTCCTGACGCCGGCAGGCGATATCTTTATCCACCTGATCAAGATGATCGTCGTTCCGATTGTTATCTCGACGCTGATTGTCGGGATTGCGGGCGTTGGCGACGCGAAGCAGCTGGGCCGTATCGGCGCGAAAACCATTATCTATTTTGAAGTGATCACCACCGTGGCGATCGTGCTGGGGATTACCCTGGCCAACGTCTTCCAGCCGGGTAGCGGTATTGATATGTCGCAGCTGGCCGCGGTGGATATTTCGAAATATCAAAGCACAACGGCAGAGGTGCAAAGTCACGCTCACGGCCTGATGGGAACGATACTGTCGCTGGTGCCGACCAACATTGTCGCGTCGATGGCGAAAGGCGATATGTTGCCGATTATCTTCTTCTCGGTACTGTTCGGTCTGGGACTCTCTTCGCTGCCAGCGACCCATCGTGAACCGCTGGTGACCGTTTTCCGCTCCATTTCCGAAACCATGTTCAAAGTGACCCACATGGTGATGCGCTATGCGCCGGTCGGGGTGTTTGCGCTGATTTCGGTGACCGTTGCCACCTTTGGCTTCGCCTCGCTGTGGCCGCTGGCCAAACTGGTTATCCTGGTCTACTTCGCGATTCTGTTCTTCGCGCTGGTGGTGCTGGGGATCGTGGCGCGGGTATGCGGATTAAGTATCTGGATTCTGATCCGTATCCTGAAAGACGAGCTGATTCTGGCCTACTCTACCGCCAGCTCCGAGAGCGTATTGCCGCGTATTATTGAGAAGATGGAAGCCTATGGCGCGCCGGCTTCTATTACCAGCTTTGTCGTGCCGACCGGCTACTCGTTTAACCTCGATGGCTCAACGCTGTATCAGAGCATCGCGGCGATCTTTATTGCCCAGCTGTACGGTATTGACCTGTCGCTGTGGCAGGAGATAACCCTGGTGCTGACGCTGATGGTAACTTCGAAAGGGATTGCCGGCGTGCCGGGCGTCTCCTTCGTGGTGCTGCTGGCGACACTGGGGAGCGTAGGGATTCCGCTGGAAGGGCTGGCCTTTATTGCTGGCGTTGACCGTATCCTCGATATGGCGCGTACCGCGCTGAACGTGGTGGGGAATGCGCTGGCGGTACTGGTGATTGCCAAGTGGGAGCACAAGTTTGACCGCAAAAAAGCGCTGGCCTATGAGCGTGAAGTGCTGGGCAAATTTGATAAAACGGCGCAGTAAAATGCAAAACCCGGCGCTATCGCGTCGGGCTCAGATTGTAGACAAAGAGTCAGCGTCTTAAATTGCCCGGCGGCGCTGCGCTTGCGCGGGCCGACTGAAATTGCGCAAGCGTTGAGATTGCGGGTTTCGTAGGCCGGGTCAGGCGTCAGCCGCCACCCGGCAAAACGCGGGCTTAATGTTCAGGCAGGTTTGTCAGGCCGTCTTAAAACCCGGCGCTATCGCGTCGGGCTCAGATTGTAGACAAAGAGTCAGCGTCTTAAATTGCCCGGCGGCGCTGCGCTTGCGCGGGCCTACTGAAATTGTGCAAGCGTTGAGATTGCGGGTTTCGTAGGCCGGGTCAGGCGTCAGCCGCCACCCGGCAAAACGCGGGCTTAATGTTCAGGCAGGTTTGTCAGGCCGTCTTAAAACCCGGCGCTATCGCGTCGGGCTCAGATTGTAGACAAAGAGTAAGCATCTTAAAGCCCGGCGCTATCGCCGGGCTTTTTCTTATCTTTTACTTATCCTGTCGAACTCTTCGCAGCCGGTATCAAACCCCTCCTGACAGCTGACATTGAGCCAGTGCAGCGCTTTCTGCTGGTTGGGTTCGATAAAGCCTTGTTCTCCCTGCAGGAACATCATCCCGGCCCAGTATTCGGCATAACCGGTACGGGACAGCGAGGAGCTGCGTTTAAAATAGTCCGTTGCCCTGGCGTCATCCTCTGTCATCTGGACGCCGCTGGCGTAAATCAAACCTAACAGCATCTGGGCGTCGACGGCGGAGTCGCTTTCCGGATCCTGGGCGGCATCCTGTAGCAGGGTGATGGCATGTGAATAGTCCGTCGGCCCGGCCTGATGGTTGACCAACACGCGGGCCAGGATAATTTCTCCTGCCTTGCTGCCAACCTGTACCGCCTTCTCAGCCAGGTCTCTGGCCTGTTTATAATCGGCCTGCTGCGGGTTGCGAATTTTCAGCTGGGCCAGCAGCGCCAGCGCATCCCCGTCACCGTTATCGGCCGATTTCTGCGCCCAGTATTCGGCCTGCTGATAATCACCGTAACTGACGTAGGTATCGGCAAGATAGTACTGCGCCCGCGGATCGCCGGCTTCCGCCTGTTGTTGGTACTGGCTGCCGGGATCGGTAGCGCCCGCGGCAAGAGAGAACAGCATCAGAAGTAAAGAGAGGTATTTCATTTTTTATTATCGGTCAGGAACACAGCGCGCAGTATAAAGGGAGGCGAAAAAGAAGAAAATGGCGGCGGTTGCCAGGTTCGATAAAAGTGGGCTGCGTCAGCTATCCCGCAACCCGGATGGTGAAAATCCCCCCCGGCCAGCGTCATGTAGCCGGGGGGGCCTTCTGTCTTAACCCAACGCGCTTTCGCGCAGACGGGCTTTCAGCCTGGTGTACTCATCAATCACATACTGCTCGGCGGCGCGCTGGTCGGCGATGCGCTCAACGTTCACGGCACAGTACTTGTACTCCGGCGTTTTGGTTATCGGGCTTAAGTTCTCCGCGACCAGCTCGTTACAGGCGCCAATCCACCACTGATAGGTCATATAGACCGCCCCTTTATTCGGACGATCGCTGACCTGCGCGCGGGTGATAATGCGGCCTTTCCGCGAGTTCACCCACACCAGCGCCTCATCCTCAATGCCCAGTCGCGCGGCATCGGCGGTATTGATTTGCGCATAGCCCGGTTCATCCGCCAGCGCGGCCAGCGCCGCGCAGTTGCCGGTCATCGAGCGGCACGAATAGTGGCCCACTTCCCGCACCGTGGAGAGCACCATCGGATACTCGTCGGTGAGTTTATCGATCGGCGCAACCCAGTCGCAGGTGAAGAACTGCGCCAGGCCGTTCGGGGTGTCGAACTTCTCTTTAAACAGATAAGAGGTCCCCTGGTCGGCGTCGGACTCATCGCGGCACGGCCACATGACGTAGCCCAGCTCGCCCATTTTCTCGTAGGTGGCGCCGTAAAAGTCCGGGCACAGATGCCGCAACTCGTCCCAGATCTCCTGGGTGTTGTTGTAGTGCATCGGATAGCCCATCCGGGTGGCGATTTCGCTGATGATCTGCCAGTCGGTTTTCA
>NZ_MTEG01000028.1:0-81833 GCF_002108615.1 Klebsiella sp. YJ
AGTTGTAGAAAAATTCGGTGGAGCGGTAGTTCAGTCGGTTAGAATACCTGCCTGTCACGCAGGGGGTCGCGGGTTCGAGTCCCGTCCGTTCCGCCACTTATTAAAAGTTAAGCCTGCTAAATTAATTAGCGGGCTTAATAGTAAGAGATTTAGGGGCGTAGCTCAGTTGGTAGAGCACCGGTCTCCAAAACCGGGTGTCGCGAGTTCGAGTCTCTCCGCCCCTGCCATATATAATCCTTTGCTCAGGCAAAGGATTTTTTTTGTCTGTTATTTTCCATCCCCAAAATCTTCCAGCATCCTCCGTCCCTGGAGGTACGCATTATTCCAGTATATTTGTCTTCAGTATTTCGCGGATCTGTACCTGTTTATCGCTGTTTTGTAGCCAGATAGCGTACAGGGGCCGGGATAGCGTTGTACTGTCCGTCACCGTATGCAGACCGCTTTTATCCTTTGCCCAGCGTGTCGGTAGCCATGTGCAACCGTTGAGCGCAGCAAGTTGCTGATAGGCCAGTTCAGCGGAACTGGTTGTCAGCAGAGGAACATCATCACTGCCAATTAGTCCGACCTCATTTTGTTGGAAGTCCGGACCCCATTCCAGGCGCAGATAATTCAATTCATTCTTAGTTTTAAATGGCGAGGCGCAATAGAGTGCCAGGGTGAAATTACCGAGTAACTGGCTGCTTAATTCGTCCATTTTCGGAGATTCTGTCGTGATCAGTAGATCAAGCTGTCGTTCATGTAACTGTTTAACAAGCGATTGTCGCTGTGCAATCCGCGCTTCAAACTGCAGGTTACAGGGCTCTTTGTAGAGCTTCCCCAGCCATCCGTTAAGCATGCATTCCCACAAAGATGCGCTGCCGCCAATTGAAAATTCATTGTGCCGGGAAGCATTCGCAACCTCTTTTCGTGCCGCCTGCCAGGTGTTCATCAGGGTTTCGGCATAAGGAAGGAGTTTATCGCCGGCTGACGTCAGGCGGATGTTATTGCGATGGCGGGTAAAAAGGTTCACGCCAAGCTGGTTTTCCAGCTGACGAATACGAAAGCTGACGGCCGACTGCGTCAGATAAAGCGCCTCTGCTGCTCGTCCAAAGTGGCGAGTTCTGCTCACCTCAAGGAAAGTTTTGAGCAATTCCGTATCCACACTCTTCTCCGCAAAATTATTTGTCGTAATGATTTAAATCTTTTGTTTTACACTCTGTCAAGCGTAACTAATACTCCGCGCCATAAATAGCTCGGCCAAAGAATCAGGAGCGTGTAGGATGGCGGAAAGCTTTATGACGACTAATCGTTTTTTCGATAATAAACATTATCCGCGCGGGTTCTCCCGTCATGGTGATTTCACCATCAAAGAGGCACAACTGCTGGAACAGCATGGTTATGCTCTTAACGAACTGGAACTGGGTAAACGCGAACCTGTCACCGAAGATGAAAAACAGTTTGTTTCGGTATGTCGTGGTGAACGTGAGCCAGCCACGGAAATGGAACGCGTCTGGATTAAGTATATGGCGCGTATTAAGCGGCCTAAGCGTTTTCATACGCTGTCCGGCGGGAAACCGCAGGTTGAAGGCGCTGAAGATTACACCGAAAGCGATGATTAACAAAAAAGGGCGTAAGCCCTTTTTTTATGCCATGAGTTTTTGCAAATGGTTCAGCATCCTGTCTATCGCCCGATAACCAAGGGCCTCCTGCAGGTGGTAGCGCTCAATACAGGGTTCCCCCCCTATGTCGGCGATGGTCCGGGCGACTTTCAGCAGACGCTGCCAGGCGCGGATAGAAAGCCCCAGCTGCGATAGTACCTGTTCCAGCCAGATAGCATCCTCTTTACTGAGCGGACACCAGATTTTCATTTCGTTACTCTCCAGATGGGCATTGAGTTTCTCCTGCCGGGCCAGCTGTTTGTCTCGGGCGGCGAGAACCCGCTTCCTCACGCTGGCGCTATTTTCCTCGCCAGAGACTGCCTGGCTGAGCACGCCTGGAGGCGGTAGAGGAATTTCCAGCGAGAGGTCGAACCGGTCGAGGAACGGCCCGGACAGGCGACCCAGATAGCGTAAGGTTTGTTCCGGTGATGCGCGATTATGATGACCCTGGTAATGCCCGGTGGGGCTGGGATTCATAGCCGCAATAAGCTGAAAATGTGCCGGATAGTCAATTTTCGCACGCGTTCGTGAAATATGTATTTTCCCTGACTCTATCGGCTCCCGCAAAGCATCCAACACCCGGCGTTCAAACTCCGGTAGTTCATCGAGAAATAGCACCCCGTTGTGTGCCAGCGAGATCTCTCCGGGTATCGGGATTGAACCCCCCCCTACCATTGCCGCGAGAGAAGCGCTGTGATGCGGACTGCGAAACGGCCGCCGGCGCCACTGTTTTGTTGCGCGATGGCGACTCAACAGACTAAGAATGGCGGCGCTTTCGAGCGCCTCCTGATTGCTTAACGGTGGCAGAAGACCTGGCAACCGGCTGGCAAGCATGGTTTTTCCTGTTCCGGGAGGGCCAATCAACAGCAGGTTGTGACCCCCTGCGGCAACGATTTCCAACGCCCGTTTTCCTTGCTGCTGGCCAATAACATCGCTCAGATCAGGTAGAGGGTCATCAGGAAGTTCTTCCTCCGGTATGGAAGGATTGAGCGCATGGCGTCCCTCGAGAAAAGCACACACTTCCTGCAGATGCCCGGCGACAAGACACTCGTGGCCCTCAATGAGCCCCACTTCTGCAGCGTTATCCTCGGCGACGATAATTTGTCGTCCGGCTTTTATCGCCTCCATTGCACTGGAGATAGCGCCAGGAACGCCGCGTAGCGCCCCTGTGAGCGCGAGCTCGCCGATAAACTCATATTGATTCAACCTGGACGCATCTAGCTGCTCCGACGCGACCAGAAGCGCGAGAGCGATGGGGAGATCGTATCGCCCGCCTTCTTTTGGCAAATCAGCAGGGGCCAGATTGATGGTGATCTTTTTGGCCGGAAACGTATAGCCGCTGTTAATTATCGCGCTGCGTACCCGGTCACGAGCCTCTCTTACCGTGGTTTCAGGAAGCCCTACCATGGTTAACCCGGGAAGCCCGTTGCTGATATGTATTTCGATCGTAATAAGTGGGGCACTGATACCGAAAGCAGCCCGTGTGTAAATAATCGCGAGTGACATAATGCCTCCTGAGTACGGGCATTATGTCGGCAGAAAAAGGGGCAGTAATGAGTAAGAAATGTATTCTACGCGCCATGTTCCAGCGAATATCGCCGGATATTGTGACATTTCACTCATGATGGAAGCAGCATCGCAGACGGCCATCATGGTGAAATAGCGTATTGCCGGAAACCGCCGCATCGTCATAGAAAAGGGTGATAAATTGAATTTTTTTCATTTTATATTTTTTCTATTAAAAACAATTGTTTTACAAAAAACTGTTAGCGCGATCAGTAAGTGATGTATAAAAAAATCTTGTGTTTATTGTGATGTCTGTGGTAACTCTTTAGGTATTCCTTCGAACAAGAAGCCAGAAAGTACAGAAAATGACAGCCCTTCTACGAGTGATTAGCCTGGTCGTGATTAGCGTGGTGGTGATTATTATCCCACCGTGCGGGGCTGCACTTGGACGAGGAAAGGCTTAGAAATCAAGCCTTAACGAACTAAGACCCCCGCACCGAAAGGTCCGGGGGTTTTTTTATAACTTAAAAATGATAAGCGAGGAGCAGACAATGACGAATAGCATAAAATTCTGTTTCTCCCGATCTATGACGGGGAACTAACTATGAATGGGGCACAGTGGGTAGTACATGCTTTGCGGGCACAGGGGGTCGACACGGTTTTTGGCTATCCTGGTGGCGCGATTATGCCGGTTTACGATGCATTGTATGACGGCGGCGTGGAACACCTGTTGTGCCGCCACGAGCAAGGAGCGGCCATGGCAGCTATCGGCTATGCTCGCGCCACCGGCAAAACCGGCGTGTGCATCGCCACATCAGGTCCAGGTGCGACGAACCTGATCACCGGCCTGGCTGATGCGTTACTGGACTCTGTCCCTGTTGTCGCCATCACTGGTCAGGTCGCGGCGCCGTTTATCGGCACCGATGCTTTCCAGGAAGTGGACGTCCTTGGTTTATCACTGGCCTGTACGAAACATAGTTTTCTCGTGCAGTCGCTGGAAGAACTGCCGCGAGTGATCGCTGAAGCTTTCCAGGTCGCAAACTCTGGCCGCCCAGGCCCGGTTCTGGTTGATATCCCGAAAGATATCCAGCTGGCGAAGGGTGAGCTTGAACCGTATTTCTCGACGGTTGATAACGACATTGCCTTCCCCCATGCAGAAGTTGAGCAGGCGCTGCAGATGTTAGCTGCCGCGCAAAAACCGATGCTGTACGTCGGCGGTGGCGTGGGCATGGCGCAGGCGGTGCCTGCGTTGCGCGAATTTATCGCCATTACGCAAATGCCGGCCACCTGCACGCTGAAAGGTCTGGGGGCCGTTGATGCGGCCTATCCGTACTATCTGGGCATGCTGGGGATGCACGGCACCAAAGCGGCCAATCTGGCGGTACAGGAATGTGACCTGCTGATCGCCGTTGGCGCCCGCTTCGATGACCGTGTTACCGGGAAGCTGAATACCTTTGCTCCGCACGCCAAAGTTATCCATCTGGATATCGATCCGGCGGAGCTGAACAAGCTGCGTCAGGCACATGTTGCCCTGGCGGGCGATCTGAATACATTGCTGCCAGCGTTGCAGAAGCCGCTGACTATCGACGCCTGGCGCCAGCATAATCAGGCGCTGCGTGACGAGCACGCATGGCGCTACGACCATCCGGGTGAGGGTATTTACGCACCGCTGTTGCTCAAACAGCTCTCCGACCGTAAGCCGGCCGATAGCGTTGTGACAACCGACGTCGGTCAACATCAAATGTGGTCAGCGCAGCATATGACCTATACACGCCCTGAGAATTTTATTACCTCCAGCGGTCTGGGCACGATGGGCTTTGGCCTGCCGGCTGCGGTTGGCGCTCAAGTTGCACGTCCGAACGATACCGTTATCTGCGTCTCCGGCGATGGTTCGTTCATGATGAACGTGCAGGAGCTGGGTACCGTGAAGCGTAAACAGCTGCCGTTGAAGATCCTGTTGCTGGATAACCAGCGTTTAGGCATGGTGCGTCAGTGGCAGCAGCTGTTTTTCGAGGAGCGCTATAGCGAAACCACCCTCACTGATAATCCCGATTTTGTCACGCTGGCCAGCGCTTTCGGCATTCCTGGACAGCACATCACCCGTAAAGACCAGGTTGAAGCGGCTCTCGACACCATGCTTTCGAGCCAGGGGCCATACCTGCTTCATGTCTCAATCGATGAGCTTGAGAACGTCTGGCCGTTGGTACCGCCCGGTGCCAGTAATGCAGAAATGCTGGAGAAATTATCATGATGCAACATCAGGTCGCTTTGCAGGCTCGCTTCAATCCGGAAACCTTAGAACGCGTGCTGCGCGTGGTACGTCACCGTGGCTTTCAGGTTTGTTCCATGAATATGGAAACCGCGGCAGATGCCGGCAACATAAATATTGAATTGACCGTTGCCAGCCAGCGGCCCGTCGAATTACTGTTTAGTCAATTAAGTAAGCTGGTCGACGTCGCCTGCGTCGAGATCCAGCAACCAACATCACAACAAATCCGCGCATAAGCGCAAGGGAAGAAAAATGACGACGAAAAAAGCTGATTACATTTGGTTCAACGGCGAGATGGTTCCGTGGGGAGAGGCGAAGGTTCACGTGATGTCTCACGCGCTTCACTACGGCACTTCCGTGTTTGAAGGCATCCGTTGCTACGACTCACATAAAGGACCGGTGGTGTTCCGTCATCGCGAACATATGCAGCGTCTGCATGACTCAGCCAAAATCTATCGTTTTCCGGTCTCTCAAAGCATTGATGAGTTGATGGAAGCCTGCCGCGAAGTTATCCGCAAAAATAACCTGACCAGCGCGTATATTCGTCCACTGGTCTTTGTTGGCGACGTTGGCATGGGTGTTAACCCGCCTGCGGGATACAGCACTGACGTGATCATCGCGGCGTTCCCGTGGGGAGCTTATCTTGGCGCTGAAGCGCTGGATCAGGGGATCGATGCGATGGTTTCTTCCTGGAACCGTGTCGCGCCCAATACCATCCCGACCGCGGCAAAAGCCGGGGGTAACTACCTCTCTTCCCTGCTGGTTGGCAGCGAAGCGCGCCGCCATGGTTATCAGGAAGGGATCGCGCTGGACGTTAACGGCTATATCTCCGAGGGCGCGGGTGAGAACCTGTTTGAAGTGAAAGATGGCGTGTTGTTCACTCCGCCATTTACCTCTTCTGCGCTGCCGGGCATTACCCGCGACGCGATCATTAAACTGGCAAAAGATCTGGATATTGAAGTCCGCGAGCAGGTGCTGTCCCGTGAATCTCTGTATCTGGCTGATGAAGTCTTTATGTCTGGTACTGCTGCGGAAATCACTCCGGTGCGCAGCGTTGACGGTATTCAGGTTGGCGAAGGTCGCTGCGGCCCGGTCACCAAGCGTATTCAGCAAGCTTTCTTTGGTCTCTTCACCGGTGAAACCGAGGATAAATGGGGCTGGTTGGATCAGGTTAACCAATAAACATACCCGTCATATTTCAAGCATAAGCATAAAAAAATGGGGTGGCACGCAGCGCCCCATGTCACAGAGACTGGGAGTAACTAAAGCATGCCTAAGTACCGTTCCGCCACCACCACTCACGGCCGTAATATGGCGGGTGCCCGCGCGCTGTGGCGCGCAACCGGGATGACCGATGCTGATTTCGGTAAGCCGATTATCGCCGTTGTTAACTCCTTCACCCAATTTGTACCGGGTCATGTACATCTGCGCGATCTGGGTAAGCTGGTTGCTGAGCAGATTGAAGCCTCAGGCGGCGTTGCCAAAGAATTTAACACCATCGCGGTGGATGATGGGATCGCCATGGGGCATGGGGGTATGCTTTATTCACTGCCATCCCGTGAACTGATCGCCGACTCGGTTGAGTACATGGTTAACGCGCACTGCGCCGATGCCATGGTCTGCATTTCCAACTGTGACAAAATCACCCCGGGGATGCTGATGGCGTCCTTGCGCCTGAATATTCCGGTGATTTTTGTCTCCGGTGGCCCAATGGAAGCCGGGAAAACCAAGCTTTCTGACAAAATCATCAAACTCGACCTTGTCGATGCGATGATTCAGGGGGCGGATCCAAAAGTCTCCGACGAACAGAGTGAGCAGGTCGAGCGTTCCGCCTGTCCGACCTGTGGTTCTTGTTCGGGGATGTTTACCGCCAACTCGATGAACTGCCTGACCGAAGCGCTGGGTCTGTCCCAGCCGGGTAACGGCTCTCTGCTGGCGACACACGCCGACCGTAAGGAGCTGTTCCTCAACGCGGGGAAACGCATCGTTGAGCTGACTAAGCGCTATTACGAGCAGGATGATGCATCCGCGTTGCCGCGCAACATCGCCAGCAAAGCGGCGTTTGAAAACGCCATGACCCTGGATATTGCCATGGGCGGTTCGACGAATACCGTTCTGCACCTGCTGGCCGCCGCGCAGGAAGCGGAAATCGACTTCACTATGAGTGATATCGATAAGCTGTCCCGCAAGGTTCCGCAGTTGTGTAAAGTGGCGCCGAGCACGCAGAAGTACCATATGGAAGATGTGCACCGTGCGGGCGGCGTACTGGGGATTCTCGGCGAGCTCGATCGTGCCGGGCTGCTGAACCGCGAGGTGAAAAACGTTCTCGGTCTGACTCTGCCACAAACGCTCGATCAATATGATGTCATGCTGACTAAAGATGACGCGGTGAAAAAAATGTTCCGCGCCGGCCCGGCGGGTATCCGGACGACTCAGGCGTTCTCGCAGGACTGCCGCTGGGATACATTGGACGACGATCGTGCCGAAGGGTGTATCCGTTCACTGGAGCATGCTTACAGCAAAGACGGCGGTCTGGCGGTTCTGTACGGCAACTTTGCGGAAAACGGCTGTATTGTTAAAACCGCAGGGGTGGATGACAGTATTCTGAAATTCACCGGCCCGGCGAAAGTCTATGAAAGCCAGGATGAAGCCGTCGACGCGATCCTGGGCGGTAAAGTGGTGGCGGGCGACGTCGTGGTTATTCGCTACGAAGGGCCGAAGGGCGGTCCGGGAATGCAGGAAATGCTCTATCCGACGACCTTCCTGAAATCCATGGGTCTGGGTAAAGCCTGTGCGCTGATCACCGACGGGCGTTTCTCCGGCGGTACCTCGGGTCTGTCGATTGGCCACGTCTCACCGGAAGCAGCCAGCGGCGGCAATATCGCGATCATTGAAGACGGCGACATGATTGCCATTGATATTCCGAACCGGGGTATTCAGCTGCAGCTGAGCGATGCCGAAATCGCCGCGCGTCGTGAAGCACAAGAGGCCCGCGGCGATCGTGCCTGGACGCCGAAAGCACGTGAACGTCAGGTCTCCTTTGCACTCCGCGCGTACGCCAGCCTGGCAACCAGCGCCGATAAGGGCGCGGTTCGCGATAAATCAAAACTGGGGGGTTAATGATGGCTGAATCACAACCCCTGTCTGCCGCCCCCGAAGGGGCGGAATATCTCAGGGCGGTGCTGCGCGCACCGGTCTATGAAGCGGCGCAGATTACGCCGTTGCAAAAAATGGAAAAAATCTCGTCGCGTCTTGATAACGTGATTCTGGTGAAGCGTGAAGATCGCCAGCCGGTTCATAGCTTCAAGCTGCGCGGGGCCTACGCAATGATGGCAGGCCTGACGGAAGAGCAAAAAGCGCAGGGAGTGATTACCGCTTCTGCGGGCAACCACGCCCAGGGGGTTGCGTTCTCGGCATCGCGTCTTGGCGTGAAGGCGCTGATCGTCATGCCGGTTGCCACGGCGGACATCAAAGTGGATGCCGTACGTAACTTTGGCGGTGAGGTACTGCTGCACGGCGCTAATTTTGATGAAGCGAAAGCGAAAGCCATCGAGCTGGCGCAACAGCAGAACTTCACCTGGGTCCCGCCGTTTGACCACCCGATGGTGATTGCCGGGCAGGGCACGCTGGCGTTGGAGCTGCTACAGCAGGATGCACACCTGGACCGCGTGTTTGTCCCGGTTGGCGGCGGTGGGCTTGCCGCAGGCGTAGCGGTGCTGATCAAGCAGCTGATGCCGCAGATCAAAGTGATCGCGGTGGAAGCAGAGGACTCCGCCTGTCTGAAAGCCGCGCTGGATGCCGGACATCCGGTCGATCTGCCGCGCGTCGGGCTGTTTGCCGAAGGCGTGGCGGTGAAACGTATCGGCGACGAGACCTTCCGCCTCTGCCAGGAGTATCTTGATGATATCGTCACCGTCGACAGCGATGCGATTTGCGCGGCGATGAAAGATCTGTTCGAAGATGTTCGCGCCGTGGCTGAACCGTCTGGTGCGCTGGCGCTGGCAGGAATGAAAAAGTATATCGCGCAGCATGATATCCGCGGCGAGCGGTTGGCACATGTGCTTTCCGGGGCCAACGTTAACTTCCACGGCCTGCGCTACGTCTCCGAACGCTGCGAGCTGGGAGAGCAACGTGAAGCGCTGCTGGCGGTGACCATTCCTGAAGAGAAGGGCAGCTTCCTGAAGTTTTGTCAGCTGCTGGGTGGCCGTTCAGTGACCGAGTTCAACTACCGTTTTGCTGATGCCAAAGACGCCTGCATTTTTGTTGGGGTTCGTCTGAGCCGCGGTCTGGAAGAACGCAAAGAGATTTTGAGTCTGCTGCACGAAGGCGGCTATAGCGTTGTCGATCTTTCTGATGACGAAATGGCGAAACTTCATGTGCGCTATATGGTCGGTGGGCGGCCGTCAAAACCGCTGCAAGAGCGACTGTTCAGCTTCGAATTCCCCGAATCACCGGGGGCGTTGCTCAAGTTCCTGCATACGTTAGGGACCCACTGGAACATCTCGTTGTTCCACTATCGCAGCCACGGAACCGATTATGGCCGCGTGCTGGCGGCGTTCGAGCTTGGCGATCATGAGCCGGATTTCGAAACCCGACTCCATGAGCTGGGCTATGACTGCCACGATGAAACCAATAACCCGGCGTTCAGGTTCTTTCTCGCGGGCTAATGGCTGATGGCGCTGCGCTCATCGGGCCTACAATCAGATTACAGGCCAGGTAAGGCGTGTGCGCCAAATATCAGTGGTTCGGCAGAATCGACCAGAAAGCATCAATAAGCGGCTCATACAGCCGCTTTTTTTGTGCGCACACGCCTAGTTCAAACGGCGTTTTCTCATCGCTGCGCTCTAAAATCATCACGCGATTGCGTACCGGTTCCGGACTGTTCTCCAGTACCACTTCCGGAATTAAAGCCACGCCGCAGCCGAGCGCGACCATCGACACCATCGCTTCATGGCCGCCCACGGTGGCGTAAATCGAGGGATTGCTGATTTTGTGGCGGCGAAACCACAGTTCGATGCGGCGGCGCACCGGCCCCTGATCGGCCATGATAAACGGTACGGTTGACCAGTCGGGCTTCTCCTGGCTCACCTGGGTGCGTACCGGACAGGCCAATGCCGGGGCGATCAGCACGACCGCCAGGTTTTCCAGCATCGAAAACGCCACGGAGCCCGGCAGCGTTTCCGGCTTGCCGGCAATCGCCAGATCGGCCTCGCCGGTGACAACTTTCTCCATTGCATCCGCGGCATCGCCGGTGGAAAGCTTAATCTCCACCGAAGGGTGAGCCGCGCGGAAGCGATCGAGAATCGGCGGCAGATGACTGTAGGCTGCCGTCACCGAGCAGAAGATATGCAGCTCGCCGGAAAGCGAAGGGCCTTGCTGATCGATGGCATGACGAAGCTGCTGGTACTGTAGCAGCGTCTGCTGTGCGAACAGGCGCAGCTCTTCGCCAGCTTCGGTCAAGGTGACGGTACGGTTATCGCGAACAAACAGCGGCTGCCCGAGATCTTCTTCCAGGCGCTGGATCTGGCGCGAAAGGGTGGAGGGGCTGACGTGCATCGCCCGCGCGCTGCGGCCAAAATGGCGGCTTTCGGCCAGATGCAGGAAGGTTTTCAGATCGCGTAAATCCACACTCCGTACTCCACGGTTTTGCATTGCAGAAATTGCAACGTGACGTTGTGAATATATCAATTTCCGCAATAAATTTCCTGTCATATAGTAAGTTCATTCTCGCAAAAGCGAACCGAACAATAAGACAGTACAACATCACGAGGTATCACCATGGCTAACTACTTTAATACACTGAATCTGCGCCAGCAGCTGGCGCAGCTGGGTAAATGTCGCTTTATGGGCCGCGACGAATTCGCTGATGGCGCCAGCTACCTTCAGGGTAAAAAAGTGGTCATTGTCGGCTGTGGCGCGCAGGGTCTGAACCAGGGCCTGAACATGCGTGATTCCGGTCTGGATATCTCCTATGCGCTGCGTAAAGAAGCGATTGCTGAAAAGCGCGCATCCTGGCGTAAAGCGACCGAAAACGGCTTCAAAGTGGGGACCTACGAAGAGCTGATCCCACAGGCTGACCTGGTGGTTAACCTGACGCCGGACAAACAGCACTCCGACGTTGTGCGTTCCGTTCAGCCGCTGATGAAAGATGGCGCGGCGCTGGGCTACTCCCACGGCTTCAACATCGTCGAAGTGGGTGAGCAGATTCGTAAAGACATCACCGTTGTGATGGTGGCGCCGAAGTGCCCGGGTACCGAAGTGCGTGAAGAGTACAAACGTGGTTTCGGCGTACCGACGCTGATCGCGGTTCACCCGGAAAACGACCCGAAAGGTGAAGGCATGGCGATTGCTAAAGCCTGGGCCGCAGCAACCGGTGGTCACCGTGCGGGCGTTCTGGAATCTTCCTTTGTTGCGGAAGTGAAATCTGACCTGATGGGCGAGCAGACGATTCTGTGCGGTATGCTGCAGGCTGGTTCTCTGCTGTGCTTCGACAAGCTGGTGGAAGAAGGTACCGATCCGGCATACGCCGAAAAACTGATTCAGTTCGGCTGGGAAACCATCACTGAAGCGCTGAAGCAGGGCGGTATCACCCTGATGATGGATCGCCTGTCTAACCCGGCGAAACTGCGTGCTTATGCGCTGTCCGAACAGCTGAAAGAGATCATGGCGCCGCTGTTCCAGAAACATATGGATGACATCATCTCCGGCGAATTCTCCTCCGGCATGATGGCTGACTGGGCCAACGATGATAAGAAACTGCTGACCTGGCGTGAAGAGACCGGTAAAACCGCGTTCGAGACCGCCCCGCAGTTTGAAGGTAAAATCGGCGAGCAGGAGTACTTCGATAAAGGCGTTCTGATGATCGCGATGGTGAAAGCGGGCGTTGAGCTGGCGTTCGAAACCATGGTTGATTCCGGCATCATCGAAGAGTCTGCTTACTACGAATCACTGCATGAGCTGCCGCTGATCGCGAACACCATCGCGCGTAAGCGTCTGTACGAAATGAACGTGGTTATCTCCGATACCGCAGAATACGGTAACTACCTGTTCTCTTATGCCTGCGTACCGCTGCTGAAAGAGTTCATGACTACCCTGCAGACCGGCGACCTGGGCAAAGCAATTGCCGAAGGCGCGGTAGACAACGCTCAGCTGCGCGACGTGAATGAAGCGGTTCGCGGCCACGCTATTGAGCAGGTTGGTAAGAAACTGCGCGGCTATATGACTGATATGAAACGTATCGCGGTAGCAGGTTAAGCAGATTGTCGGGTGGCGCTTCGCCTACCCGACCTACAAAACCGCAAGATGTAGGCCGGGTAAGGCGTAGCCGCCACCCGGCTTTTTATTTGCGGTACAGGACTTTGATGATGTGGTAGCCAAA
Organism: Klebsiella sp. YJ; assembly: GCF_002108615.1. Taxonomy (NCBI): domain Bacteria; kingdom Pseudomonadati; phylum Pseudomonadota; class Gammaproteobacteria; order Enterobacterales; family Enterobacteriaceae; genus Klebsiella; species Klebsiella sp. YJ. Next base: position 12,791 of record NZ_MTEG01000028.1, read on the forward strand.
CTGAGTGTGCAGCGGGCCGGTCGGCTCCAGCTCAGGGCAGGAGAAGACGACTTTATCAAATGCCGGAACCATCTGACCCTGTTTGAACTCGCCTAAATGACCGCCCTTTTTACCTGACGGACAAGTGGAGTGCTTTTTCGCCAGCTTCTCGAAATCGGCGCCGTTTTTAATCTGCTCCAGCAGGTCGAGTGCCAGTTTCTCTTCTTTCACCAGGATGTGCATTGCTGCCGCTGTTTTTGCCATGATCGTACCTTGATAATTTACGATGAATCAGACGGCAATATTAGCATGCGCTAACGGCGGTAGAGCACCTTAATGATGTGGTAGCCGAACTTCGTTTTTACCGGTCCGTAGGGTTTTAGCAGCGGGCAGGTGAAGACGGCTTTATCAAACGGCCCGACCATCGCTCCCTGCGTAAACTCACCGAGATCGCCACCGTTGCGCCCGGAGGGGCATTTCGAATAGCGCTTTGCCAGGTGATCGAAGCTGACGCCTCGCTCCAGTTTAGCGAGGATCTCCTGCGCCAGTTTCTCTTCTTTTACCAGGATATGCAGGGCTGCTGCTGACTTTGCCATTGTTTTGTTCTCTGGAGTATCGGTGTTGCCAACACTTTACCATTAGCCGGTAAATCTCCACCCGGCTTTCTGCTACAATCCCCACCCCGTTCGAAGATTGAGCAAGACTCCCATGCGTTTAAACCCTGGCCAACAACAAGCCGTCGAATTTGTTACCGGACCGTGCCTGGTGCTGGCGGGCGCCGGTTCCGGTAAGACCCGCGTTATCACCAATAAAATCGCTCACCTGATCCGCGGGTGCGGCTATCAGGCGCGCCATATTGCGGCGGTAACCTTTACCAACAAAGCGGCACGTGAAATGAAAGAACGTGTCGGGCAAACGCTGGGGCGCAAAGAGGCGCGGGGCCTGATGATTTCCACCTTCCATACCCTGGGGCTGGATATTATTAAGCGTGAGTATGCTGCGCTAGGGATGAAATCTAACTTTTCTCTGTTCGATGATACCGACCAGGTTGCACTGCTTAAAGAGCTGACCGAAGGGCTGATCGACGACGATAAAGTCGTGTTGCAGCAGCTGATCTCGACGATCTCCAACTGGAAAAACGATCTGCAAACCCCGGCGCAGGCCGCGGCAGGCGCAAAGGGTGAACGGGAGCGGATCTTTGCCCACTGCTACGGGCTCTATGATGGCCATATGAAGGCCTGCAACGTGCTGGATTTTGACGATCTGATCCTGTTGCCGACCCTGCTGTTACAGCGCAATGAAGAGGTGCGCGAACGCTGGCAAAACAAGATTCGCTATCTGCTGGTGGATGAATATCAGGATACCAACACCAGTCAGTATGAGATGGTGAAGCTGCTGGTGGGGCAGCGTGCGCGCTTTACCGTCGTCGGCGATGATGACCAGTCGATCTACTCCTGGCGCGGGGCCCGGCCGCAGAACCTGGTCCTGCTGAGCCAGGATTTCCCGGCGCTGCAGGTGATCAAGCTGGAACAGAACTACCGTTCTTCCGGGCGCATACTAAAAGCCGCTAACATCCTGATTGCCAACAACCCGCACGTCTTCGAAAAACGCCTGTTTTCCGAGTTGGGATATGGCGTAGAGCTTAAAGTGCTTTCAGCAAACCACGAAGAGCATGAAGCGGAACGGGTGACCGGGGAACTGATCGCCCATCACTTTATCAATAAGACGCAATATAAAGATTACGCCATTCTCTACCGCGGCAACCATCAGTCGCGGGTCTTTGAAAAGATGCTGATGCAAAACCGCATCCCGTACAAAATTTCGGGCGGTACGTCGTTCTTTTCACGGCCCGAGATTAAAGACCTGTTGGCCTATCTGCGCGTGCTGACTAACCCGGATGATGACAGCGCCTTCCTGCGTATCGTCAATACGCCAAAACGCGAAATCGGCCCGGCCACCTTGCAAAAGCTGGGCGAGTGGGCGATGACCCGTAACAAGAGCTTGTTTACCGCCAGTTTTGATATGGGTCTCAACCAGACGTTAACCGGCCGCGGCTATGATGCGCTCACCGGGTTTACCCAGTGGCTGGCTGACATCCAGCGCCTGGCGGAGCGCGAACCGGTCGCCGCGGTGCGCGATCTGATTCGCGGAGTGGATTATGAATCCTGGCTGTATGAGACCTCCCCAAGCCCGAAGGCCGCAGAAATGCGGATGAAAAACGTCAATCAGCTGTTCAGCTGGATGACGGAGATGCTTGAAGGCAGCGACATAGACGAGCCGATGACCCTGACCCAGGTGGTCACTCGTTTTACCCTGCGCGATATGATGGAGCGCGGCGAGTCTGATGAAGAGTCGGATCAGGTGCAGTTGATGACCCTGCACGCCTCGAAGGGGCTGGAGTTTCCCTACGTCTATCTGGTGGGTATGGAAGAGGGGCTGCTGCCGCATCAGAGTAGCATCGATGAAGACAACGTCGATGAAGAGCGCCGCCTGGCGTATGTCGGGATTACCCGCGCGCAAAAAGAGCTGACCTTCACGCTGTGTAAAGAGCGCCGTCAGTACGGAGAACTGGTGCGCCCTGAGCCCAGCCGTTTTCTGCTGGAGCTGCCGCAGGATGACCTGATCTGGGAGCAGGAGCGCAAGGTTATCTCGCCGGAGGAGCGGATGCATAAAGGGCAGGCCAACGTCGCCAATATTCGTGCGATGCTGGCAAAAGCGAAAGGGAAGTAGGACGACCGCATATCTCCCGGTGGTACACACCGGGGGAGATGTTACTGAACCCGCTGCTTATCAGGCGGAATTAAGCCACTTCGAGAGCCCAGTGGACATAGCTTTGCCACTGGCACTCCTGCTCCACCATCTCCCGACCCAGCGGATGACTTTCCAGCCATCCCTCCGGCAGCGTCAGCACCAGTTTCTCGCCGTCGACGGCCAGTGAAATGGCCGGCAGCAGATCGTCGCGACGGCGGCTGGCAAACAGGATCGCCAGACGCAGCAGCCGACACAAGTGCTCTGCAACCCGCGGTTTCACCGCATTTTGTTGATGGAGCGAGGAGAGGTCGATGGTGTTGGTCTGGTTGAGCAGTAGCGTCGCGAGCAGTTTTTTCTGCGCCGGCGTGAAGCCGGGGAGATCGAGGTTGCTCACCAGATAGGCGGCGTGCTGCGGGGCGCGTTTAAAATCGACGCTCAGGCCAATTTCGTGCAGCTCGCAGGCGCTGGCGAGCAGCTCGCGGCTGAGCGATTCCAGCTCCCAGGCATCGTCCAGCTGATTCACCAGATGTGCTGCGAGTTGGGTGACGCGCTGGGCCTGCTCGGTGTCGATCATAAAGCGGCGTTGAATATTGCGCAGCGTACGGCTACGGATATCCTGATCGACGGACAGATGCAGCATGCCGTAAACCAGGCCTTCACGGAGCGCACCGCCCGCGAGGGTCATACACTGAATATTCAGTTCGCTGAAAATGGCGATAAGTATGGCCAGCCCGCTGGGGAAAACCAGCGCTCGTTCTAAGGTTAAACCTTCGATTTCCAGCTCTTCCAGGCGCCCGCACTGAATCGCGCGCTGCTTGAGCTGCTGCAATTTAGCCAGGGTGATACGCTCGTCCATTCCCTGCGCCATCATGATTTCCTGCAGAGCCTGAACGGTACCGGATGCGCCGACGCAAACTTTCCAGCCGTGGTAATTCAGGATGTCAGTAATCGGACGCAGAACTTCCCGAGCCGCATTCTCGGCGAGATCGAAGTTTTCTTTCGTCAGGTTACGATCGGCGAAGTAGCGTTCCAGCCAGGTGACGCATCCCATCGACAGGCTAAACAGAGAGGTAGTCTGTGCCCCCGTGCCGGTCACCAGTTCGGTACTGGCGCCGCCAATATCGACCACCAGGCGCCGGTCTTCGCCGCCGGTCGTATGTGCAACGCCTTGATAAATCAGCCGGGCTTCTTCTTCACCGCTGATGACCTGCACCGGACAGCCGAGGATTTCCCGGGCCTTCGCTAAAAACTCGTCGGCATTGACGGCCAGGCGCAGCGTGGCGGTCGCCACAACGCGAATTTGAATGGGGGGGATATCCTGCAGGCGTTCGGCAAACAGACGCAAACACTGCCATCCACGCTCCATCGCTTCCGCGGAGAGCGTGTTATCGCTGTTCAGACCAGCGGCCAGACGCACTTTGCGTTTGATGCGGCTGAGCGTCTGGATGCTCCCGGCCACCTCGCGTACAACCAACATATGAAAGCTATTAGAACCAAGATCGATAGCTGCATAAAGCGAGGTGGAACTGAGCATAGATTTATTTAACCTGAACGACGACGGTTACGAGGCGGACCGCTGCGACGCGGGCCATTGCCAGTGCGTGGGCGCGTCAGGCGCAGCGGCTTAGGCAAATCTGTCATAAGTGCATCTGGGTTGTACTTGCTGACCGGAATAGAGTGACCGGTGTAGGTCTCAATCGCCGGAAGATTCAGCGCGTACTCTTCGCAGGCCAGGCTGATTGAGTGACCGCTGGCGCCCGCGCGACCGGTACGGCCGATACGGTGGACATAATCTTCACAGTCGTCCGGCAGGTCATAGTTAAAGACGTGCGTGACGGCCGGGATATGCAGACCACGTGCAGCAACGTCAGTCGCCACCAGAATGTCGATATCGCCACGGGTGAACTCTTCAAGAATCCGCAGACGCTTTTTCTGTGCGACGTCGCCGGTTAACAAGCCGACGCGATGACCGTCTGCTGCCAGGTGGCCCCAGATATCTTCGCAACGATGTTTAGTGTTTGCGAAAATAATGGCGCGATCCGGCCACTCTTCTTCCAGCAGCGTCTGCAACAGGCGCATTTTTTCTTCGTTGGAAGGATAGAACAGCTCTTCTTTAATCCGGTGACCCGTTTTCTGTTCCGGCTCGACTTCAACATATTCGGCGTTGTTCATTTGTTCAAACGCCAGTTCGCGGACACGGTAAGAAAGCGTTGCGGAGAACAGCATGTTCAGACGCTGATTGGTCGGCGGCATACGACGGAACAGCCAGCGGATATCTTTAATAAAGCCGAGATCGTACATGCGATCGGCTTCATCCAGCACGACGACCTGAATCGCACCAAGGTTAATATGATTTTGTTTGGCGTAATCAATAAGACGGCCGGTGGTACCGATCAGAATATCGACGCCGCTTTCCAGCACTTTCAGCTGCTTATCGTAGCCATCGCCGCCGTACGCCAGACCCAGCTTCAGGCCAGTGGCTGCAGCCAGCGGTTCTGCGTCAGCGTGAATTTGTACCGCCAGCTCACGCGTAGGAGCCATGATCAGCGCACGCGGTTGGTTTACCTGGCGGTCAGCGCTGGCCGGGTGAGAGAGAAGGTAATGAAACGTTGACGTCAGGAACGCCATCGTTTTTCCGGTACCGGTTTGCGCCTGCCCGGCGACATCACGACCTTCCAGCGTTAGCGGAAGAGCGAGTGCCTGAATGGGCGTACAATTATGAAACCCTTTCTTTTCAAGGGCTTCAATCACTGCCGGGTGCAGGGCGAAGTCGGAAAACTTCTGTTCTGTTAAATGTGTTTTGCTCATAGTGTGGTAGAATATCAGCTAACTATTGCATTAAGAAAGCGTATCCGTTGAAATAACGTCAACCTTTCGTTGGCTATACGCGAAATGACTTAAGGTGCATCTACGGCAACCTGATGAATCCTCGAAAGCTTAGACTACTCAGCGAGTCGAGGAGAATTAATCTACCGGGAACGGTTTGAAGGCGGTTTGCTTTGGCTCCTGCAAGACGACGTCCATGAGGGATCGGATCGCGCAGTTGCCAGTAATAGAAGCATCCTGAACAATAACGTGTATAACGTAGCATCGGCACGTCGTTGATGTCTGCGACACCAACACACCAGGCTTATTCCTGTGGAGTTAAATATGAGCGATAAAATTATTCACCTGACTGACGACAGTTTTGACACGGACGTACTCAAGGCAGACGGGCTAACCCTCGTCGATTTCTGGGCAGAGTGGTGCGGTCCGTGCAAAATGATCGCCCCGATTCTGGATGAGATCGCTGAAGAGTATCAGGGCAAACTGACCGTAGCTAAACTGAACATCGATCAGAACCCGGGTACTGCGCCGAAATACGGCATTCGCGGCATCCCGACTCTGCTGCTGTTTAAGAACGGCGAAGTGGCGGCAACGAAGGTTGGCGCCCTGTCTAAAGGCCAACTGAAAGATTTCCTCGACGCCAACCTGGCGTAAGCGGTTTGCCATTCCGGCGTCCGGGTTCCTATTTTTAGCGGAACTCTGGACGCCCGGCTAGAGTCGTGCTAAGTTAACTTCAGACTTCGTTTTAAACATACCTTATTGTTTGAATCTTGTTTTACCCGAAGCGTCCCGCAGAAAATGCGCGAGAGGCTACAAATTCCGGGCTTTTCACTCATTCCGTTTTGTCGTTCCAGCTCTGCGTTCTTTCCTGTGACCAGGCAACGTACAGGCACGAGATGAAGGCCGTTAACAGGCATGGATGTTCCTGCCATACCATTCACAACATTAAGTTCGAGTTCTACCCCGAGTTTAAGAACCCACACCATTATGAATCTTACCGAATTAAAGAATACGCCGGTTTCTGAGCTGATTACTCTCGGCGAAAATATGGGGCTGGAAAACCTGGCCCGTATGCGTAAGCAGGATATTATTTTTGCCATCCTCAAGCAGCATTCGAAGAGTGGCGAAGATATCTTTGGCGATGGCGTACTGGAGATACTGCAGGATGGATTTGGTTTCCTCCGCTCCGCAGACAGCTCCTACCTCGCCGGTCCCGATGACATCTACGTATCCCCAAGCCAAATCCGCCGTTTCAACCTCCGCACTGGTGACACCATTTCCGGTAAGATTCGTCCTCCTAAAGAGGGTGAGCGTTACTTTGCGCTGTTGAAAGTTAACGAAGTTAACTACGACAAGCCGGAAAACGCGCGTAATAAGATCCTGTTCGAGAACTTGACGCCGCTGCATGCGAACTCACGTCTGCGTATGGAACGTGGTAACGGTTCAACCGAAGACTTAACCGCACGTGTGCTGGATCTGGCTTCGCCAATTGGTCGCGGTCAGCGTGGTCTGATTGTGGCGCCGCCGAAAGCGGGTAAAACCATGCTGCTGCAGAATATCGCGCAGAGCATCGCCTACAACCATCCTGACTGCGTGCTGATGGTGCTGCTGATCGACGAACGTCCGGAAGAAGTGACCGAGATGCAGCGTCTGGTTAAAGGTGAAGTGGTTGCTTCCACCTTTGACGAACCGGCTTCTCGCCACGTTCAGGTTGCCGAGATGGTTATCGAGAAGGCGAAACGCCTGGTTGAGCACAAGAAAGACGTTATCATTCTGCTCGACTCCATTACTCGTCTGGCGCGTGCCTACAACACCGTTGTTCCGGCTTCCGGTAAAGTGTTGACCGGTGGTGTGGATGCCAACGCCCTGCATCGTCCGAAGCGTTTCTTCGGTGCAGCACGTAACGTGGAAGAGGGCGGTAGCCTGACTATCATCGCCACCGCGCTGATTGATACCGGCTCCAAAATGGATGAGGTTATCTACGAAGAGTTTAAAGGCACCGGTAACATGGAGCTGCATCTCTCGCGTAAGATCGCTGAAAAACGCGTCTTCCCGGCTATCGACTACAACCGTTCCGGTACCCGTAAAGAAGAGCTGCTTACCACCCAGGAAGAGCTGCAGAAGATGTGGATCCTGCGTAAAATCATCCATCCGATGGGTGAGATTGACGCGATGGAGTTCCTCATCAACAAACTGGCAATGACCAAAACGAACGATGACTTCTTCGATATGATGAAGCGCTCGTAAGTTAAAAAAAGCCCAAAAACGCCACGCAATCGCGTGGCGTTTTGTTTTTTGGGTTTGTATGATCCAGGAAGGGAAAAGGAAGCAGGGATTATCGTATGATTAGCGCGCCACTCCAGGCAGAGATGATTTTAACAGACTAAAATCTATACAATAAATTTGTAATGTTCTGCTTTACCCCTTCAGGAGTTGAGACATCGTCGTTATACTTCCCGGATTAACCATGCTGAGAGCACATGTGTTGTGAATTTACTCACTGCTATTACTGAATTAATCAGTATTTTCTTATTCACTACCCTTTTTATATTTGTTGCCCGAAAAGCAGCAAAAAAAGTCGGGTTAGTGGATAAACCTAACTATCGAAAACGGCACCAGGGTTTGGTTCCGTTAGTGGGTGGCATCTCAGTTTATGCTGGCATTTGTTTTACTTTTGCCATCGCTGATTATTACATTCCTCATTCATCCTTATATCTGGCCTGCGCCGGCATCCTTGTGCTGGTCGGTGCGCTGGATGATCGGTTTGATATCAGTGTAAAAATTCGCGCGGTGATTCAGGCCGCCATTGCCGTTGTCATGATGACGGCAGGAAATCTGCACCTGAGTAGTCTGGGCTATATTTTTGGTTCGTGGGAGCTGGTCCTCGGCCCCTTTGGCTTCTTCCTCACCCTTTTCGCCGTCTGGGCCGCGATTAACGCCTTTAATATGGTGGATGGTATCGACGGGCTGCTCGGCGGTCTGTCATCGGTCTCCTTTGCGGCAACCGGCATTATTCTGTGGTTTGACGGCCAATACAGCCTGGCAATGTGGTGTTTTGCGATGATAGCCGCCATTCTGCCCTATATTTTACTTAACCTCGGCGCGCTTGGCCGTCGTTATAAAGTTTTTATGGGTGATGCCGGCAGTACCATGATTGGCTTCACCATCATCTGGATTCTGCTGGAAACGACCCAGGGCAAAACGCATCCCATTAGCCCGGTGACCGCCCTGTGGATTATTGCGATTCCGTTGATGGATATGGTGGCGATTATGTATCGCCGCCTGCGTAAGGGTATGAGTCCGTTCTCTCCGGATCGCCAGCATATTCATCATTTGATCATGCGTGCCGGGTTTACTTCCCGACAGGCGTTTGTCCTGATCACCCTGGCGGCCGCGCTACTGGCGCTGGTGGGCGTGGTGGCGGAATATACCCGTATCGTTCCTGAATGGGTGATGTTAATTCTCTTTTTGTTGGCCTTTTTCCTTTATGGCTACTGCATTAAACGCGCATGGAAAGTGGCGCGACTGGTTAAGCGCATCAGACGCAGAATACGGCGACACAGCGGCAATAATCCAAAATTAACCAAGTAGAACTGGGGACGTGATGACTCAACCATTACCGGGAGCACAAGCAGTGAACGTTGAGAATGAGCTGGATATTCGCGGGCTGTTTCGCGCCTTATGGGCAGGAAAAATCTGGATCGCCGGCATGGCCGTGCTATTTGCGCTGATCGTTCTGGTTTACGCCTTCTTTGCTCGCCAGGAGTGGAGCGCAACGGCGATAACCGATCGGCCAACCGTGAATATGCTGGGCGGTTACTATTCTCAACAGCAGTTCTTACGCAATCTGGATATTAAAGCCAATCTGGTTCCGGTCGACCAGCCGTCGGCGATGGATCAAGCCTACAAAGAGTTCATCATGCAGCAGGGGTCCTGGGATACCCGCCGCGATTTTTGGTTGCAAACTGACTATTACAAACAGCGCCAGTCGGGCAATGCCCGCGCGGACGCTGCGCTGCTGGACGATCTGATTAACAATATTCAGTTCATGCCCGGCGACCCGCTAAAAAATGTTAATGACAGCGTGAAGCTGACGGCAGAAACCGCGGCGGATGCCAATAATCTGCTGCGCCAGTACGTGGCCTTCGCCAGCCAGCGTGCGGCAGGGCACCTAAATGACGAGCTGAAAGGCGCCTGGGCGGCCCGCACCGTACAGATGAAAGCGCAGGTGAAGCGCCAGGAAGAGGTGGCGCGCGAAATTTTCAACCGCCGTACCCACAGCGTGGAAGAGGCGTTGAAAGTGGCGCAGCAGCACAATATCTCCCGCAGTGAAACGGACATCCCGGCCGATCAGCTGCCGGATTCCGAGCTGTTCTTGCTCGGCAGGCCAATGCTGCAGGCGCGGCTGGAAAATTTGCAAGCGGTGGGGCCGGAATACGATCTCGACTATGACCAAAGCCGTGCCATGCTGAATACGCTCAACGTCGGACCGACATTAGATCCGCGTTTTCAGACTTACCGGTATTTGCGTACGCCGGAAGAACCGGTAAAACGCGATAGCCCGCGGCGCGTATTTCTGATGGTGATGTGGGGTATCGTGGGCGCGCTCATCGGCGCAGGCGTTGCATTATCGCGACGCAGAGTCCAGTGAATGCGGCCTGTGATGAAGCATTAATCAACTTCATCACCTAATCGAAGAGAATCGATGTGAAAGTACTAACGGTATTTGGCACCAGACCCGAAGCCATCAAAATGGCGCCTCTGGTTCATGCGCTGGCAAAAGATCCTCACTTTGAGGCGAAAGTGTGCGTAACCGCCCAGCATCGGGAGATGCTCGACCAGGTGTTGAAACTTTTTTCTATTGTGCCGGATTACGACCTCAATATTATGCAGCCAGGTCAGGGCCTGACGGAAATCACCTGTCGTATCCTCGAGGGGCTGAAACCGGTCCTGGAGTCATTTAAGCCGGACGTCGTGCTGGTGCATGGCGATACCACGACGACGATGGCCGCGAGCCTGGCCGCTTTCTACCAACGAATCCCGGTGGGGCACGTTGAGGCGGGACTGCGGACCGGCGATCTGAGCTCGCCGTGGCCGGAAGAAGGGAACCGTACGCTGACCGGGCATCTGGCAACGTACCACTTTGCCCCGACAGAGACCTCGCGGCAAAATCTGCTGCGCGAAAATATCACCGATGACCATATCACGGTCACCGGCAACACGGTCATTGATGCATTGTTCTGGGTTCGCGATCGGGTGCTGGGCGATGAGGCTCTGCGTAGCGCACTGATGCAGCGCTATCCTTTCCTGGCGAACGGCAAGAAGATGATTCTGGTCACCGGCCACCGCCGGGAAAGCTTTGGCCGCGGGTTTGAGCAAATTTGCCACGCGCTGGCAGAAATCGCTGCCAGCAATCCCGATGTCCAGATTGTGTATCCGGTGCACCTGAACCCGAACGTCAGCGAGCCGGTGAACCGTATTCTCGGTCATATCGATAACGTGATGTTAATTGAACCGCAGGATTATCTGCCGTTTGTCTGGTTGATGGATCGCGCATGGCTGATCCTCACCGACTCCGGCGGTATTCAGGAGGAGGCGCCATCGTTAGGGAAGCCGGTACTGGTGATGCGTGAAATGACGGAACGCCCGGAGGCGATTGCCGCAGGTACCGTGCGTCTGGTCGGGACCGACAGCCAGCGTATCGTCGCTGAAGTGACGCATCTGCTGCAGGATGATGCCGCGTATCAGGCAATGAGCCGGGCGCATAATCCCTACGGCGATGGTCAGGCATGTCGCCGTATTTTGTCCGCACTTAAAAATAATCAGGTAACGCTATGAGTTTTTCTACCATTTCAGTGATTGGCCTTGGATATATCGGCCTGCCAACCGCTGCCGCGTTCGCCTCCCGGCAAAAGCGGGTGGTCGGCGTTGATATCAATCAACATGCCGTGGAGACCATTAACCGTGGCGAGATTCATATCGTAGAGCCGGATCTGGCGAGCGTGGTCAAAACGGCGGTTGAGCAGGGCTATTTATGTGCGACGACCGAGCCGGTTGCGGCGGATGCGTACCTGATTGCCGTACCCACCCCGTTCAAAGATCTGCATGAACCGGATATGGTCTTCGTCGAGGCGGCGGCAAAATCCATTGCGCCAGTGCTGAAGAAGGGGGCGCTGGTGATTCTGGAGTCTACCTCTCCGGTGGGTTCGACGGAGCAAATGGCCGCCTGGCTCGCTGAAATGCGCCCGGACCTGAGCTTCCCGCAGCAGGTTGGTGAAGCGGCGGATGTCAATATTGCCTACTGCCCGGAGCGCGTGTTGCCAGGTCAGGTAATGGTCGAGCTGATTAAAAACGACCGCGTCATCGGCGGTATGTCGCCGGTTTGCTCCGCCCGCGCCAGCGAGCTGTATAAAATTTTTCTCGAAGGCGAATGCGTGGTCACCAACTCCCGCACCGCTGAGATGTGTAAGCTGACCGAAAACAGCTTCCGCGACGTTAACATTGCGTTTGCGAACGAGCTGTCGCTGATCTGCGCTGAGCAGGGCATTAACGTCTGGGAGCTGATTCGCCTGGCAAACCGTCATCCGCGCGTGAATATCCTGCAGCCGGGACCTGGGGTAGGAGGGCACTGCATCGCAGTCGACCCGTGGTTCATCGTGGCGCAAAACCCGCAACAGGCGCGGCTGATTCGCACCGCCCGTGAAGTTAACGACCATAAACCTGACTGGGTTATCGAGCAGGTCAAAGCCCGGGTCGCCGATTGTCTGGCCGCCAGTAATAAACGCGCCAGTGAGTTGAAGGTCGCCTGTTTTGGCCTGGCTTTTAAGCCGAATATCGACGATCTGCGCGAAAGCCCGGCGATGTCTATCGCTATGCAAATCGCCCGCTGGCACAGCGGTGAAACGCTGGTTGTGGAACCCAATATTCACCAGCTACCGGCGAAACTTGACGGCCTGTGTACGCTGGCCTTGCTGGATGACGCACTGGCGAACGCCGATGTGCTGGTGATGCTGGTTGACCATCACGAGTTTAAAGCCATCAGCGGCGATAGCGTGACGCAGGATTATATTGTCGATACCAAAGGGGTGTGGCGGTGAGAACGGTTCTGGTCATCGGCGCAAGCCTGTGTTTTATGCCAGCTTCTGGCCGTGACCAATCTAACCAGGATACCTTCCATGTCTCTCCACGCCAGTATTGAACCCCTGGAGTGGGAAAATCGCTTCTTCGGCATCCAGAGCGCGATTGTGCGCTTTCGCGATGACGCCCCGCAGCTGACCGCTCAGGCGCTGGCCGGCTGGACGCGTTTGCAGGCGAAGATTGCGGCGGATGATGGCGTGCGGCTGGATGCGCTACAGCAGCTGGGTTTCCAGCTGGTGGAAGGCGAAGTCGATCTGGCACTGCCGGTCGGTCGGTCTGCCGACGCGGGCTGTGAAGTGGCTACGCCGGCAGAGATTCCACGACTGCGCGAGCTGGCGGCACAGGCCTTTGCGCAAAGTCGCTTCCGCGCTCCCTGGTATGCCGCAGATGCCAGCGGCCGTTTCTACGCCCAGTGGATTGAAAACGCGGTGCGGGGGACGTTCGATAACCAGTGTCTGATTTTTCGCGCTGCCGATGGCGACATTCGCGCTTTTGTTTCACTGCGTCAGCTCAATGAGACGGATGCCCGCATCGGCCTGCTGGCCGGTCGCGGCGCGGGTGCTGAACTGATGCAGGCCGCACGGCATTGGGCCGAACTCCGCGGGCTGTCTACACTGCGGGTGGCAACCCAGATGGGGAACACCGCCGCGCTTAAACGTTATATTCTCAGCGGTGCGAATGTGGAAAACACCGCGTACTGGTTATACAGGTGACATGATGATTCCATTTAACGCACCGCCGGTGGTGGGAACCGAGCTTGATTATATGCAATCCGCGATGGACAGCGGAAAACTGTGCGGCGACGGCGGATTTACCCGCCGCTGCCAGCAGTGGATGGAGCAGCGGTTTGGGACTGCGAAAGCACTGTTGACGCCTTCCTGCACCGCTTCGCTGGAAATGGCGGCGCTGCTGCTGGATATCCAGCCGGGCGATGAAGTGATTATGCCGAGCTATACCTTCGTCTCAACCGCCAACGCCTTTGTGTTGCGCGGGGCAAAAATCGTCTTTGTCGATATTCGTCGCGATACGATGAATATCGATGAAACCAAAATTGAAGCGGCGATCGGTGAGAAAACCCGCGCCATTGTACCGGTACACTATGCCGGCGTGGCCTGTGAGATGGACACCATCATGGCCCTTGCCAGCAAGTACAATCTGTTCGTGGTGGAAGATGCCGCGCAGGGTGTCATGTCGACTTACAAAGGGCGAGCGCTGGGCACAATCGGGCATATCGGCTGTTTCAGTTTCCATGAAACCAAAAACTATACCGCCGGCGGTGAAGGTGGCGCGACGCTGATTAACGATCGTAAGTTGATCGAACGTGCGGAAATTATCCGCGAAAAAGGGACCAACCGTAGCCAGTTCTTCCGCGGGCTGGTGGATAAATACACCTGGCGCGATATCGGCTCCAGCTATCTGATGTCTGACCTGCAGGCGGCATACCTGTGGGCGCAGCTGGAAGCGGCGGAACAGATTAACCAGCAACGTTTAACGCTCTGGCAGCGCTATTACGATGCGTTGCTGCCACTGGCACGGGCTGGTCGCATCGATCTGCCGGTGATTCCGGCCGACTGCGGACACAACGCGCACATGTTTTATATTAAGCTGCGCGATATTGACGATCGCAGTAACCTGATCGCCTGGCTAAAAGAGGCGGAAATTCTGGCGGTGTTCCACTACATCCCGCTGCATAGCTGCCCGGCGGGAGAGCACTTTGGCGAGTTCCGCGGTGACGATCGTCATACCACCCAGGAGAGCGAGCGCCTGCTGCGCCTGCCGCTGTTCTATAACCTGTCGTCAGCCAATCAGCGTACGGTGATTAATTCGCTGCTGAGTTATTTCTCCTGATATGTCGCTGGCTAAAGCTTCACTGTGGACCGCCGCGTCCACGCTGGTCAAAATTGGGGCCGGACTGCTGGTGGTTAAACTACTGGCTGTCTCCTTTGGCCCGGCAGGGGTTGGTCAGGCCGGTAACTTTCGCCAGCTGGTGACCGTGCTTGGCGTACTGGCGGGCGCCGGTATTTTCAACGGTGTCACCAAACTGGTCGCACAGCATCATGACGATCGCCAGCAGCTGAATAAGGTCGTCGGCACCTCCTCAGCAATGGTGCTTGGCTTCTCAACGCTGCTGGCGCTGGTCTTTCTGCTGGCGGCCGCGCCGGTCAGCCAGGGGCTGTTCGGCCATACGCACTATCAGGGGCTGGTGCAACTGGTGGCGCTGGTACAGATGGGCATTGCCTGGGCAAACCTGCTGCTGGCCTTGATGAAAGGTTTTCGCGATGCGGCGGGCAATGCCCTGTCGCTGATCGCCGGTAGCCTGATTGGCGTCGTGGCCTATTACGCCTGCTATCGCTTCGCGGGCTACCAGGGGGCGCTGCTCGGGCTGGCGCTGGTGCCGGCGCTGGTGGTGATCCCGGCGGCAATCGTGCTATGGCGGCGCGGGACAATCCCGCTCAGCGCGCTGCGTCCGCGCTGGGATAACGGCCTCGCGGGGCAGCTTTCCAAATTTACCCTGATGGCGCTGATTACCTCGGTGACGCTGCCGGTGGCTTACGTGATGATGCGTAACCTGCTGGCGGAGCATTATGGCTGGGAGGCGGTAGGGATCTGGCAAGGGGTCAGCAGCATTTCCGATGCCTACCTGCAGTTTATCACCGCATCGTTTAGCGTCTATCTGCTGCCTACGCTCTCCCGATTGACGGCCAAATCAGAGATTACCCGTGAGATCGGCAAATCATTAAAATTTGTCCTTCCGGCGGTGGCGGTGGCGAGCTTAACCGTCTGGCTACTGCGCGACTTTGCCATCTGGCTGCTGTTTTCCGACCGCTTTACGGCGATGCGCGACCTGTTTGCCTGGCAACTGGTCGGCGATGTGCTGAAGGTCGGCGCCTATGTTTATGGCTATCTGGTGATTGCGAAAGCGTCGCTGCGTTTTTATATACTAACGGAAATCAGCCAGTTCACGCTGTTGACCGCATTCTCGCACTGGCTGATCCCGGCGCATGGCGCGATTGGCGCAGCGCAGGCGTATATGGCTACGTATATTGTTTATTTCGCCCTTTGTAGTGGCGTGTTTTTACTCTGGCGTAAACGGGCATGACAGCACTGATACATGTACTGGGATCGGATATCCCGCACCACAACCAGACCGTTTTACGGTTCTTTAATGACGAGCTGGCCGCCCATGACGAGCAGGCGCGTAGGTTTATGGTCGTCGGTGATGCAACAGGAGTGCGCGAGGCCTACCCGGCATTATCTGTCACCTGTTATCCCGGAAAAAAATCCCTGGCGCAGGCGGTGATAACTCTGGCAAAAGCCGATCGCCGACAGCGCTTTTTCTTCCACGGCCAGTTTAATACCGGGCTGTGGCTGGCGCTGCTAAGCGGGGGGATTCGTCCTGCCCAGTTTAACTGGCATATCTGGGGGGCCGACCTGTATGAAAATTCGTCCAGCCTGAAGTTTCGCCTGTTCTATCCGCTGCGGCGCCTTGCCCAGAGTCGGGTCGGGCGCGTTTTTGCCACCCGGGGCGATCTCAGCTGGTTCGCTCGCCGTCATCCGCGCGTGCCCGGAGAACTGCTCTATTTTCCGACGCGCATGGATCCGGCGCTTAATTCGCTGGCCGAGAGCGCACCGCGTGCCGAGACGCTGACGATTCTGGTCGGGAACTCGGGTGACCGCAGTAATGAGCATATTGCGGCGCTGCGTGCTATCCATCAGCAATTTGGCGATACGGTAAACGTGATCGTGCCGATGGGGTATCCGGAAAATAATACGGACTATATTAACGAGGTCCGTGAAGCGGGCGCTGCGCTGTTTAGCGCCACCCACCTGCAGATTCTCAGTGAGAAGCTGGCGTTTCCTGATTATCTGAATCTGCTGCGCCGCTGCGATCTGGGCTATTTCCTGTTTGCTCGCCAGCAGGGCATCGGGACACTATGTTTATTAATTCAGGCAGGGATACCCTGTGTGCTGAACCGGGAAAACCCGTTCTGGCAGGATATGACGGAGCAGAATATTCCGGTGCTGTTTACCGGCGATGCGCTGGATGTTGACGTAGTGCGTGAAGCCCAGCGTCAGCTGGCGAGCGTTGATAAGAACCAGATTGCTTTCTTCCGGCCGAACTACCTGGCGGGCTGGCAGCAGGCATTGCAGATTGCCGCGGGGGTCAACGCATGACATTAATGCAATTTTGCGGGCTGCTGGTGGTCTGGCTGCTGTCAACGCTGTTTATCGCCACCGCGACGTATTTTGAGTTTCGCCGCGTGCGCTTTAACTTCAATGTGTTCTTCTCGTTGTTGTTTCTGCTGACCTTCTTCTTTGGTTTCCCGCTGACCAGTATCCTGGTGTTCCGCTTTGATGTCAGCGTTGCTCCGCCGGACGTGTTGCTGCAAACCTTGCTGGTGTCGGTCTGTTTCTATGCGGTCTATTACGTGACCTATAAAACGCGTCTGCGTTCGGCCACGCACGACAGCCAGCGACGGCCACTATTTACGATGAACCGCGTGGAAACGCATCTGGCATGGATCATTCTGCTGGGCGTAGCGCTGCTGTGCGTCGGGATTTTCTTTGCCCACAATGGCTTCCTGCTGTTTAAGCTCAACTCTTACAGTCAGATCTTCTCTGCCGAAGTCTCCGGCGTGGCGCTGAAGCGCTTTTTCTATTTCTTTATCCCGGCGATGCTGGTGGTCTATTTCCTGCGCCAGGATTATAAGGCGTGGATATTCTTCCTGCTCAGCACCGTGGCGTTTGGGCTGTTGACCTATGCCATTGTCGGCGGTACCCGCGCGAATATCATTATCGCTTTCGCCATTTTCCTGTTTATCGGCATTATTCGCGGCTGGATCAGCCTGTGGATGCTGGCGGCGGCTGGCGTCCTGGGTATTGTGGGAATGTTCTGGCTGGCGCTTAAGCGCTATGGCATGAACGTCAGCGGCGATGAAGCGTTTTATACCTTCCTCTATCTGACCCGCGATACGTTTTCGCCGTGGGAGAATCTGGCGCTGCTGCTGCAAAACTACGACAAGATAGCCTTCCAGGGGCTGGCGCCGATGATCAGGGATTTCTACGTCTTTATCCCCAGCTGGATGTGGCATAGCCGACCGTCGATGGTGCTCAATACCGCTAACTACTTTACCTGGGAAGTGCTGAATAACCACTCCGGCCTGGCTATCTCGCCGACGCTGATCGGCTCGCTGGTGGTGATGGGGGGGATCTGGTTTGTTCCGCTGGGCGCGGTGGCGGTCGGACTGATTATCAAATGGTTCGACTGGCTGTATGAGCTGGGTAACCGCGAGAGTAACCGTTATAAAGCGGCTATCCTGCACAGTTTCTGTTTTGGCGCTATCTTCAACATGATAGTGCTGGCGCGCGAAGGGCTGGACTCATTTGGCTCCCGCGTGGTGTTTTTCCTCGTGATCTTTGGTATCTGCTTACTGGCGGCGAAATTGCTGTACTGGTTCCTGGATAGCGCGGGACTGATTCACCGGCGGGTTAAACCGCTTTCGCAACCTCAGGTCAGATAAGGATGGACATGACTGAGACTATTTCTGCGCCGTTGTATCTGCTGAGAGGGTTACAACTCATTGGTTGGCGCAATATGCAGCACGCGCTGGACTATTTGTATGCGGACGGCACTATCCGCCAGGGAACGCTGGTGGCGATCAACGCAGAGAAGATGCTGGCGGTTGAGGATAATCCTGACGTACGGGCACTGATTGAAGCCGCAGAGTTTAAATATGCCGATGGCATCAGCGTCGTGCGCTCACTGCGTAAAAAATACCCTCAGGCTCAGGTTTCGCGCGTGGCGGGCGCTGACCTCTGGGAAGCGCTGATGGAACGGGCGGGCGCACAGGGGACCCCGGTCTTCCTGGTTGGCGGCAAGCCGGAGGTGCTGGCACAGACGGAGGCGCAGCTGCGTGCCCGCTGGAAGGTCAATATTGTCGGCAGTCAGGATGGGTATTTCGCTGCCGATCGACGCCAGGCGTTGTTTGAGCGTATTCGCGATAGCGGTGCGAAAATCGTAACCGTGGCGATGGGATCGCCGCGTCAGGAGATCCTGATGCGCGACTGCCGGGAGGTCTATCCGCAGGCGCTGTATATGGGGGTTGGCGGCACCTACGATGTTTTCACCGGCCATGTCCACCGGGCGCCAAAATTCTGGCAAAACCTGGGTCTGGAGTGGTTCTATCGTTTGGTCTCTCAGCCGAGTCGGATTAAAAGACAGATTCGCCTGCTGCGATATTTACGTTGGTATTATACCGGTCAGCTCTGATATTCCACTGCAAACTGGCGAGTTTACGTACGTATTGTGTTTACTACTGTCACTCGCCTGATACTTTATTTGCCATTTCCTGAAAATTCATTAACCATTCGCATGCTTAATGCACGGCGGGCAGCGTGTGCCGTCGTGCAGGCAAGGACATTTCCTTTCATTCATTAATAAAAATAACCGGTATATGGGCAAGACCATTCGCGGGTCGCGCCATGGCAAACCTGTCACTCCCGACGGCATGAATCGCTGTGCTACGGGTGGGGTGAGGTCGGCCCTCAGGCGTGCCGCTCAATGGACGAGGAACAAAAACCGGAAGCAGGGCAAACACAAGAGGTTATATGACAGAGAAAAAAGCGGAACTCCAGCGCGGACTGGAGGCCAGACACATTGAGCTTATCGCCCTTGGCGGGACGATTGGCGTGGGTTTGTTTATGGGGGCAGCAAGCACGCTGAAATGGGCCGGTCCTTCGGTCCTGCTGGCGTATATTATCGCCGGTTTATTTGTCTTCTTTATCATGCGCTCGATGGGCGAAATGCTGTTCCTTGAGCCGGTGACCGGTTCATTCGCCGTTTACGCGCACCGCTATATGAGCCCGTTTTTCGGCTATCTTACCGCCTGGTCATATTGGTTTATGTGGATGGCGGTCGGGATCTCGGAGATTACGGCCATCGGGGTGTATGTGCAGTTCTGGTTCCCGGATATGGCGCAGTGGATACCGGCGCTTATTGCCGTCGGGCTGGTGGCGCTGGCAAACCTGGCCGCAGTACGCCTGTATGGTGAGATCGAATTCTGGTTCGCGATGATTAAAGTCACCACCATTATCGTGATGATCGTCGTCGGGCTGGGGGTGATCTTCTTTGGTTTTGGCAACGGCGGGTACTCCATCGGATTTGGCAATCTGACCGAACACGGGGGCTTTTTCGCCGGCGGCTGGAAAGGATTCCTGACGGCGCTGTGTATCGTGGTGGCCTCTTATCAGGGGGTTGAACTTATCGGCATCACCGCCGGTGAGGCGAAGAATCCGCAGGTCACGCTGCGCAGTGCGGTGGGCAAGGTCCTGTGGCGTATCCTGATTTTTTATGTGGGCGCGATTTTCGTGATTGTCACGATTTTCCCGTGGAATCAAATTGGTTCCGGCGGCAGCCCGTTCGTTCTGACCTTTGCGAAAATCGGTATTACTGCGGCGGCGGGTATTATCAACTTTGTGGTGCTGACGGCGGCGCTTTCCGGCTGTAATAGCGGGATGTACAGCTGCGGTCGTATGCTCTACGCGCTGGCGCGCAACCGGCAACTGCCTGCGGCAATGGCGAAAGTTTCGCGCAATGGCGTGCCGGCCGTGGGCGTCGCGCTGTCGATTCTGATTCTGCTGATTGGCTCCTGTCTGAACTATATTATTCCCAACCCGCAGCGGGTCTTCGTCTATGTTTACAGTGCCAGCGTATTGCCGGGTATGGTGCCGTGGTTTGTGATTCTGATTAGTCAGCTGCGTTTTCGTCGTGCGCATCAGGAGGAGATGGCCAGCCACCCGTTCCGTTCGCTGCTGTTCCCGTGGGCCAACTATTTCACGATGGCGTTTCTGGTTTGTGTGCTGATAGGTATGGGCTTTAATGACGACACCCGTATGTCGCTGTTCGTCGGAATACTTTTCCTGGCCCTCGTGACGCTTATTTATAAGGCGTTTGGTCTCGGTCGACATGGAAATGTCGATAAAACGACGGAATAAACGCCAAAGTGCACAAAGCGTGACCAAACAGAAATTTTATTTAAAAAGGCACTAGACAGCGGGGGGGGAAGTCCGTATTATCCGACCCCGCAACGGCGCTAAGCGCCCGTAGCTCAGCTGGATAGAGCGCTGCCCTCCGGAGGCAGAGGTCTCAGGTTCGAATCCTGTCGGGCGCACCATTTAACCCGGTGCTTGAGCTGCGGTGGACTGTTAATTTAACAGTGCCGCGTGAAAAGATTTGCAGTGGTGGCTATAGCTCAGTTGGTAGAGCCCTGGATTGTGATTCCAGTTGTCGTGGGTTCGAATCCCATTAGCCACCCCATTATTTGATAGAGTTGTGAAATGCGAAGGTGGCGGAATTGGTAGACGCGCTAGCTTCAGGTGTTAGTGTTCTTACGGACGTGGGGGTTCAAGTCCCCCCCCTCGCACCACGACTTTAACGAATTGAACTAAAAATTCAAAAAGCAGTACATCGGCGAGTAGCGCAGCTTGGTAGCGCAACTGGTTTGGGACCAGTGGGTCGGAGGTTCGAATCCTCTCTCGCCGACCAATTTTGAACCCCGCTTCGGCGGGGTTTTTTGTTTTCTGCCGTAGCGCGACAATCTTCTATCTCCCTGATCCCCCGAATAAAAAACGGCTATCCGTGCGCTATGCGAACGCGTAATTTCGTGCCCGGAATCCTCCCAATTTACCGCTGTGGCTGATGCAATTTCCACGGAACCTGTGCGATAATAAACGGGTAGATGCTCATTCCATCTCTTATGTTCGCCCTCGTGCCTCATAAACTCAGGAATGATGCAGAGCCGTTTACGGTGCTTATCGTCCACTGACAGATGTCGCGTTTATACGCACGTTCTTCACGCTACTTCGACGTAGCTTGAGAGATACAGCGTACCGTCTCATCAAACACCATGGACATAACGTTGAGTGAAGCACCCAATTTGTTGTCAAACAGACCTGTTTTAACGCCTGCCCTGGTTTCAGTGCAGGCGTTTTTTTATGTCGCAACGGTATGAGCAGAAGAGGGCGAAAAGAAGCGCGCTATCGCCTCTGGAAGAGACGATAGCGGAAAGGCAGGTTAAGGCTGAGGATTGTTCTGTAGCGTTAGCAGCAGGCCATCACGGCGCATTAATGCCGCTTCTTCTGGCTGATGCATACGGTCGAGCGTATCGGCCAGCCATGCATAATCAAAGGCATCCGGGCGCTGTTTCAGCGCAGCACGGAACGCGATGCTGGCCTCCTGCCACTCGCCGTGGCGCATCAGGGATTGCCCCAGCGTGCTCCACAGTAAAGGCCGATCGCCGACCGATTTAATCTGCTGACGCAGCACTTTTTCCAGCTGCTCCGGATTATTCGTCTTCAGGCGCGGAATAAGCATCACCAGGCGGTCATCATACTGCTTCTTCAGTCCGTCGATAATAATCTGCTGCGCGGTATCGTGATCGTCGCTCTCGATGAGCAGACTGGCCATCGCCACCTGCAGAGGCACCTGGCTGCGAGTTTTGCGGTTCTGGTTTTTCCACCACTCACGTAATCCATCGCTTCCGCGATCGGCCAGGGTCTGGTCCATCAAGCCAATCCAGGCCTGCTGCTCCAGCGCGGCGCGGTGCTCTTCATCGCTGACGTTGGCTTTTGCCATTGACGGCAGGATATCCAGCAGTGAATTCCACGCGCCGGTGCGGGTATAGGCCTGTTCGGCCAGACGCAAGACTTCCGGATGCCGTGGGGTAATCTCCAGCAGCTTATCAATGCCGTGGCGGGCCGCATGGTTTTCATTGCGGGCCAGCTGCAGGCGCACGCGCGCGATCTCGACCGGAATCAAATCGTCTCCGGCCAGCTCCGTGGCGCGCTCCAGATGCTGATTCGCCCGGGCTTCATCACCACGCTGCTGGGCCGCTTCCGCCGCCAGCAGATAGTTCACCACCGGTTGCTCGGCATGATCGGCGTTCTTCGCCATCAGCTTCTCAACCTGCTGATAGTCGCCTTCCGCCAGCTTGAGTAGCGCCTGTTCGGTTTGCTTACGTGCGCGACGGCGTTTGCGGCCCACGAACCAGCCGCGGGTATGGGCGCCGGTACGGAAAATACGGCGGAACAGCCATTCAATCGCAAACAGTACCACCATGGTGAGGATCATGATGATCGCCAGCCCGGTTACGCTGGTTTCGATATTGTAGTTATCGGTCTGGATCAGCACGTAGCCCTGGTGCCCGGAGATAATCGGGCCGACAACGATCCCGGCGATCAGCAGTGCGAAGAGTAAGAGAATTTTCAGCATGCGTTACTCTCCTTGTGGCGCAGGTGCAGGTGCAGGTGCAGGCGCAGGGGGCGTCGGCGCACTGCTCTGGGTCACGGCAGGCTGCGCCATCAGGTTGCGTACCCGCGTTTGCATCAGCTTCTCAAGAATGGCCTGACTTTGCAGATTTTCCGGTACATTCATTGTGATGCTTTGCTGACTCAGCTTATCGACATCTTCCAGAAACGCCCTGGTGGTGGCATCTTCCGTGTCGTAATAGGCGCGAACCCAGGTGGACACATTATCCAGCGCTTGTTTGTATGTCTCTTCCTGATGGCGCGGTACCGCTTGTGCCGCAACCAGCAGGCGGGAGCGAATATTTTCGCGCAGGTAGATGTCCTGGTTTGGCGCCAGCAGCGGGACTGCCGTTTCGTCGCGGCGACGAATGGTAATAAAGCTGTCCATAAAGCTCTGCCAGCTCTTTTGCAGATTCACGCGCCATTCGCCAATAGAGCTGGAGAGCTCTTCGCTGTCGGAATCCATCGGGGAGTCGTCATCGTTATTGTCGGCAAGGCGCAGATTATCAATCTGGTTAGCAAGCTGGTTGACCTTGAGGATGATACCGTCGTAGTCGACCTGGCTGACGGCCGACAGCGACGCGATATCGTCGGTAATGGCGCGGCGGGCGCTAATCAGACTCGGATCGTTCATATCGGCGAGGCTGGCATCGGCGCTTTTTAACAGCGCCGCGGCGGTGGTGACGTCCCGATCGCTCCACAGCTTACGCCCGGCCGATTTGACCAGAAAATCAGCCTGCGCCAGCAGCCAGGTTTTGGCATCGCTGCCGGAAATGACGGCCACTTTTTGCTGCACGTCTTCCAGCTGCTTCGCCAGCGTCTCCTGCTGATGCTTCGCTTCGGTTAGCTGGTCCGCCTGCTGCTTGATAATACCTTCGAGTTCATTTTTTTGGCTTTCTTGCGCTTTTTGCAGCTCCGCCACCCGATCGGCGAGCGCCGTGCTGGTCTCGTTCTGCCGTGATACTTGCTGTTTATTTAAACCAAACAGGCCGACGCCAGCGGCGAGGGCAATGGCGATAGCCACCGCGCTCAGAACGAGGCTGGTTTTATTACCGCCGTTTTTCTTTCCGGTATTCTCTGGCTGTGGCGCTTTGTCCACGGCCTCCCTGGTCTCTTCAACCACGGCGGATTGGTTTTGTTGTTCCGTCATTATGGCTTCCAATGTTGAGAGTTATTGTAATGCGCGTAGCAGCGCATCGTTGTCGGCGCTATCGGCAACCTGGATATCCTGCCAGCCCAATTCACGGGCCTGCCGGGCCAGGCGTTCACTGACAACTAAAATGCGACAGCGAAGGAGCCACCGTTCGCGATACCATTGGGGTATCAGCGCCCAAAGCTGTTGCAGCATCTCGCCGCTGGTGACGACCAGCGTAGTGACGCCGCGGGACTGCCAGCGCATTGCTTCTTCTGCGCCATCGTAATGCTTTGCACTACGTTGATAGCATTCACAAAAAGTGACGTCGGCGCCGCGCTCGCGGAGCGTTTCGCCTAATAATTCCCGCCCGCCGTTACCGCGAAGAAGAAGGGCTTTCTTCCCGGCAATGTTTTGTAATTCAGGTAATTGTAGCAAGACTTCGCTAATTTCCCGATCTAATGGGTAGCGAATATTCTGTCCACTGACCGTATGCAGGGCCAGCGCCGTAGTGCGGCCAATCGCAAAATAGCCGGGTGCTTTCGGCCAGCGTTGGCCCAGTTGATGCAGGCGAGCATGGGCAAACTCTACCGCATGCTGCGAGAGCGCAAACAAAAGATCGCCCGCGGATAAGGCGGCCAGCTGACCGCTTAGCGCAGGCAGTTCGCGTCCAGGGGTAAACTCGATGAGTGGAAAACTCCAGGCCACATGTCCTAGCGCGCGCAGGCGGCTGACCAGCTCTTCACTTTGGGGCAACGGACGGGTGACCAGGATACTCATCGAGGGGCTTCTCCTGCATAAACGGCGGCGAGAATGTCGCGGGCGCCGCTATCCAGCAGCTCTTCCGCCAGCGAGACGCCGAGACGCTCGGCATCTTCCGGCTGGCCGCGTCGTTCACCGCGCACCACCTGCGAACCGTCCGGCGCACCGACCAGCGCGCGCAGCCACAGCTCACCGTTAATCAGCTCAGCGTAGCTGCCGATCGGAACCTGACAGCCGCCTTCCAGCCGGGTATTCATCGCCCGTTCCGCGCGGACTCGGATGGCGGTTTCCGTATGATTCAGCGGTGCTAACAGGGTTTGCGTCCATTGATCGTCAAGGCGACATTCAATACCGACCGCCCCCTGGCCGACCGCGGGCAGAGACTGCTCCGGCGTTAACGGTTGACGAATACGCGACTCCAGCCCCAGGCGTTTCAACCCGGCGGCCGCCAGAATAATCGCATCATATTCGCCGCTATCGAGTTTGCCGAGGCGGGTCCCCACGTTACCGCGCAGAGAGCGGATCTGCAGGTCGGGACGTTGGGCTGCCAGCTGGCACTGGCGGCGTAAACTGGAAGTGCCAACGATGCTGCCGTGCGGCAACGCATCGATTGACGCATAGCGATTAGAGACGAAGGCGTCGCGCGGATCTTCGCGCTCGCAAATCGTGACCAGCCCCAGTCCCTCGGGAAACTCGACGGGAACATCTTTCATGGAATGCACGGCGATATCCGCGCGCCCTTCGATAATGGCCAGTTCTAATTCTTTGACAAACAAGCCCTTGCCGCCCACTTTTGCCAGCGGAGTATCAAGGAGCACGTCGCCGCGAGTGACCATCGGCACCAGTTCCACCGCCAGCCCAGGATGGCAGGACTCAAGGCGCTCTTTCACATAATGCGCCTGCCATAGCGCAAGTGGGCTTTGCCGTGTGGCAATTCTCAAAACTTTGTCTAACATGCTTGTTACCGTCATTGTCGACCACAAACTATCCTAACATTGTTGCCTTATGGATGTTAGTTTTGTGGGATTAGGGGGGCGGCTGTTTCGTTTTTTGCGTTATTTGCGTTTGGTGCCATTGCGGTTGCCACAACCGTAGTGAGGAATTTACACGCAGTAAACGGTGCTACACTTGTATGTAGCGCATCTTTCTTTACGGTCAATGAGCAAGGTGTTAGATTGATCACGTTTTAAACCATTTGTCCGTCAGCAGCTCATCACAACCACACCGACGACAAATGGTGACGGTTTTTGTTGAAATACTGAAATCCTCCGTACTATTGTACGACGGGTTTTTGAACATCAGGCGATATGTCTTGTACCTCTATATTGAGACACTGAAACAGAGACTGGATGCCATCAACCAACTGCGCGTGGATCGCGCGCTTGCTGCCATGGGACCCGCTTTCCAGCAGGTTTACAGTCTACTGCCGACATTACTACATTATCATCACCCGTTGATGCCGGGTTACCTTGACGGTAACGTTCCCCGCGGCATTTGCCTCTACACGCCTGATGAAACCCAACGCCACTACCTTGACGAGTTAGAACTGCACCGCGGCATGCTGGCGCAGGAGCCGCCGAAAGGCGAACTGCCGATAACCGGCGTCTACTCGATGGGCAGTACCTCCTCCGTAGGCCAAAGCTGCTCTTCCGACCTCGATATCTGGGTTTGTCATCAGGCATGGCTTGATACCGAAGAGCGCCAGCTGCTGCAGCGCAAATGTAGCCTGTTGGAAAGCTGGGCGGCATCGCTGGGCGTTGAGGTCAGCTTCTTCCTGATTGACGAAAACCGCTTCCGCCATAACGAAAGCGGCAGCCTGGGTGGCGAAGACTGCGGGTCGACGCAGCATATCCTGCTGCTGGATGAGTTCTACCGCACCGCCGTGCGCCTCGCCGGGAAACGTATTCTGTGGAATATGGTGCCGTGCGACGAAGAGGATCATTACGACGATTACGTGATGGGGCTCTATGCGCAAGGTGTACTGACGCCAAATGAGTGGCTCGATCTGGGCGGCCTGAGCTCGCTGTCGGCGGAAGAGTATTTCGGCGCCAGCCTGTGGCAGCTCTATAAAAGTATCGATTCACCGTATAAAGCGGTGCTGAAAACGCTGCTGCTGGAAGCCTACTCCTGGGAGTACCCGAACAACCGCCTGCTGGCGAAAGACATTAAACAGCGTCTGCACGACGGAGAAATCGTCTCGTTTGGGCTCGATCCTTACTGCATGATGCTGGAACGCGTGACCGCCTATCTGCAGGCCATTGAAGACGACACGCGTCTCGATCTGGTGCGCCGCTGTTTCTATCTGAAAGTGTGCGAAAAACTCAGCCGCGAGCGCGCCTGCGTAGGCTGGCGTCGTGAAGTGGTGAGCCACCTGGTGCAAGAGTGGGGCTGGGATGAAAAGCGTCTGATGATGCTGGACAACCGGGCTAACTGGAAGATCGACGAAGTACGCAAAGCGCACAACGAGCTGCTGGATGCGATGATGCAAAGCTATCGCAACCTGATCCGCTTTGCGCGGCGTAACAACCTCAGCGTGTCCGCCAGTCCGCAGGATATCGGCGTACTGACCCGTAAGCTGTATGCGGCGTTTGAAGCGCTGCCGGGCAAAGTGACGCTGGTGAACCCGCAAATCTCTCCGGATCTCTCCGAACCGAATCTGACCTTCATCCACGTGCCTCCTGGCCGTGCCAACCGTACCGGTTGGTATGTGTACAATCGTGCGCCGGATATGGAATCGATCATCAGCCATCAGCCGCTGGAATATAACCGTTATCTTAATAAGCTGGTGGCATGGGCCTGGTTTAACGGCCTGCTGACGTCACGCACTCGCCTGTTTATTAAGGGCAACGGTATCGTCGATCTGGCGAAGCTTCAGGAGATGGTCGCCGACGTTTCGCACCATTTCCCGCTGCGTCTGCCGTCGCCAACGCCCAAAGCGCTGTATAGCCCCTGCGAAATCCGCCACCTGGCGATTATCGTCAACCTCGAATATGACCCGACGGCGGCGTTCCGCAATCAGGTTGTGCATTTTGACTTCCGTAAACTGGATGTCTTCAGCTTTGGCGAAGAGCAGAAGTGCTTAATCGGTAGCGTCGATCTGCTGTACCGCAACTCGTGGAACGAAGTGCGCACCCTGCACTTTAACGGCGAGCAGGCGATGATCGAAGCGCTGAAAACCATTCTCGGTAAAATGCATCAGGATGCTGCGCCGCCGGATAGCGTTGAAGTGTTCTGCTACAGTCAGCATCTGCGCGGTCTCATCCGCACCCGCGTGCAGCAGATGGTGTCCGAGTGCATTGAGCTGCGCCTTTCCAGTACCCGTCAGGATACCGGGCGCTTTAAGGCGCTGCGCGTTTCCGGGCAGACCTGGGGACTGTTTTTCGAACGTCTTAACGTGTCGGTGCAGAAGCTGGAGAACGCCATTGAATTCTACGGCGCTATCTCGCATAACAAGCTGCACGGCCTGTCGGTTCAGGTGGAAACCAACCATGTTAAGCTACCGGCGGTAGTGGATGGATTTGCCAGCGAAGGGATTATTCAGTTCTTCTTTGAAGAGGCGGATAACGAGAGCGGATTTAATATCTATATTCTCGACGAGAGCAACCGCGCCGAGGTTTATCATCACTGTGAAGGCAGTAAAGAGGAGCTGGTGCGTGACGTGAGCCGCTTCTACTCTTCATCCCACGATCGTTTCACCTACGGCTCCAGTTTTATCAACTTCAACCTGCCGCAGTTCTATCAGATCGTCGATGTTGACGGTCGACCTCAGGTGATTCCGTTCCGCAGCCAGGCGATCGGGGCGGCTGCCGCGCCGGTGAGCCAGGATGCCGTGGCGTCGCCCATGCTGCAGCAGCACTATTCCTGACCGACGTTCCTGAGTCACCATTTCCCCGGCGACGTTGTGTTTTCGCCGGGGTTTTGCTTTCCCGATGACGATGAAAGCGCTGGCTTAGCGAAAACTCACGGCTTCGCCGGCCTGCTGGGTCGCCGCCTGCTCCAGCAGGTCCCAGAAGGTTTCACCGCTGCGGTCGCACACCCACTCATCACCTTTAAGATCAAAATGGTAGCCGCCTTGCTTTGTCGCCAGCCACACCTGATGCAGCGGCTCCTGACGGTTGATAATAATTTTGCTGCCGTTCTCAAAACTGAGGGTCAGCACGCCGCCGTTGATCTCACAGTCGATATCGCTATCGCCGTCCCGCTCGTCCAGATGTTCTTCGATGGTCATCCACAGGCTGTCAGCCAGGCGATGGAATTCACTGTCGTTCATGGTTCTACCCTGCTTTTTTGAAGATGGCGGCAGTATAGCGCGAAACAAAAGCGCGCGCAGTTGGATGCTAAACGCTTGCTTTTACGTCTTCTCCTGCGATGATAGAAAGCAGAAAGAGTGAATCACGGGCAACTATCAATGAAAAACGTTTTTCCAACGCTTGCCGTTTTATTGGCGATCTTCAGCCTGACCGGCTGTGGTCTGAAGGGACCGCTTTATTTCCCTCCGGCAGAAAAGACGGCGGCTCCGCCGACCAAACCGGTCAATAGCGGTATCCAGAGCTCGGCGCCAGATCGTAACGATCGTGGCGATAGCGGCGGCCCGACCCAGGTAAACTATTAACGATAACGTTCTGTTCCGCGCGACTGGAGTAGATGATGCAGTTCTCTAAAATGCATGGCCTTGGCAACGATTTTATGGTCGTTGACGCGGTAACGCAGAATGTTTTTTTCTCACCGGAGCTGATTCGCCGCCTGGCGGATCGGCATCTGGGCGTCGGTTTCGATCAGCTGCTGGTTGTTGAGCCGCCTTACGATCCGGATCTGGATTTCCATTATCGTATCTTCAACGCCGACGGCAGCGAAGTGTCGCAGTGCGGTAACGGCGCGCGCTGCTTTGCCCGCTTTGTCCGCTTGAAAGGCCTGACCAATAAACGTGACATCCGCGTGAGCACGGCAAACGGTCGTATGGTATTAAGCGTAACGGAAGACGATTTGGTGCGCGTCAACATGGGGGAGCCGAACTTCGAGCCCTCTCAGGTGCCCTTCCGCGCCAACAAAGCGGAAAAGACCTATATTATGCGCGCCGCCGAGCAGACAGTATTGTGCGGCGTGGTCTCGATGGGGAACCCGCACTGCGTCATTCAGGTCGATAATGTGGAAACCGCCGCGGTGGAAACCCTCGGCCCGGTGATGGAAAGCCACGAACGCTTCCCGGAGCGCGCCAACATCGGTTTTATGCAGGTGGTCGAGCGCGATCGCATTCGTCTGCGTGTTTATGAGCGCGGCGCAGGTGAAACTCAGGCCTGCGGCAGCGGTGCCTGTGCGGCGGTAGCGGTTGGTATCCAACAGGGACTGCTGGCCGAAGAAGTACGCGTGGAATTACCAGGCGGGCGTCTTGATATCGCCTGGAAAGGCCCGGGCCAACCGTTGTTTATGACTGGCCCGGCGGCACATGTCTACGACGGATTTATTCACTTATGAAACAAGTCGGGGAAGAACAGCAGGAAATCACCGGCGCGCTGAACGACCGCGCGGTGGTGGACTATCTGTTGCAACATCCTGAATTTTTTATTCGTAATGCTGCTCTGGTCGAGCACATGCGCGTTCCGCATCCGGTACGCGGCTCGATCTCGCTGGTGGAATGGCACATGGTGCGGGCACGTAACCATATCAACGTGCTGGAAGAGAACATGATGCTGCTGATGGAGCAGGCCACGGCGAATGAGAGCCTGTTCCAGCGTCTGCTGCATCTGCAGACGCGGCTGGCGGCGGCGGAAAGCCTTGATGAGATGCTCAATCGCTTTCACCGCTGGGCGCGCGAAATAGGGCTGGCGGGGGCGACGGTGCGTCTGTTTCCCGATAGCTGGCGGCTGGGCGCGCCGTCAAAATTCACCCATCTGGCGCTAAGCCGGCAGGCATTTGAGCCTATCCGCATTCAGCGTCTTGGGCAGGCTCGTCATTATCTCGGGCCGCTGCACGGACCTGAACTGCTGGTGGTACTGCCGGAAGCGAAAGCTATCGGCTCGGTGGCGATGTCGCTGCTCGGCGGCGATGATGCCCCTGGCGTGATGCTTTTCAGCAGTCGCGATGCCCAGCATTATCAACAAGGCCAGGGAACGCAGCTGCTGCAGGAAATTGCGTTAATGCTGCCGGGTCTGTTGGAGCGCTGGGTTGAACGCGCATGACCGACTCTCTCTTATTCACCGCCGTTGAGCGCTTTCTACGCTATCTGGGCGTGGAGCGTCAGCTGAGCCCGATCACGCTACTGAACTACCGGCGTCAGCTTGATGCGCTGATGGCGCTCGCGGAACAGGCGGGGCTCAAAAGCTGGCAGCAGTGCGATGCCGCTCAGGTTCGTGGTCTGGCGGTCCGTAGCCGTAAACAGGGGCTGGGGCCGGCAAGCCTTGCGCTGCGGCTTTCCGCGTTGCGCAGTTTCTTTGACTGGCTGGTGGCGCAGGGCGAGCTGGCGGCGAACCCGGCGAAAGGTATCTCCGCCCCAAAAATTCCCCGTCACTTACCGAAAAATATTGATGTCGATGACGTCAACCGGCTGCTGGATATCGATCTTAACGATCCGCTGGCGGTGCGCGATCGGGCGATGCTGGAGGTAATGTACGGCGCGGGTCTGCGTCTCTCCGAGCTGGTCAATCTGGATATTCAACACCTCGATCTGGAATCCGGGGAGGTGTGGGTGATGGGCAAAGGAAGCAAAGAACGCCGCCTGCCGATTGGGCGCAGCGCGGTGGCGTGGATCGAACACTGGCTCGATTTACGCGGTCTGTTTGGCACGGATGACGCTGCGCTGTTTTTATCTAAACTGGGGAAACGTATTTCCGCGCGTAATGTGCAGAAGCGCTTTGCCGAATGGGGCATTAAGCAGGGGCTGAATAGCCACGTGCATCCGCATAAACTGCGCCACTCCTTTGCCACCCATATGCTGGAGTCGAGCGGCGATCTGCGCGGCGTACAGGAGCTGCTGGGTCATGCTAATCTCTCGACCACCCAAATCTATACCCATCTTGATTTTCAACACCTTGCCTCGGTGTATGATGCGGCGCATCCGCGCGCCAAACGGGGGAAATAATGCGTTTTTACCGACCGCTGGGCCAAATTTCTGCACTGACGTTTGACCTGGACGATACCCTTTACGACAACCGCCCGGTCATCGACCGGACGTTGCAGGAGTCGCTGGCCTTTGTGCGCAGCTACCATCCGTCACTGAGTCAGTTTGATGCCAACGAGCTGCAGCGGCTGCGCCAGACGCTGCTGGAGAGCGAGCCCGAGATTTACCACGACGTCACCGAGTGGCGCCGCCGCGCGCTGGTGCTGGGGATGACGAATGCCGGACTCTCTGCCGGGCAGGCTGCCGAGGGCGCGGATGCGGCAATGGCGAATTTTGCCCACTGGCGTAGTTTGATCGACGTGCCGCAGGAAACTCACGATACGCTGGCCGCGCTGGCGGAGAAATGGCCGCTGGTGGCGGTGACCAACGGCAACGCGCAGCCCGAACTCTTTGGTTTGAGCGACTATTTCCGTTTTGTTCTGCGTGCTGGTCCGGACGGGCGATCGAAACCCTTTGCTGATATGTACCATCTGGCGGCGGAGCGTCTTGATTTGCCGCTGGATCAGATACTCCACGTGGGGGATGATCTGACCACCGATGTTGCGGGCGCTATTCGCTGCGGCATGCAGGCCTGCTGGATCAAGCCGCAGGGGGCCGATCTGATGCGCGCGACCGACAGCCGCCTGCTGCCACACATTGAAATTTCACGGTTGGCATCTCTGACCTCGCTGATATAATCACCACTAGTTCTGTATATATTAACAGTATGCCCGGTAGACGATGCGTTGCCGGGCAGCTCATTTCCGGCGGTGCCAATGGACGTTTCTTACCTGCTCGACAGCCTCAATGACAAACAGCGTGAAGCCGTAGCCGCTTCACGCACCAATATGCTGGTTCTGGCGGGAGCGGGCAGCGGTAAGACGCGCGTTCTGGTACACCGTATTGCCTGGCTGCTGAGCGTAGAAAACTGCTCGCCGTATTCCATCATGGCGGTGACCTTTACCAACAAAGCGGCGGCGGAGATGCGCCATCGTATCGGCCAGCTGATGGGGACGACCCAGGGCGGCATGTGGGTCGGCACCTTCCATGGGCTGGCGCATCGCCTGCTGCGGGCCCATCATCTGGACGCAAACCTGCCACAGGATTTTCAGATCCTCGATAGCGAAGATCAGCTGCGCCTGCTGAAGCGCCTGATTAAAGCCATGAACCTCGACGAGAAGCAGTGGCCGCCGCGTCAGGCGATGTGGTACATCAACAGCCAGAAAGACGAAGGGCTGCGCCCGCATCATATTCAGAGTTACGGCAACCCGGTGGAACAGACCTGGCAGAAGGTTTATCAGGCCTATCAGGAAGCCTGCGATCGCGCTGGTCTGGTGGACTTTGCCGAGCTGCTGCTGCGTGCGCACGAGCTGTGGCTCAATAAACCGCATATTCTCCAGCACTACCGCGAACGCTTCACCAATATCCTGGTGGATGAGTTTCAGGATACCAACAACATTCAGTACGCGTGGATCCGCCTGCTGGCGGGCGATAGCGGCAAAGTGATGATCGTGGGGGATGATGACCAGTCGATCTACGGCTGGCGCGGCGCCCAGGTTGAGAATATTCAGCGTTTTCTCACCGATTTCCCCGGCGCGCAGACCATCCGCCTCGAGCAGAACTACCGCTCGACCAGCAATATCCTGAGCGCCGCTAACGCCCTGATTGAAAACAACAGCGGGCGTCTGGGTAAGAAACTGTGGACCGACGGCGCCGACGGCGAACCGATCTCCCTCTATTGCGCGTTTAACGATCTCGATGAAGCGCGCTTTGTCGTCAACCGTATCAAAACCTGGCAGGAGAACGGCGGGGCGCTTGAGCAATGCGCCATTCTCTACCGCAGCAACGCCCAGTCGCGCGTGCTGGAAGAGGCGCTGCTGCAGGCCTGCATGCCGTACCGTATCTATGGCGGCATGCGCTTCTTCGAACGCCAGGAGATCAAAGATGCGCTCTCCTATCTGCGTCTGATTGCCAACCGTAACGACGATGCGGCGTTTGAGCGCGTGGTGAATACGCCCACCCGCGGTATCGGCGACCGCACGCTGGACGTGGTGCGCCAGACCTCGCGCGACCGTCAGCTAACGCTGTGGCAGGCTTGTCGCGAGCTGTTAAAAGATAAAGTCCTGGCCGGGCGCGCCGCCAGCGCGCTGCAACGTTTTATGGAGCTGATTGACGCTCTGGCGCAGGAGACGGCGGATATGCCGCTGCACGTGCAGACCGACCGGGTGATTAACGATTCCGGCCTGCGGATGATGTACGAGCAGGAAAAGGGCGAGAAAGGCCAGACGCGAATCGAAAACTTAGAGGAGCTGGTGACGGCAACGCGCCAGTTCAGCTACAACGATGAAGATGAGGATTTAATGCCGCTGCAGGCCTTCCTCTCTCACGCCGCGCTGGAGGCGGGGGAAGGGCAGGCGGATACCTGGCAGGATGCGGTGCAGCTGATGACGCTGCACTCGGCGAAAGGTCTGGAGTTTCCGCAGGTGTTTATCGTTGGCGTGGAAGAGGGGATGTTCCCGAGCCAGATGGCGCTGGATGAAGGCGGCCGGCTGGAAGAGGAGCGTCGCCTGGCTTACGTCGGCGTGACGCGCGCGATGCAGAAACTGACTCTCACCTATGCGGAAACCCGCCGTCTGTACGGCAAAGAGGTTTACCATCGCCCGTCGCGCTTTATCGGCGAGCTGCCGGAAGCCTGTGTAGAAGAGGTACGCCTGCGCGCAACGGTGAGCCGTCCGGTCAGCCATCAGCGGATGGGGACGCCGATGGCGGAAAACGATACCGGTTACAAACTGGGCCAGCGCGTACGCCATCCGAAGTTTGGCGAAGGCACCATCGTGAATCTGGAAGGCAGCGGCGAGCATAGCCGTTTGCAGGTCGCCTTCCAGGGGCAAGGTATTAAATGGTTAGTGGCGGCCTATGCCCGGCTGGAAACAGTGTAACAGTAAGAAAAATATCGTTTTTTTGTAATAATCTGCTAGCCTTATATGCTAAAGGGCAGGATTTGCTCTTTAGCGTTCCGTTGCGTGTTGACGCCGTTTTTGTGCTGGCGTAACATGCGCGCACGATTACGCTAAGAGGACATTCGCCTTGGACACACCCAGTAGATGCTGGCTCAACTTCCTGTCCGTCAGGAACAACTCCTAAGGCTATCCTCTTATGCTGATAGCCTTAGCGGTTGTCAGCGACCCGTCATACCCGTCGCTCTGAGTCAGGCTTAATGGTCTGAAACCCAAATTGTTTCTGTGTGCCCACCGAACTGTCCGATAATTTTTTTGCATTGGGAGTCCCGGTCATGCTGAGCGCATTTCAACTGGAAAATAATCGTTTAACACGCCTGGAAGCTGATGAGATCAAACATCTCGCCAGTTCGGTGTGGGTCGATCTGGTCGAGCCCGACGACGAAGAACGAAGCCGCGTGCAGACGGAATTGGGTCAGAACCTGGCAACGCGCCCGGAACTGGAAGATATCGAAGCATCGGCGCGTTTCTTCGAAGATGAAGACGGTTTACACATTCACTCTTTTTTCTTTTTTGAAGATGCAGAGGATCACGCCGGTAACTCCACCGTGGCATTTACGATTCGTGAAGGGCGCCTGTTTACCCTGCGCGAACGTGAATTGCCGGCATTTCGCCTCTATCGCATGCGCGTTCGCAACCAGTTAATGGTTGATGGCAACGCCTATGAACTGCTGCTGGATCTGTTCGAAACCAAAATCGAACAGCTGGCGGATGAAATCGAAAATATCTACAGCGACCTGGAAAAACTTAGCCGCGTGATTATGGAAGGTCGTCAGGGCGATGAGTACGACGATGCGCTCTCAACGCTTGCCGAGCAGGAAGATATTGGCTGGAAGGTCCGTCTGTGTCTGATGGATACCCAGCGCGCTCTGAACTTCCTGGTACGCAAGGCGCGTTTACCTGCGGGACAGCTGGAGCAGGCGCGCGAAATCCTGCGAGATATCGAATCCCTGCTGCCACATAACGAATCGCTGTTCCAGAAGGTCAACTTCCTGATGCAGGCGGCGATGGGCTTTATCAACATCGAGCAGAACCGCATCATCAAGATCTTCTCGGTGGTTTCCGTGGTCTTTCTGCCGCCTACGCTGGTGGCTTCCAGCTACGGGATGAACTTTGAGTTTATGCCGGAGCTGCACTGGAGCTTTGGCTATCCCGGCGCGATCGTCTTTATGATGCTCGCCGGCCTGGCGCCGTATCTCTACTTCAAGCGTAAAAACTGGCTGTAGGGGATAAGCACCCGGATAGCGGCGCTGCCGTCTTATCCGGGCAGGATATCCGCGTCGGCTATCCTCTGCGTTGCCGGCGCTGGGTATACAGCGCATCGACGATAAAGACCGCCAGCGCCACCCAGATAAAGGCGAAGGTCACCATCTTATCTGCCCCCGGAACTTCGCCGTAAAAGATCACCGCCAGCAGGAACATCAGCGTCGGGCCGATATACTGGAAGAATCCCAGGGTGGAGAGCCGCAGACGGGTTGCCGCGCCGGTAAAGCACAGCAGGGGAATCGTGGTGACAACGCCCGCCGCCATCAGCAGCAGATTCAGCGACCACGGGTTCTCTCCCATATGGCTGGTTGGGCTATCGGCGATGGCAAACAGGTAGACGGCGGCGACCGGCAGGAGCCACAGGGTTTCGACTAACATCCCGGTTTGTGCATCCACGGCGATCTTTTTACGCAGCAGCCCGTAAAAGGCAAAGCTGAAGGCCAGCCCAAGGCCGATAACCGGCAGCGAACCAAAGGTCCACAGCTGTACCAGCACACCGCACACGGCCAGCAGCACCGCCACCCACTGCATGCGGCGAAAACGCTCGCCGAGGAAAATCATCCCCAGCACAATATTCACCAGCGGGTTAATGAAGTAGCCGAGACTGGCCTCCAGCATATGGTGGTTATTCACCGCCCAGATGAAGAGCAGCCAGTTGCCGCCAATCAGCACTGCCGACAGCGCCAGCAGGAAAATCTTGCGCGGCATATGCAGCAGTTTTTTCACCTGCGGCCACTGGTGGCTGAGGCTGATTAACGCCAGCATAAAAAAGAATGACCAGATCACGCGATGCGTCAGGATTTCATCGGCGGGAACATAGTAGATAAGTTTGAAGTAGGCAGGTGCGATGCCCCAGATAAAATAGGCGGCAAGAGCCAGTATAACCCCCAGCCGCGTTTGTTTTGCATCCATCGGTAAAATCCGTTACGCCAAAACAACGATGTTACTTTATTTACCGCGATCAACCCACCATATACGTCGCCGTGGCGCTGGCGATATAGACCTGCTCTTCGTTATGCAACTCCACGCGGGCGACCGCGACCTTATTCCCGGCGCGTAGCAGGCTGCTGGTGGCGGTAAAGTGCTCGCCGCGTCCGGGGCGCAGATAGTCGACGCGCAGATCGATGGTTCCCATGCGCGACAGACGCTGGCGTAGCTCTTCTTCGGTGATGGTGTTATGGCGGGTCAGCGTACTGCCTACGCACACCAGCCCGGCGGCGACGTCCAGCGCGGAGGCAATCACTCCGCCGTGCAGAATGCTCTGCGCCCAGTTACCGACCATCATCGGCTGATTTTTGAAGCTAAGTTGGGCAAACTCTTTTTCATAACGCTCCAGCTTCAATCCTAAGGCGCGATTAAACGGCATATGGTAAACAAAGATTTCGCCCACCAGCTTAAGGACGGCGTCGGCAGTGAGTTCAGACATGACAATTGTATCCATTCGTTAATAAAATGTTGATTTTATGCTTCTGAAACGGCGATTGCCACTTTCAGAGCGGATAACCGGGCAGGATGGCGGTAAACAGGTAGAATGGATGCGGGATAAAACAGAAATAAAAATCACTCATTCAGGAGAACAGTAATGCGTATCTCTTTGGCCTGGCTGTTAGCGCTGAGCGCGCTTCCGGCCGGCGTTTTGGCGCAGGATGCGCCGGTTAGTCCGCCGGTTCATGATAAACCGGCGGTGCGCGGTAGCATTATCGCGAACCTGTTGCAGGACCATGATAATCCTTTCTTGCTGTATCCCTATGAGAGCAACTACCTGCTCTATACGTGGAGTAGCGATATCAACAAGGAAGCGATCTCCAGCTATGACTGGGCGGAAAATGCCCGCAAAGATGAAGTCAAATTCCAGCTCAGTCTGGCATTTCCGCTGTGGCGAGGGATCCTCGGCGAGAACTCGCTGCTCGGGGCATCCTATACGCAGAAGTCCTGGTGGCAGCTCTCCAACAGCAAAGAGTCCGCACCGTTTCGTGAAACCAACTATGAACCGCAGCTGTTTTTGGGATTTGCTACGGATTATCAGCTTGCCGGCTGGACGTTGCGTGATGTCGAAATGGGTTACAACCACGATTCGAACGGTCGCTCGGATCCCACTTCCCGCAGCTGGAACCGCCTGTATGCCCGCCTGATGGCGCAAAATGGCAACTGGCTGGTGGAGGTGAAACCCTGGTATGTGGTCGGCAGCACCAACGATAACCCGGATATCACCAAATATATGGGCTATTACCGTCTGAAGGTGGGGTATCAGTTAGGTGAGGCGATCCTCAGCGCCCAGGGGCAATATAACTGGAACACCGGTTACGGCGGTGCGGAGCTCGGCGTCAGCTATCCGATTACCCGCCATGTGCGCTTCTACACCCAGGTTTACAGCGGTTATGGCGAGTCGCTTATCGATTATAACTTTAACCAGACCCGCGTCGGCGTCGGCGTGACGCTTAACGATCTGTTTTAATCGTTGCACTCTGGCTCACTGGCGCTGAAAATAGCGCCTGTTTTCTTTTCAGGCAGACGGGGTCAACGTGGCGCAGGCGGAAGTATTGAATCAAACATTGCTGGCAAAGCAGGTTTTACAGGAAACCTTCGGCTACCAGCAGTTTCGCCCGGGCCAGGAAACCATTATCGACACGGCGTTGGGCGGGCGTGACTGCCTGGTCGTCATGCCGACCGGCGGCGGCAAATCGCTGTGCTACCAGGTGCCCGCGCTGGTGCTGGGCGGCCTGACGGTGGTGGTATCGCCGCTGATCTCGCTGATGAAAGATCAGGTCGACCAGCTGCTGGCGAACGGCGTGGCCGCCGCCTGTCTGAACTCGACCCAAAGCCGCGAGCAGCAGCAGGAAGTCATGGCCGGCTGTCGCAGCGGGCAGATTCGCCTGCTGTATATCGCCCCCGAGCGTTTGATGCTGGATAACTTCCTTGAGCATCTCAGCCACTGGAACCTGGCAATGGTGGCGGTGGATGAAGCGCACTGTATTTCCCAATGGGGTCATGATTTCCGGCCGGAATATGCCGCCCTGGGCCAGCTGCGCCAGCGTGTGCCGCAGATCCCGTTTATGGCGTTAACCGCCACCGCCGATGACACCACCCGCCGCGATATCGTTCGCCTGCTGGGGCTGAATGACCCGCTGATTCAGGTCAGCAGCTTCGATCGCCCGAACATCCGCTACATGCTGATGGAGAAGTTTAAACCGCTCGATCAGCTGATGCGCTACGTGCAGGACCAGCGCGGAAAATCGGGCATTATCTACTGCAACAGCCGTTCGAAAGTGGAAGATACCGCCGCACGCCTGCAAAGTCGCGGGATCAGCGCGGCGGCCTACCATGCCGGGCTGGAGAACGACGTGCGTGCGGATGTGCAGGAGAAATTTCAGCGCGACGATCTGCAAATCGTGGTGGCCACGGTCGCTTTCGGCATGGGGATCAATAAACCCAACGTCCGCTTCGTGGTGCACTTTGACATTCCACGCAATATTGAATCCTACTACCAGGAAACCGGTCGCGCCGGTCGCGATGGCCTGCCGGCGGAAGCGATGCTGTTTTACGATCCGGCCGATATGGCGTGGCTGCGTCGCTGTCTGGAGGAGAAACCTGCCGGGCCGCTGCAGGATATTGAGCGCCACAAGCTGAACGCGATGGGGGCGTTTGCCGAAGCGCAAACCTGCCGCCGTCTGGTGCTGCTCAACTATTTTGGCGAAGGGCGCCAGGAAGCCTGCGGCAACTGCGATATCTGCCTCGATCCGCCGAAGCAGTACGACGGATTAATGGACGCGCGCAAAGCGCTGTCGACGATTTACCGCGTCAATCAGCGGTTTGGTATGGGCTACGTGGTTGAAGTGCTGCGCGGGGCCAACAATCAGCGCATTCGTGAGATGGCGCATGACAAGCTGCCGGTGTACGGCATCGGCCGCGAGCAGAGCCATGAACACTGGGTGAGCGTGATTCGCCAGCTGATTCACCTCGGTCTGGTGACGCAGAATATCGCGCAGCACTCGGCGCTGCAGCTAACCGAGGCAGCGCGTCCGGTGCTGCGCGGCGAGGTGCCGCTGCAGCTGGCGGTTCCGCGTATCGTGGCGCTGAAGCCGAAGGCGATGCAAAAATCCTTCGGCGGCAATTACGATCGCAAGCTGTTTGCCAAGCTGCGCAAACTGCGTAAAGCCATCGCCGATGAAGAGAATATCCCGCCGTACGTGGTGTTCAACGACGCGACGCTGATCGAAATGGCGGAGCAGTCGCCGATGACCGCCGGTGAGATGCTGAGCGTGAACGGCGTGGGCACGCGTAAACTTGAGCGTTTCGGGAAAGAGTTTATGGCGCTGATTCGGGCGCATATCGATGGTGAAGATGAGTAGTCAGCCGGGCAAAAAAGTGTCAGGATAGTTTCGGTCTTCACTATATTCCTGCGATCCAAATTGCCGATAGATTAGGGTGCAATCATGCTAATGCTTTTCCTCACCGTCGCGCTGGTGCATATCATTGCGCTGATGAGTCCTGGCCCGGACTTTTTCTTTGTTTCTCAGACCGCCGTGAGTCGTTCTCGTAAAGAGGCCATGATGGGCGTGCTGGGGATTACCTGTGGCGTCATGGTCTGGGCGGGCGTTGCGCTGCTTGGCCTGCACCTGATTATCGAAAAAATGGCCTGGCTGCACACCATTATCATGGTGGGCGGTGGACTGTACCTGTGCTGGATGGGTTATCAGATGCTGCGCGGGGCGCTGAAGAAAAGCGCCGTGGCGGCGCCGGAGCCGCAGGTCGAGCTGGCCCGCAGCGGCCGTAGCTTCCTGAAAGGGCTGCTGACCAACCTCGCTAACCCGAAGGCGATTATCTATTTTGGTTCCGTCTTCTCCCTGTTTGTCGGCGATAACGTTGGCACGGGCGAGCGCTGGGGGATTTTCCTGCTGATTGTTCTGGAAACGCTGGCCTGGTTTACCGTGGTCGCCAGCCTGTTCGCCCTACCGACGATGCGTCGCGGCTACCAGCGAATGGCAAAATGGATCGACGGCATTGCCGGCACGCTCTTTGCCGGCTTCGGCATTCATCTGATCATTTCGCGCTAAGCGCAGATTTTCCCGGTTTGCTTCAGGCAAACCGGGACTCTCCCGTCAGGCATGGCGTGCGGAAGCTAACAGCGCGCCTACCAGCATAAATAACGATCCGAAGACTTTGTTCAACGCCTTCATCTGTTTCGGTCCTTTAATCCATGCCGCAATACGCTGCGCCAGCGTCGCGTAGCCAATCATCACAATGATATCTACCGCAATAGTGGTGACGCCGAGAACCAGATACTGCATGACCTGCGGCTGATGCGGCACGATAAACTGCGGGAACAGGGCCGCCAGAAAGACAATGCTTTTTGGGTTGGTCAGGTTGACGAAGACCGCGCGCTGGAACAGTTTTCCACGCGTTTGCGCCTTTGCCAGAGTATTGAGATTGAGCGATCCCGCCGCGCGCCATTGCTGAATACCCAGCCAGATAAGATACGCCGCCCCGGCCCACTTCAGCACCTCGAAGGCCAGCACCGAGCGGGAAAACAGCGTTCCCAGGCCGATACCAACAAGGACGATATGGATCGCCAGCCCGGTTTGTAATCCGGCAATCGAGGCGGCCGCGCCGCGGTAGCCGTGGTTGATCGAGGTTGTCATGGTATTAATAGCCCCGGAACCTGGCGACAGGCTGAGGATAATGGATGTCAGCAGATAGGCGAACCACCACTCGAACGTCATGAGAAACTCCCTGGTTGTCTGTTTTTATGCCACAATACGCTATTGCGTAAGCATTGTGTGATGCGCGCTAAAAAAACGATTTTCAGTGGTTAACAGGGGTGTAAGCCCGATGTTTCGGCAGCAAAAGGATTGGGATACACGAGAAAACGCGTTTGCGGCTTTTACGATGGGGCCACTCACCGATTTCTGGCATCAGCGGGAAGAGGCGGAATTCAGGGGCGTAGACGATGTCCCGGTCCGTTTTGTTCGCTTTTGCGCCAAAGATAACGATCGGCTCGTGGTCATCTGTCCGGGGCGTATTGAAAGCTACGTGAAATACGCCGAGCTGGCTTACGATCTGTTCCACAGCGGTTTCGACGTGATGATTATCGACCATCGCGGCCAGGGGCGTTCCGGGCGCATATTGACCGACAGCCATCGCGGCCACGTGGTGCGCTTTAGCGATTATGTCGACGATCTGGCGGCGCTCTGGCAGCAGGAAGTTGCCCCCGGCCACTGGCGAAAAAGGTTTATCCTCGCGCATTCGATGGGCGGGGCCATCGCGACGCTGTTTTTGCAGCGTCACCAGCAGCATTGTGACGCTATTGCGCTGTGCGCGCCCATGTTTGGTATCGTCATGCGTTTCCCGGACTGGATGGTGCGTCATATTCTCGACTGGGCTGAGGGCCATCAGCGCATTCGTGAAGAGTATGCGCTGGGTACCGGCCGCTGGCGGGCGCTGCCCTTTTCGGTCAACGTGCTGACGCACAGTCGCCAACGCTATCGCCGTAATCTGCGCTTCTATGCCGATGAACCACAGCTGCGCGTCGGCGGGCCAACCTACCACTGGGTGCGTGAGGGGATCCTCGC
Source organism: Klebsiella sp. YJ (assembly GCF_002108615.1). NCBI lineage: Bacteria > Pseudomonadati > Pseudomonadota > Gammaproteobacteria > Enterobacterales > Enterobacteriaceae > Klebsiella > Klebsiella sp. YJ. The sequence continues at coordinate 55,628 of NZ_MTEG01000028.1, forward strand.
AGGCGAAGAGGCGCTGGCGGGCGTAGAGAAAGACACCACTCCCACACTGTTATTGCAGGCAGAAGAAGAACGCGTGGTTGATAACCGCATGCACGAGCGCTACTGCGAACTCCGTGCCGCGGCAGGTCGGCCCTGCGAAGGTAATAAGCCGCTTGTTATAGAAGGGGCATACCATGAGATCCTTTTTGAAAAGGACGCCATGCGCTCAGTCGCGCTGAATGCCATCGTCGATTTTTTCAGTCGACACAATGAATCCGACGAAAACGCTCGTCGCCCTGCTTAGAGGTTAAAATTTTTATGTACCAGGTTGTTGCGTCTGACTTAGATGGCACGCTGCTTTCTCCCGATCACTACTTAACGCCCTACGCAAAAGAGACGCTGCAGCTGCTGACCGCGCGCGGGATCAATTTTGTCTTCGCCACCGGACGCCATTACATCGATGTCGGCCAGATTCGCGACAATCTCGGCATCAAATCCTACATGATCACCTCCAACGGCGCGCGCGTGCACGACAGCGAGGGAAAACAGATCTTTGCCCATAACCTCGACCGTGATATTGCCGCCGATCTGTTCGAAATGATGCGTAACGACCCGAAGGTGGTGACCAACGTCTACCGCGAAGATGAGTGGTATATGAATCGCCATCGCCCGGAAGAGATGCGCTTTTTCAAAGAAGCGGTGTTTAACTACAAGCTGTATGAAGTGGGCGAACTCGATCCCGAAGGGATCAGCAAAGTCTTTTTCACCTGCGATGATCATCAGCATCTGCTGCCGCTGGAGCAGGCGATCAACGCCCGCTGGGGCGATCGCGTGAACGTCAGCTTCTCCACGCTGACCTGCCTGGAAGTGATGGCCGGTGGCGTGTCGAAGGGGCATGCGCTGGAAGCGGTTGCCAAAATGCTCGGCTACGGTCTGAAAGACTGCATCGCGTTTGGCGATGGCATGAACGACGCAGAAATGCTGTCGATGGCGGGCAAAGGCTGCATTATGCAGAACGCTCACCAGCGGCTGAAAGACCTGCATCCGGATCTGGAAGTGATCGGCAGCAACGCTGACGATGCGGTGCCGCACTATCTGCGTAAGCTCTATCTCGCCTGATAAAGATTGACGACTGTTCGTTTATTGCTCAGTCGTCAACCTGACTCTCCGCTACAATGAGTGCTCTTCTTCCTGAGAGACATTCATTGTGGCGCTACTGATTATTACCACTATCCTGTGGGCTTTTTCCTTTAGCCTGATAGGCGAATACCTGGCGGGTAGCGTCGATAGCTACTTTTCCGTGCTAATGCGCGTGGGGCTGGCGGCGCTGGTCTTTCTGCCGTTTCTGCGTACCCGCGGGCAATCGCCGCGTACTATCGTGCTCTACATGCTGGTCGGGGCGATGCAGCTTGGCATCATGTATCTGCTGGCATTCCGCGCCTATGTGTACCTGACGGTTTCTGAATTCCTGCTGTTTACCGTCTTTACGCCGCTGTATATCACGCTGATTTACGATCTGCTCAGCGGACGCAAGCTCCGCTGGGGATATCTGCTGAGCGCGGGGCTGGCGGTGCTGGGCGCAGCCATTATTCGCTATGACAAAGTGAGCGATCATTTCTGGACGGGACTGCTGCTGGTTCAGCTGTCGAACCTCAGTTTTGCTATCGGTATGGTGGGCTATAAGCGCCTGATGGAGCTGCGCCCGATGCCGCAGCACAACGCGTTTGCGTGGTTTTATATGGGGGCCTTCCTGGTGGCAGTGGCGGCCTGGTTTATGCTGGGTAATCCGCAGCGGCTGCCAACCACAACCCTACAGTGGGGCGTTCTGGTCTGGCTGGGCGTGGCGGCGTCGGGGCTGGGTTACTTTATGTGGAACTACGGGGCCACGCAGGTGGATGCCGGCACGCTGGGCATTATGAATAACGTGCATGTCCCCGCCGGGCTGCTGGTTAACCTTGCCATCTGGCAGGAACAGCCCCACTGGCCGAGCTTTATTACAGGAGCTCTGGTGATCCTGGCCTCACTGTGGGTCCATCGCCGTTGGGTCGCTCCGCACTCCGGACAAACGGTAAATGATCGCAAGCGTGGTTCCGCGCTGAGCGAATAAACGCCTCGGTGACCGGCTGGCGCTGCTCGCCGTCGCGTACCGCGGCGTACAGCCGGCTCCACAGTCCTTCGCCCAGGGTTTTGGTGACCACCAGACCCTGGCGTTCAAAACTTTCCACCACCCAGTGCGGCAGGGCGGCGATGCCCATCCGTGCGGCGACCATCTGGATTAACAGCAGGGTATTGTCGACGCTTTTGAGCTGCGGGCTGATACCGGCCGGCTGCAGGAAGTGGCGCCAGATATCCAGGCGACCGCGCTGAACCGGATAAATCAACAGCAGTTCCGAGGCCAGGTCTTCTGGCGCGATGCGCGTTTTCGCCGCCAGCGGATGCTCCGGAGCCAGCACCAGACGAACTTCAAAATCGAACATCGGCGAATAGTGCAGGCCGCTACGCGGCAGGATATCGGAGGTCATGACCAGGTCCAGCTCGCTTTGCTGCAGGGCGGGCTGCGGGTCAAAGGTCACGCCAGACTGAAAATCCACTTCGACGTGCGGCCAGCGGGCGCGGAAACTCTCCAGTGCCGGGGTCAACCACTGTATGCAGCTATGACACTCGATAGCGATGCGCAGACGGGTTTGCTGCGGCTCGTGGCAGTCCTGCAGCGCGCGGCTGATTTGCGGCAGCACCTGGTTTGCCAGCTGGAGCAGGATCTCCCCCTGCGGGGTGAAACGCAGAGGCTGACTTTTACGCACAAACAGACGGAAGCCAAGGCGTTGTTCCAGATCGCTGAACTGGTGAGACAGGGCGGACTGGGTTTGATGCAGAGCCGCCGCAGCGCCTGCCAGCGACCCGCTGTTCCGCAACGCCTGTAGCGTTTTCAGGTGTTTAATTTCGATCATGAAAGTCCTTCACTTCGGCATGAATAATTTGCGCTTGAGGAATATACAGTACCTGTCAATTATGGATGTGTAAACATCTGGATGGCTAAATCCTGTGTCTTTCGAATTTATGGCGCGTTGGCTGCGCTTGCTCACCCCGGTCACTTACATGAGTAAGCACCCGGGGATGATCAAGCTTGCCGCCTTCCCTGAATCCGAAATCCTTCGGATTAAAAAATTATGAGGTCTTAAAAATGACAATTATTAATCACACCCTCGGTTTCCCTCGTGTTGGCCTACGTCGCGAGCTGAAAAAAGCGCAAGAGAGCTACTGGGCGGGTCACTCGACCCGCGAAGAACTGCTGACGGTGGGCCGCGAGCTGCGTGCCCGCCACTGGGAGCAGCAGAAGCAGGCGGGCGTTGACCTGCTGCCGGTGGGTGATTTCGCCTGGTACGACCATGTTCTGACCACCAGCCTGCTACTGGGTAACGTGCCGGCTCGTCATCAGAACAAAGATGGCTCGGTTGATATCGATACCTTGTTCCGCATTGGTCGCGGCCGTGCGCCGTCCGGCGAACCGGCGGCAGCGGCAGAAATGACCAAATGGTTTAACACCAACTACCACTACATGGTGCCGGAGTTTGTAAAAGGGCAGCAGTTCAAACTGACCTGGACCCAGCTGCTGGATGAAGTGGATGAAGCGCTGGCGCTCGGTCATAAGGTTAAACCGGTCCTGCTGGGGCCGGTCACTTATCTGTGGTTGGGCAAAGTCAAAGGCCAACAGTTTGATCGTTTGAGCCTGCTGAACGATATCCTGCCGGTTTACCAGCAGGTGCTGGCAGAGCTGGCAAAACGCGGCATCGAGTGGGTGCAGATTGACGAGCCGGCGCTGGTACTGGAGCTGCCGCAGGCGTGGCTGGATGCATTCAAACCGGCATATGATGCGCTCGCGGGCCAGCTTAAGCTGCTGCTGACCACCTACTTTGAAGGCATCGCCGCGAACCTCGACACCATCACCGCGCTGCCGGTGCAGGGCCTGCACGTTGACCTGGTGCACGGTAAAGATGATGTGTCTGCTCTGCATCAGCGTCTGCCGTCCGACTGGCTGCTCTCTGCGGGCCTGATCAACGGGCGCAACGTCTGGCGCGCCGATCTGACCGAGAAATATGCGCAAATTAAAGACCTCGTCGGCCAGCGTGCGCTGTGGATCGCTTCTTCCTGCTCCCTGCTGCACAGCCCGATCGATCTGAGCGTGGAAACCCGTCTCGACGCGGAAGTGAAAAGCTGGTTCGCCTTCGCCCTGCAAAAATGTGAAGAGCTGGCGCTGCTGCGCGATGCGCTGAACAGCGGCGAGACCGCAAAACTGGCTGAATGGAGCGCACCGATTCAGGCTCGCCGTCACTCGTCCCGCGTACATAATGCGGCGGTGGAAAAACGTCTGGCGGCCATTACCGCTCAGGACAGCCAGCGCAACAGCCCATACGCTGAGCGTGCCAGGGCACAGCGTACGCGCTTCAATCTACCGGCGTGGCCGACCACGACCATCGGCTCTTTCCCACAGACTACCGAGATCCGTGGCCTGCGTCTGGACTTCAAAAAAGGCAATCTCGATGCGAACCACTATCGCACCGGTATTGCGGAGCACATCAAGCAGGCGATTGTTGAGCAGGAACGTTTAGGATTAGATGTTCTGGTTCACGGCGAAGCCGAGCGTAACGACATGGTGGAGTACTTCGGCGAGCACCTCGATGGCTTCATCTTCACGCAGAACGGCTGGGTCCAGAGCTACGGCTCCCGCTGCGTGAAACCGCCGGTGGTGATCGGTGACGTCAGCCGTCCGGAGGCGATCACCGTTGAGTGGGCGAAATTCGCTCAGTCGCTGACCGACAAACCGGTGAAAGGTATGCTCACCGGCCCGGTGACCATTCTGTGCTGGTCCTTCCCGCGTGAAGATGTCAGCCGTGAAACCATCGCTAAGCAGATTGCGCTGGCGCTGCGTGACGAAGTGGCGGATCTGGAGGCGGCCGGTATCGGCATTATCCAGATTGATGAGCCGGCGCTGCGTGAAGGCCTGCCGCTTAAGCGTAGCGACTGGGATGCTTACCTGCAGTGGGGCGTAGAAGCCTTCCGAATCAATGCCGCGGTGGCGCGGGATGATACCCAGATCCACACCCATATGTGTTACTGCGAGTTCAACGACATCATGGATTCCATTGCCGCACTGGATGCGGACGTGATCACCATTGAAACCTCGCGTTCTGACATGGAGCTGCTGGAGTCGTTTGAAGAGTTCGAATACCCGAACGAAATCGGGCCGGGCGTATATGACATCCACTCGCCGAACGTGCCGAGCGTGGAATGGATTGAAGCGCTGCTGGCGAAAGCGGCGCAGCGTATCCCGGCAGAGCGTCTGTGGGTCAACCCGGACTGTGGCCTGAAAACCCGCGGCTGGCCGGAAACCCGCGCTGCGCTGGCCAACATGGTGAAAGCCGCGCAGAATCTGCGTCAGGCCTAATTCCGTTACCCCCCATCCCGGAGGAGGCCCAGACCTCCTCCTCTTTTTTCTTTTTTTCTTCCGTGCTGGCCCATGCGCCGTGCAACCTGCGGAGTTCTTGCGGCTGGGCTACGCTTAGCTGCACAGGGCACGTACAGACATTTCCGGGGGAGAATGATGACCAGACTTGACGATCCGCAGCGGTCTTTATGTTTTGCTATTAATCTGGGGAACCCGGTTCTTGCCACGTTATTGCCGGATAATACCCCGGGTGGCATCACCGCCGAGTTAGCCAAAAAACTGGCCGCTGAATACGGTTGCGAGGTGCGATTTGTGACCTGGCCGACGGCCGGAAAAGTGGTTGATGCGGCTTTGCTGAACCAGTGGGATATTGCTTTCCTGGCGATTGATCCCGCTCGCGAAGACAAACTGTGCTTCACCCCGCCCTATGTCACGATTGAAAGTTCAGCGCTGGTCAGAAACGACAGCGATATTCACTCCGTACAAGAGATGGATCGCCCGGGAGTGACGATTAACGTCGGGAAAGGGGCGGCCTATGAGCTGTATCTGATTCGCACGTTACAGCATGCCACGATGCGTCAATACGCCACCTCCCAGGAGGCGATCCGCGCTTTTATCGCCGGGGAAGGGGAGATGGTTGCCGGGATCCGTCAACCGCTTGCCAGCGTGGCGCGGGAATATCCCCAGTTTCGCCTGCTGCCTGATAGCTTTAGTCAGATACAGCAAGCGATTTGCGTTCCACGAAACCGGCTACAACACTATGAATTTGTCTGTGGTTGCCTGGCGGCATGGAAGAATGACGGCACGATCGCCGATATGATTAACCGTCATATCGGCAACCGCTAGCGGCTTACGCGCGCTTCCCGCCATACTGTGCAAACCACGCCAGCATGCGCTGCCAGCCGTCTTTGGCCGACTCTTCATGATAGCTGGCGCGATAATCGGCGTTAAAGGCGTGATCGGCTTCCGGGTAGACGATGATCTCTGCTTTGGCGTTGGCCGCGCGAAGCGCGTGGCGCATGGTTTCCACCGTATCCTGCGGAATGCTGGCGTCTTTGCCGCCATACAACCCCAGCACCGGCGCGTTGAGATCAACGGCGATATCCACCGGATATTTCGCTGAGTTGAGGGTTTTCTGCCCGACCAGCTTCCCGTACCAGGCGACGGCGGCTTTCAACTGCGGGTTGTGGGCGGCATAAAGCCAGGTAATGCGTCCCCCCCAGCAGAAGCCGGTGATCAGCAGACGATGAGCATCGCCTCCGTGACGTGCGGCCCAGCTGGCGACATGGTCGAGGTCCGCCAGCACCTGTGCATCCGGCACTTTGCTGACCAGCTCCTGGAACAGGGTGGGGATATCGGTATAGTCATTCGGATCGCCCTGACGGAAGTAGAGCTCTGGTGCGATAGCCAGATACCCCTCCTGCGCCAGACGGCGGCAAATGTCGCGGATATGTTCATGGACGCCGAAAATTTCCTGAACAACGATAACGACCGGGAGCAGGCCATCGGCGTTCTTCGGACGAGCATGATAGGCCGGCATGTTCTCTCCCTGAGTGGGGATCGACGTTTCGCCTGTGGTGATGCTCTCCTCCGAGGTATGAACGGCGGTAGAAGCGTGCGGCGTGGCTGCAGGCGCAAAGCCAGGTTGCTTGGTTGTGGTCATGGTATTCTCCGTACCCTTATTTATTAGCGCATCGATAACTATAGACGCTATCGACCGGACGTTAACAAAGCACAGTGCCTGAAACAGGCTATCTTTTGTTCAGGCACGATGAATATAACTTGTTAATGTGATGTTTATCACTTTTTGATGGAAAATCATTGCAATGTTTTTTGTTCATGGTGATTTTTGTCACAAAATTTAGCGGGTAGCTTCTGTAAAGTACCGTTTTGCTTCTGCTGATAATTCGACCCACAGAGGAGTTTTTTATGTCTAAGTCTGATGTTTTTCATCTCGGCCTCACCAAAAACGATTTACAAGGGGCTACGCTGGCTATCGTCCCTGGCGATCCGGAGCGTGTGGAAAAGATCGCCGCGCTGATGGATAAGCCGGTCAAGCTGGCATCTCACCGCGAATTTACCTCCTGGCGTGCCGAACTGGATGGCAAGTCGGTCATTGTCTGCTCTACCGGTATCGGCGGCCCGTCAACGTCGATTGCCGTTGAAGAACTGGCGCAGCTGGGGATTCGTACCTTCCTGCGTATCGGCACCACCGGGGCTATCCAGCCACACATTAACGTCGGCGACGTGCTGGTCACCACCGCATCGGTACGTCTCGATGGCGCGAGTCTGCACTTTGCGCCGATGGAATACCCGGCCGTGGCTGACTTTGCCTGTACCACTGCGCTGGTTGAAGCGGCAAAATCGATCGGTGCGACCACCCATATCGGCGTTACCGCATCATCTGACACCTTCTACCCGGGCCAGGAGCGCTACGACACCTTCTCCGGTCGCGTGGTCAGCCGTTTTAAAGGCTCTATGGAAGAGTGGCAGTCCATGGGGGTCATGAACTACGAGATGGAATCTGCGACCCTGTTGACCATGTGTGCCAGCCAGGGGCTGCGTGCCGGGATGGTCGCCGGGGTTATCGTCAACCGTACCCAGCAGGAAATTCCGAACGCGGAAACCATGAAGCAAACCGAAAGCCACGCGGTAAAAATCGTGGTGGAAGCGGCTCGCCGTCTGCTGTAATTCCTCGCCTCTCACCCCAGGGCCGGATCTTCCGGCCTTTCTTTTTTGCGCTGCGCCTCGCAGGAAATCTCTTTTAAACTGGACGTTTGTACAGCACAATTCTATTTTTGTGCCGTAAGTTGTTGCCGCAGGGGGCGTTGTGGATATCTCGATTGTGATAAGTGCCATCGTGGCGCTGGCCGTAGGGCTGGTCGCAGGGTGGCTGGCGACCAAAGCCAAAGCTGACCAAATTCGCGCCGACCTTATCGAGGATCGCCGTGAACTGGATATCGAGCTCAGCGCTGCGCGCCAGCAGCTGGTGCAAGAGGCCCACTGGCGCGATGAATGCGAGTTGCTGAATAACGAACTGCGCAGCCTGCGTGACATCAATAGCTCACTGGAGGCCGATCTCCGCGAAGTCACCACCCGCCTTGAATCTACCCGGATACACGCCGAGGATAAAATCCGCCAGATGGTGAACAGCGAACAGCGTCTGAGCGAGCAGTTTGAAAACCTGGCTAACCGCATTTTCGAACACAGCAACCGGCGCGTCGATGAGCAGAACCGACAGAGTTTACATGGCCTGCTAACGCCGCTGCGTGAACAGCTGGACGGTTTCCGCCGCCAGGTGCAGGACAGTTTTAGCCAGGAGGCGCGCGAGCGGCATACGTTGGCCCATGAGATCCGCAATCTGCAGCAGCTGAATGCGCAGATGGCGCAGGAGGCGCTGAACCTGACCCGGGCGTTGAAAGGGGATAACAAAACGCAGGGTAACTGGGGAGAGGTGGTGTTAACCCGCGTGCTGGAAGCTTCCGGGCTACGCGAAGGGTATGAATACCAGACCCAGGTCAGCATCGAAACAGAAGGGCGTTCGCGCATGCAGCCTGATGTGATCGTCCGCCTGCCGCAGGGGAAAGACGTGGTCATTGATGCCAAAATGACGCTGGTGGCCTACGAGCGCTATTTTAATGCCGAAGATGACTACACCCGCGAGGCGGCGCTGCAGGAGCATATCGCCTCGGTGCGGAACCATATTCGCCTGCTCGGGCGTAAAGATTATCAACAGCTGCCGGGCCTGCGCTCGCTCGACTATGTGCTGATGTTTATTCCCGTGGAGCCGGCTTTCCTGCTGGCTATCGACCGTCAGCCTGAACTTATCAGCGAAGCGCTGAAGAACAATATTATGCTGGTCAGCCCGACGACGCTGCTGGTGGCGCTGCGGACGATTGCCAATCTCTGGCGTTATGAACATCAAAGCCGCAATGCGCAGAAAATCGCTGAACGCGCAGGTCGTCTGTACGACAAAATGCGCCTGTTCGTTGATGATATGTCCGCCATCGGACAGAGCCTGGATAAAGCCCAGGATAACTATCGCCAGGCGATGAAAAAGCTCGCTTCCGGGCGCGGGAATCTGCTGGTGCAGGCAGAGGCGTTCCGCGGTCTTGGTGTTGAAGTGAAGCGCGGGATTAATCCTGATTTAGTCGATCAGGCAACGGCTCAGGATGACGAATATCGTTCTGAAGAAGACGAAAACGCGCTGGAAGATAACGAATTTATCGCCGATCGGGCCGATGAGGCGATGTCCGGTGAACCCTCTACGCCGCGTTGAACCGTATGGGAAATGCGCTGAATCTGTTACACTCGGCGAACATTTTCTTGATAAGCAGGCATTGAGATGGTTGAGGATTCACAAGAAACGACGCACTTTGGTTTTCAGACCGTAGCCAAAGAGCAGAAGGCGGACATGGTGGCACATGTATTCCATTCTGTGGCCGCAAAATATGATGTTATGAATGATCTGATGTCGTTCGGTATTCATCGTTTGTGGAAGCGTTTCACCATCGACTGCAGCGGCGTACGCCGCGGACAGACCGTTCTGGACCTGGCCGGCGGCACCGGCGACCTGACGGCGAAGTTCTCTCGCCTGGTGGGTGAAACGGGGCGCGTCATGCTGGCGGATATCAACGACTCCATGCTGAAAATGGGCCGCGAAAAGCTGCGCAACATCGGTATCGTCGGCAACGTTGAATACGTTCAGGCTAACGCGGAAGCCCTGCCGTTTGCCGACAATACGTTTGACTGCATCACCATTTCCTTCGGTCTGCGTAACGTCACCGATAAAGAAAAAGCGCTGCGTTCAATGTATCGCGTCCTGAAGCCGGGCGGTCGTCTGCTGGTACTCGAGTTTTCGAAACCGATTATTGAACCGCTCAGCAAAGCCTATGATGCCTACTCCTTCCACGTGCTGCCGCGCGTAGGGGAGCTGGTTGCCAAAGACGGTGAAAGCTATCGCTACCTGGCGGAATCTATTCGTATGCACCCGAATCAGGACACCCTGAAAGCCATGATGCAGGACGCCGGTTTCGAAAACGTCGACTACTACAACCTGACGGCTGGTATCGTTGCGTTGCACCGCGGTTATAAGTTCTGACAGGAGGGATCGCATGCCTTTCAAACCACTGGTTACCGCTGGCATTGAAACCGCCCTCAATACCTTTCTCTGGCGCGACAAAGCGTTAAAACCTGCTCGCCAGCGTCTGCTGGGGAAGGTGCTGCGCGTTGAGCTGAAGGAGCTGTCGACGCCAGTTGTGCTGGTCTTCAGCGAGCGTCAGGTGGATGTGCTGGGGGCCTGGGAAGGCGATGCCGACTGTACCGTCATTACCCGCCTCAGCGTGCTGCCACAGCTGCGCAACCGTCAACAGCTCACGGCGCTTATTCGCAGCGGTGACCTGGAAGTGCAGGGCGATCTGCAGGTGGTGCAGAACACGGTAGCGCTATGTGACCTGGCGGAATTCGATCCGGCTGAGCTGCTGGCGCCTTACACCGGCGATATCGTTGCGGAAGGGGTCAGTAAGGTCTTTCGCTCCGGAGCTCGCTTTCTGTTGCACGGCGTTCAGCGTCAGCAGCGCTATGTCGCTGAGGCGCTGACCGAAGAGTGGCGTATGGCGCCGGGGCCGCTGGAAATGGCCTGGTTTGGCGAAGAGACCGCGGCTGTGGAACGCGCGCTTTCCGCACTGGAAAAACGGCTGGAAACGCTGGAGGGCAAATGACGCCAGGAGAATTACGGCGCCTGTATCTTATTATCCGCACCTTTTTGAGCTATGGGCTTGATGAGCTCATTCCCAAAATGCGTATCACGCTGCCGCTGCGTATCGGGCGGCGGATGCTGTTCTGGATGCCGAATCGTCATAAAAACCAACCCCTCGGCGAACGTCTGCGCCTTGCGCTGCAGGAGCTGGGGCCGGTGTGGATCAAGTTCGGTCAGATGCTCTCTACCCGCCGCGATCTGTTCCCGCCGCAAATCGCCGATCAGCTCGCGCTGCTGCAGGATCGCGTAGCGCCCTTCGATGGTCGGCTGGCGAAACAGCAGATCGAACAGGCGATGGGCGGCCTTCCCGTAGAGGCCTGGTTTGACGATTTCTCGATTGAACCGCTGGCATCGGCCTCTATTGCGCAGGTCCATACCGCACGGCTGAAAGAAAACGGCAAAGAGGTCGTTATCAAGGTGATCCGCCCGGACATCGTGCCGGTGATTAAAGCGGATATGAAACTTATCTATCGTCTCGCGCGCTGGGTGCCGCGCTTACTGCCCGACGGTCGCCGCCTGCGCCCGCAGGAAGTGGTGCGCGAATACGAAAAAACGCTGCTGGATGAACTTAACCTGCTACGTGAATCGGCCAACGCCATTCAGCTGCGGCGCAACTTTGAAGACAGCCCGATGCTCTATGTACCGGAAGTCTACTCTGATTACTGCAGCGAAGGCATGATGGTGATGGAGCGGATTTACGGGATTCCGGTTTCCGATGTGGAGGCGCTGGAGGCGCAGGGCACGAACATGAAGCTGCTGGCGGAACGCGGCGTGCAGGTCTTTTTCACCCAGGTGTTCCGCGACAGTTTCTTCCACGCGGATATGCATCCGGGTAATATTTTTGTTAGCTACGACCATCCGGAGAACCCCCAGTACATCGGGATCGACTGCGGTATCGTGGGGTCGCTGAACAAAGAAGATAAGCGCTACCTGGCGGAAAACTTCATCGCCTTCTTCAACCGTGATTACCGTAAAGTCGCCGAGCTGCACGTGGATTCAGGCTGGGTTCCTGCGGATACCAATGTTGAAGAGTTCGAGTTTGCTATTCGCACCGTCTGCGAACCGATCTTCGAGAAGCCGCTGGCTGAGATCTCGTTTGGTCATGTGCTGCTGAACCTGTTTAACACCGCCCGGCGCTTCAATATGGAAGTGCAGCCGCAGCTGGTGCTGCTGCAGAAGACATTACTTTACGTAGAAGGGGTAGGCCGCCAGCTCTATCCTCAGTTAGACTTGTGGAAAACGGCGAAACCTTTCCTTGAGTCGTGGATTAAAGATCAGGTCGGCATTCCGGCGCTGGTGCGTGCGTTTAAAGAAAAAGCGCCGTTCTGGATCGAAAGAATGCCGGAGATACCTGAGCTGGTGTACCAGACTTTGCAGCAGAGTAAGCAGCTGCAGACCAGCGTGGATACCATCGTGCGCGACTTCCAGGTGCGACATGTTCGTCAGGGGCAGTCCCGTTATCTGTTTGGTATAGGCGCGGTTCTGTTACTGAGTGGTACGCTGTTATTTATCCACCGCCCGGAATGGGGCATGATGCCAGGCTGGCTGATGGCCGCTGGCGCGGTGTCCTGGCTGATTGGCTGGCGGAAAACGCACTGATGGGAAGCGCCTTTATCACAGCGCATTGGTTTTTGCGCGAAGTCATGCGAGCAGCCTGACAAAGAGGCGGCTTGTGGGATGACGTGTATAATGCGTCCTAATCATTCATCATCTGTCATAGAGGAACGTGTATGGGTGGTATCAGTATTTGGCAGTTATTAATTGTTGTCGTCATTGTGGTTCTGCTTTTCGGGACGAAAAAGTTGAGCTCGCTGGGGTCAGATTTGGGGGCATCGATCAAAGGCTTTAAAAAAGCCATGAGCGATGATGAAAAACCTGAAAAGTCTGCTCCGGATGCAGATTTCACGGCGAAATCGATCGCTGATAAGCCGGATGATGCGAAAAAAGACGAGACAAAACGCCACGACAAAGAGCAGGTGTAATTCGTGTTCGATATCGGTTTTAGTGAACTACTGCTGGTGTTCGTCATTGGCCTCATTGTCCTGGGGCCACAGCGATTGCCTGTAGCGGTAAAAACGGTGGCCAGCTGGATTCGTACGCTACGATCGCTGGCGGCTACCGTACAAAATGAGATCACTCAGGAACTAAAACTGCAGGAGTTCCAGGAAAGCCTGAAGAAAGTGGAAAAGGCGAGCCTGGATAACCTGACGCCGGAGCTGAAAGCGTCAATGGATGAGCTGCGTGAAGCCGCTGAATCTATGAAACGTTCTTATACCGCCCACGATCCTGAGAAAGCGAGCGACGAAGCGAACACGATTCATAACCCGATAGTGAAGGGCAGTGAAGCGCAGCGCCAGGACATTACGCCGGCGACGGCTGAACATCAGGCCAGCGCGCCCGTTCACGCTCCAGCCGCAGAAGAGAGCATTGTGCCAGAGCAGCCGGCTACGCAGCCTGACCCGCTCCCGGTCGCCAAAGAAAAAGTTGCCGTGACAGCTTCCGATTCCTCCCCTGCATCGAGTGATAAACCGTAAAAATGGGCGTAGAAGATACTCAACCGCTAATTTCGCATTTGATTGAGCTGCGTAAGCGCCTGATCAATAGCATCATCGCGATACTGGTCATTTTCCTGGCGTTAGTGTACTTCGCCAACGACATCTATCAGCTGGTTTCCGCACCGCTTATCCGGCAGATGCCGGTGGGTGCAACGATGATCGCCACCGACGTGGCTTCCCCTTTCTTTACGCCGATCAAACTGACCTTCATGGTTTCGGTGATTCTGTCGGTGCCGGTGATTCTTTACCAGGTCTGGGCGTTTGTTGCCCCGGCGCTGTATAAACATGAGCGTCGGCTGGTTATGCCGCTGCTGGTTTCCAGTACGCTGCTGTTCTATATCGGTATGGCGTTTGCCTACTTTGTCGTTTTCCCGCTGGCGTTTGGTTTCCTGACCCACGCGGCGCCGGAGGGCGTGCAGGTCTCGACGGATATTCGCAGCTATCTCGATTTCGTCATGGCGCTGTTTATCGCCTTTGGCGTTTCGTTTGAAGTGCCGGTTGCGATCGTGCTGCTGTGCTGGATGGGCGTCACGACCCCGGAAGATTTGCGTAAGAAGCGGCCGTACGTGTTGGTGGGAGCATTCGTCGTCGGCATGCTGCTGACGCCACCGGATGTTTTCTCGCAAACGCTGCTGGCAATTCCGATGTACTGCTTGTTTGAGATCGGGGTGTTCTTTGCGCGTTTCTATACCGGAAAACGTCTGACGCGTGACGAGGATGCCGCCGCTGAAGAGGCGGGGAGCAAAGAAGAGTAACCAGCCGCCCGTCAGGGCGGTTGTCATATTGGAGAAGCGATGTTTGATATCGGCGTCAACCTGACCAGTCCACAGTTTTCCCGCGATCGCGATGAGGTCGTGGCCCGCGCTCAGGCGGCGGGCGTGACCGGCATGCTGTTCACCGGGACTAACCTGCATGAAAGCGAGCAGGCCCGGCAGCTGGCACATCGCTATACCCGCTGCTGGTCAACCGCCGGAGTGCATCCTCATGACAGCAGCAGCTGGGCGGCATCGGTGGCTGACTCCATTTTTCAGCTGGCGCGCCAGCCGGAAGTCGTCGCTATCGGCGAATGTGGGCTGGACTTCAACCGCAACTTTTCAACCCCTCAGGAGCAAGAGGCCGCCTTCAGCGCACAGCTGGCGCTGGCAGCCGAGTTGTCTCTGCCGGTTTTTTTGCACTGCCGCGATGCCCATGAACGTTTCCTGACGCTCCTGACGCCCTGGCTGGATAAACTGCCTGGTGCGGTGCTGCACTGCTTCACCGGAACCCGCGAAGAAATGCGTGCCTGCGTGAACCATGGTTTGTATATTGGCATTACAGGCTGGGTCTGCGACGAGCGACGAGGGCTTGAGCTGCGCGCGCTGCTGCCGGATATCCCGGCAGAACGCCTGCTGATTGAAACGGATGCCCCGTATCTGCTGCCCCGCGACCTTAGCCCGAAGCCCGCTTCCCGCCGGAATGAACCGGTATATCTGCCGCATATTCTGACCCGCATAGCGGGATGGCGCGGGGAGGAGGCTCAGCGGCTGGAAGAGATCGCTGACACGAATGTCAGAACGCTTTTTGGCATCCGTTTTTAAGCGTACCGTCAGATTTTATGAAAGTCGGTATTTTTGATGCTTTGCAGTACCTGCTTGTTAAGCAGATTCAGCAGCAGCATGGAGCGCGCTTCACCATCCGGTTCGCTAAAGATAGCCTGCAGGCCTTCAAACGCGCCGTCGGTAATCAAGACGAAGTCACCTTCGTGCGGTGTTTCCGGGTCGGTGATGCCTTCCGGTTTATAGATAGAGAGCTGGTGAATGACCGCGGACGGTACCGTGGCGGGCTGGGCGCCAAAGCGCACGAAGTTATTCACACCTCGCGTGGCGCTGATAGTCGTAGTGTGGATAATTTCCGGATCGAATTCGACAAACAGGTAATTGGGGAACAAAGGTTCACTGACCGTAGTGCGTTTGCCGCGGATGATTTTTTCCAGTGCGATAGTCGGCATCAGGCAATTAACTGCCTGTCGTTCGAGGTGTTCCTGGGCGCGCTGAAGCTGCCCACGTTTGCAATACAGTAAATACCAGGCTTGCATAATAACTCTTTCCACTCTATTAGCAGCAAGCATAACAAAAGCCTGGGGCGATCGCGAAAGCCAATATAACTGAAATCAAAAATTCTATGTTCTTTCACTCTAATTTAACAAAAGTACAGCATGGCGCTGGCGAACACCGTATAATCAGCCGCCTGTATAGAGGTCAATAATAACTCCATGAAATACCACGATCTACGCGACTTTCTGACATTACTGGAGCAGCAGGGCGAACTGAAAAGAATCTCCCTGCCGGTCGATCCGCACCTTGAGATCACCGAAATTGCCGATCGCACTTTACGTGCCGGCGGCCCGGCCCTGCTTTTTGAAAATCCCAAAGGCTACACCATGCCGGTGTTGTGCAATCTGTTTGGCACTCCGCGCCGCGTCGCCATGGGGATGGGGCAGGAGGATGTCAGCTCGTTGCGTGAAGTGGGTAAGCTGCTGGCTTTTCTGAAAGAGCCGGAACCGCCGAAAGGCTTTCGCGATTTGTTCGATAAGCTGCCGCAGTTTAAGCAGGTATTGAATATGCCGACAAAGCGCCTGCGCGGAGCACCCTGCCAGCAAAAAATCATTGAAGGTGACAACGTTGATCTGACGCGTATTCCGATCATGACCTGCTGGCCGGAAGATGCTGCCCCGCTGATTACCTGGGGACTGACGGTCACTCGCGGTCCGCATAAAGAACGGCAGAACCTCGGCATCTATCGCCAGCAGCTCATTGGTAAGAATAAGCTGATCATGCGCTGGCTCTCCCATCGCGGCGGCGCGCTGGATTTTCAGGAGTGGTGTGCGGCTCATCCGGGCGAACGCTTTCCGGTCTCCGTAGCGCTGGGCGCTGACCCGGCGACCATTCTTGGCGCCGTGACGCCGGTTCCCGATACGCTTTCAGAGTATGCGTTTGCCGGCCTGCTGCGCGGCACCAAAACGGAAGTGGTCAAGTGCATTTCCAACGATCTTGAAGTACCGGCCAGCGCGGAAATTGTGCTGGAAGGGTATATTGAGCCAGGTGAAATGGCGCCGGAAGGGCCGTATGGCGATCATACCGGCTACTACAATGAAGTGGATAATTTCCCGGTATTTACGGTTACGCATATCACTCAGCGTGAAGATGCGA
This sequence comes from Klebsiella sp. YJ, assembly GCF_002108615.1. Classification (NCBI taxonomy): domain Bacteria; kingdom Pseudomonadati; phylum Pseudomonadota; class Gammaproteobacteria; order Enterobacterales; family Enterobacteriaceae; genus Klebsiella; species Klebsiella sp. YJ. The sequence goes on from NZ_MTEG01000028.1 coordinate 72,551, forward strand.
TTTATCATTCAACGTATACCGGGCGCCCGCCGGATGAACCTGCGGTCCTGGGCGTCGCGCTGAACGAAGTCTTCGTGCCGATCCTGCAAAAGCAGTTCCCTGAAATTGTTGATTTCTACCTGCCGCCGGAAGGTTGCTCTTATCGTCTGGCCGTGGTCACGATGAAGAAACAGTACGCCGGACATGCCAAGCGCGTCATGATGGGCGTGTGGTCATTCCTGCGCCAGTTTATGTACACGAAGTTCGTGATCGTCTGCGATGATGACGTTAATGCGCGCGACTGGAACGACGTGATCTGGGCGATTACTACCCGTATGGACCCGGCTCGTGATACGGTACTGGTAGAAAATACGCCGATTGATTATCTGGATTTTGCCTCGCCGGTTTCCGGCCTGGGTTCAAAAATGGGGCTGGATGCCACAAATAAATGGCCAGGCGAAACCCAGCGTGAATGGGGTCGTCCTATTAAGAAAGATCCTGAGGTGACGGCGCGCGTTGACGCCATCTGGGATGAGCTGGCTATCTTTAAATCACAGTAAGCGGGGCTAACGCCGCTGTTTTGCTCTATAGACCCGACAGAGGGGACGCATGACAACCTTAAGCTGTAAAGTGACCTCGGTGGAGGCAATTACCGATACCGTGTATCGCGTTCGATTAGTGCCGGAAGCGGCGTTTTCTTTCCGCGCTGGTCAATATTTGATGGTGGTAATGGATGAGCGCGACAAGCGTCCGTTCTCCATGGCTTCCACGCCGGCGGAGCAGGAATGTATTGAACTGCATATCGGCGCCTCTGAGCTCAACCTGTATGCGATGGCGGTTATGGATCGCATTCTGAAAGAGCGCGAGATTGAGGTTGATATTCCGCATGGTGAGGCCTGGCTGCGTGAGGACGAAGATCGTCCGCTGATCCTGATCGCCGGGGGGACCGGGTTCTCCTATGTGCGTTCCATTCTGCTTACCGCCCTGGCGCGTAACCCGAACCGCGATATTGCCGTGTACTGGGGTGGTCGCGAAGCGAAACATCTCTACGATCTGGCAGAGCTGGAAGCGCTGAGCGTGGAGCACCCGGGTCTGCGTGTTGAGCCGGTTGTGGAACAGCCGGAAGAAGAGTGGCGTGGGCGTTCTGGCACCGTGTTGACCGCGGTACTGCAGGACTATGGCACTCTGGCAGAGCATGATATTTATATTGCCGGCCGCTTCGAAATGGCAAAAATTGCCCGTGAGCTGTTCTGCAATGAGCGCAATGCCCGCGAAGATCGCCTGTTCGGCGATGCATTTGCCTTTATCTGATCCTCACGCCCTCTTCTTCAGGGAGAGGGTAGAGAACGGTAGAAATAAAAAACCCGCCCCTGACAGGCGGGAAAAACGGCAACTAAACCCCCTCTCTTCGCCATGGTCACCATAACTGCGTTGGCTGCGCTTATTCATCCCGAATCACTTACGGTATGTAAGCTCATCAGGGTGAATAAGGGACATCCGTGTCCCTCATCGAAGGCAGCCTTCGGCTGTTCAAATTCGTTCCTGACGAATTTGTCATTCGCCTGCCGCCTTGTTCTGGCACCAATAGCTTTGAGATAACTCTTTAATCAAACTCGCTCAAATACCGTTGCAATCCCCTGACCTAAACCAATACACATGGTGGCAAGACCGAACTGTGCGTCTTTGCGCTCCATCTGGTTAATCAGGGTAGTACTGATACGCGCGCCGGAGCAGCCGAGCGGGTGGCCCAGGGCAATCGCACCGCCGTTGAGATTGATCTTCTCGTCGATCTGCTCCATCAGGCCAAGATCTTTAATGCACGGCAGGATCTGCGCGGCAAACGCTTCATTCATTTCAAAAACGTCGATATCGCTGGCAGCCAGTCCGGCCTTTTTCAGCGCCAGCTTTGATGCCGGTACCGGACCATAGCCCATAATTGATGGGTCACAGCCGACCACCGCCATGGAACGTACGCGAGCGCGAGGTTTTAGCCCCAGCTCGCGGGCACGGCTTTCGCTCATTAATAACATGGCGGCTGCGCCGTCGGAGAGTGCGGAGGAGGTTCCTGCCGTGACGGTGCCGGTCACCGGGTCGAATGCGGGTCTTAATGCAGCCAGCGCTTCCACGGTCGTTTCCGGGCGGATCACTTCGTCATAGTTAAATGACTTCAGCACGCCGTCGGCATCATGGCCACCTGTCGGAATGATTTCCGCTTTAAATGCGCCGGACTGCGTTGCCGCCCATGCGCGAGCGTGGGAACGCGCGGCGAACTGGTCCTGCATTTCCCGGCTGATGCCGTGCAGGCGCGCCAGCATTTCGGCGGTCAGCCCCATCATACCGGCCGCTTTTGCCACATTACGGCTCAGACCCGGGTGAAAATCCACGCCGTGGCTCATCGGGACGTGGCCCATATGCTCCACGCCGCCAATCAGGCAGACGCTGGCGTCGCCGGTCATGATCATGCGCGCCGCATCGTGCAGCGCCTGCATCGATGAACCGCACAGGCGGTTGACCGTGGTGGCCGGTACCGAATGCGGAATCTCGGCCAGCAGTGCGGCGTTACGCGCAATGTTGAAGCCTTGCTCCAGCGTTTGCTGTACGCAGCCCCAGTAGATATCGTCAATCGCAGCCGGATCAAGCGACGGGTTACGCGACAGCAGGCTACGCATCAGGTGCGCAGAGAGGTCTTCCGCACGCACGTGGCGAAAGGCGCCGCCCTTCGAACGGCCCATCGGGGTGCGAACTGCATCAACAATGACAACCTGTTCCATTGTGACTCCTTAAGCCGTTTTCAGAACGCCCGCCGGGCGGGCTGGTTCTACCGGGGGATAATAGGGTTCGTTATGGCGTGCTTTATTACGCAGTCCTTCCGGCACTTCGTACAGCGGGCCGAGGTGCTGATACTGCTGCGCCATATCGAGATATTTTGCGCTGCCCAGGGTATCCAGCCAGCGGAATGCGCCGCCGTGGAACGGAGGGAAGCCGAGGCCATAAACCAGCGCCATATCCGCTTCCGCCGGGCTGGCGATAATGCCTTCCTCCAGGCAGCGGACCACTTCGTTGACCATCGGAATCATCATCCGGGCGATAATCTCATCGTCGCTGAAGTCCCGTTTTGGCTGGCTGACTTCCGCCAGCAGCGCGTCGACGGCCGGGTCTTCTTCTTTCTTCGGTTTGCCTTTACTGTCTTCTTGATACCGCCAGAAGCCGAGACCGTTTTTCTGGCCGAAACGGCTGGCGTCGAACAGCGCGTCGATCGCGTCGCGATAATCTTTCTGCATACGCTGCGGGAAGCCGGCGGCCATCACCGCCTGCGCGTGGTGCGCGGTATCGATGCCGACCACGTCGAGCAGGTATGCCGGGCCCATTGGCCAGCCGAACAGTTTCTCCATCACCTTATCGACTTTGCGGAAGTCCGCACCATCGCGAAGCAGTTGGCTGAATCCCGCAAAGTAGGGGAACAGCACGCGGTTGACGAAGAAGCCGGGGCAGTCGTTAACCACGATCGGCGTTTTGCCCATTTTGCTCGCCCAGGCCACGACTTTTGCGATGGTGTCATCTGAGGTTTTTTCGCCGCGAATCACTTCTACCAGCGGCATACGATGCACCGGGTTAAAGAAGTGCATACCGCAGAAGTTTTCCGGACGCTTCAGTACGCTGGCCAGCTCACCGATCGGAATCGTTGAGGTGTTAGAAGCCAGAACCGTATCCGGGCGGACTTTCTCTTCGGTTTCCGTCAGTACGGCCTTTTTCACTTTCGGATTCTCGACGACGGCTTCGACCACGACATCTACGCGCTCAAAGCCAGCATAATCGAGAGTCGGGTGAATCGTGCCAATAACGCCGGCCAGCTTCAGCCCATCAATCTTGCCGCGCTCAAGTTGCTTGTTGAGCAGCTTAGCGGCTTCGTTCATGCCGAGCGTCAGCGATTTGTCGTTAATGTCCTTCATGATCACCGGCACGCCTTTCCAGGCGGACTGGTAGGCGATACCGCCACCCATGATCCCGGCCCCCAGTACGGCGGCCTGTTTCGGCGTCTCAACGTTTTTGGTCAGCTTCTTCGCTTTGGCTTTGACATACTGATCGTTAAGGAAGATACCGACCAGCGCGCGGGCCTCTTTGGTGTGCGCCAGCGGGACAAAGCTTTGGTTTTCCAGATTCAGCGCTTCTTCGCGGCCGAAACGAGCGGCCGCCTCGATGGTTTTTACCGCCGTCATCGGCGCCGGATAGTGTTTCCCGGCGGTCTGCGCCACCATGCCTTTGGCGATGGTGAAGCTCATGGCCGCTTCAATTTTACTGAGCTTCAATGGCTCCAGCTTCGGCTGGCGCTTCGCTTTCCAGTCCAGGTCGCCGTTAATGGCCTGACGCAGCATGGCGAGTGCGCCATCGCGCAGTTTCTCTGGTTTGACGATGCCGTCGACGAGGCCGATTTTCAGCGCCTGATCGGCACTGACATCCTTCCCTGCGGCAATAATTTCCAGCGCGCTATCGGCGCCGAGCAGACGCGGCATTCGTACTGAGCCGCCAAAGCCCGGCATGATACCCAGTTTGGTTTCCGGCAGGCCGATACGCAGGTCCGGCGTAGCCAGACGGTAGTCCGTCGCCAGCACGCACTCGCAGCCGCCGCCCAGCGCATAGCCATTTACCGCTGAAATAGTCGGTACCGGTAAATCTTCCAGACGGTTAAAGACGCTATTGGCAAAATGGAGCCACTGGCTCAACTGCTCCTGTGGTACCAGGAACAGGGACAGAAATTCGGTAATGTCGGCGCCGACAATGAAGGCCGCTTTCCCGGAGCGCAGCATCAGCCCCTTAAGATCTTGTTGTTTTTCGAGTACGTCCAGCGCCTCACCGAGGCTGGCTACGGTTGCGGTATCGAGTTTGTTCACCGAGCCGGGAGCATCGAACACCAGTTCGGCAATGCCATCTTCCAGCCAGTCGAGGTACAGGTTGTCGCCTTTGTAGAGCATGTCAGTCTCCTGAATCCAGCAATGTGATCTGGTCGTACCAGATGCAACGGAGTGTGGGATTTATGTTAAAGAATTGCAAATGAGTCTTTAAATAAATGCTGGTCGGATCACACCTGGCGGAAATCACCCTGCCCGAGGCCGATGTGCTAAGATGCGGGGAATCACGATCTAATAAAAGCAAAGGATAAAAGATGGAATCACTAGCCGCGCTCTATAAAAATCATATCGTTACCCTACAAGAACGTACCCGTGATGCTTTGGCTCGTTTTAACCTTGATGCGTTGCTGATTCACTCCGGTGAGCTGGTCAATGTCTTTCTCGACGATCATCCGTACCCGTTTAAGGTCAACCCGCAATTTAAGTCCTGGGTCCCGGTGACGCAGGTACCCAACTGCTGGCTGCTGGTTGATGGCGTCAACAAACCGAAACTGTGGTTCTACCTGCCGGTCGATTACTGGCATAACGTTGAACCGCTGCCGACCTCGTTCTGGACGGAAGAGGTGGAAGTGATTGCCCTGCCGAAAGCCGACGGTATTGGTAGCCAGCTGCCAGCTGCGCGCGGCAATATCGCCTATATCGGGCCGGTGCCGGAGCGTGCGCTCGGTCTGGAGATCGCGGCCAGTCATATCAACCCGAAAGGGGTGATTGATTTTCTGCACTACTATCGTTCCTTTAAGACCGATTATGAGTTGGCCTGCATGCGCGAAGCGCAGAAGTCGGCGGTCAACGGGCATCGCGCGGCCCATGAAGCATTCCTCTCAGGAATGAGCGAATTCGATATCAACCAGGCGTATCTGACGGCCACCGGTCATCGCGACACCGATGTGCCTTACAGCAATATCGTGGCGCTTAACGAACATGCCTCTGTGCTGCACTACACCAAACTGGATCATCGTGCGCCGGCAGAAGCGCGCAGCTTCTTACTGGATGCCGGAGCGGAATACAACGGCTATGCCGCAGACCTGACGCGTACCTGGGCGGCGCACGGCGATAATGACTTTGCTCATTTGATTAAAGACGTTAACGATGAGCAGCTGGCTCTGATTAGCACGATGAAGGCTGGAAAAAGCTATGTGGATTACCATATCCAGTTCCACCAACGCATCGCTAAGCTGTTGCGTAAGCACCAGATCGTAACCAACATGAGCGAAGAGGCCATGGTTGAAAACGACCTGACCGGACCGTTTATGCCGCACGGTATTGGCCATCCGCTGGGCCTGCAGGTCCATGATGTGGCTGGCTTCATGCAGGATGATAGCGGTACTCATCTGGCGGCGCCGTCGAAATATCCGTATCTGCGCTGCACACGTATTTTGCAGCCGCGTATGGTGCTGACCATCGAGCCGGGCATCTACTTCATTGAGTCTCTGCTGGCGCCGTGGCGTGAAGGGCAGTTTAGCAAACACTTCAACTGGCAAAAAATTGAAGCATTGAAGCCGTTTGGCGGCATCCGTATTGAAGATAACGTCGTCATCCACGAAAACAGTGTTGAAAATATGACGCGTGACCTGAAACTGGCGTAATGGAAAGTTGGTTGATACCGGCCGCGCCGGTGACCGTTGTCGAAGAGATCAAAAAAAGTCGTTTTATCACGCTGTTGGCACATACTGACGGCGTGGTAGCGGCAAAGGCGTTTGTTGAGTCCGTCAGGGCGGAGCACCCTGACGCCCGTCATCATTGCGTGGCGTGGGTGGCCGGGCCACCCAATGACTCTCAACAGCTGGGTTTTTCTGACGATGGCGAACCAGCAGGCACCGCGGGTAAACCTATGCTGGCGCAGCTGATGGGCAGCGGCGTCGGCGAGATAACGGCCGTCGTGGTACGCTACTACGGCGGTATTTTGCTGGGTACCGGCGGTCTGGTTAAAGCGTATGGCGGCGGCGTTCATCAGGCGCTTGCCGTGCTGACAACGCAGCGCAAGACGCCGCTGACCGCATATACTTTGCAGTGTGAGTACGGGCAGTTAGCCGGAATTGAAACGCTGTTGGCTCAGTTCTCAGGACAAATTGTCGACAGTGACTATCAGGCCTCCGTCCAGCTTCGTGTGGCGCTTCCGCAAGCTGAAGTGGCGTCTTTTTCGACAAAACTGGCTGATTTTAGTCGTGGCTCGTTGCAATTACTGAAGATTGACGAATAATCCCCACCTGATTTTTTTGCATACCAAAGGAAGCGCCAGAGATGCATTTTCGCGCCATAACCCGAATCGTTGGACTGTTGGTCATTTTGTTTTCGGGGACGATGATCCTTCCGGGATTAGTGGCCCTGATATACCGCGATGGCGCGGGGCGGGCGTTTACCCAGACCTTTTTTGTCGCTCTGGCGATAGGCTCTCTATTATGGTGGCCGAACCGCCGTGAAAAGGGCGAACTGAAATCCCGCGAGGGTTTTCTGATTGTCGTACTCTTCTGGACCGTGCTGGGCAGCGTCGGTGCGCTACCGTTTATTTTCGCCGAACAACCGAATTTGACGATAACGGATGCGTTTTTTGAGTCATTCTCAGGCCTGACTACGACCGGCGCCACCACGCTGGTGGGGCTGGACTCTTTACCTCATGCCATCCTCTTCTATCGACAGATGCTGCAGTGGTTTGGCGGTATGGGGATCATTGTGTTGGCGGTAGCAATACTGCCGATACTGGGCGTCGGCGGGATGCAGTTGTATCGGGCGGAAATGCCGGGGCCTCTGAAGGACAATAAAATGCGCCCGCGTATCGCCGAGACGGCCAAAACGCTGTGGCTTATCTACGTGTTGTTGACGGTAGCCTGTGCGCTTGCGCTCTGGTTCGCGGGTATGCCGGCATTTGATGCCATCGGTCACAGCTTTTCGACTATCGCGATTGGCGGCTTTTCTACACATGACGCCAGCGTAGGGTATTTTAACAGTCCAACCATTAACACGATTATTGCGGTTTTCCTGCTGATCTCAGGCTGTAACTATGGCCTCCATTTTTCATTGCTCAGCGGACGCAGTCTGAAGGTGTACTGGCGCGATCCTGAATTCCGCATGTTTATTGGTGTTCAACTGACGCTGGTGGTGATTTGTACGCTGGTGTTGTGGTTGCATGATGTGTATAGCTCGGCGCTGACGACGCTGAATCAGGCCTTCTTCCAGGTGGTCTCAATGGCGACGACGGCGGGTTTTACCACCGACAGCATCGCGCGCTGGCCATTATTCCTGCCGGTGCTGTTATTGTGCTCGGCATTTATTGGCGGTTGTGCCGGGTCGACGGGCGGCGGGCTGAAAGTTATCCGCATACTGCTGTTGTTCAAACAGGGGAACCGTGAACTCAAGCGTCTGGTGCATCCGAACGCGGTATACAGTATTAAGTTAGGCAACCGTGCACTGCCGGAACGTATTCTGGAGGCGGTGTGGGGATTCTTTTCTGCCTATGCGCTGGTGTTCATTATTAGCATGCTGGCGATCATCGCGACCGGAGTGGATGACTTTTCTGCTTTCGCCTCGGTTGTGGCAACGTTAAACAACCTCGGGCCAGGACTTGGCGTAGTGGCGGACAACTTCGCGACAATGAACCCGGTCGCGAAATGGATCTTGATTGCTAATATGCTGTTTGGTCGTCTGGAAGTGTTCACCTTACTGGTGCTCTTTACCCCCACTTTCTGGCGCGAATAACAGGAGTGCTTGTGAAAACGTTGATTCTATTTTCCACCCGCGACGGGCAGACGCGTGAAATTGCCTCCTTCCTTGCCTCTGAGTTGAAAGAGCTGGGTATCGATGCGGATACGGTTAATCTCAACCGTACTGAAGAGGTTGAATGGCGCCACTACGATCGCGTGGTGATTGGTGCATCGATTCGTTACGGACACTTTCATCCGGCGCTGGACCGTTTCGTGAAGAAACACCTGCAATCGCTGAATGCGCTGCCGGGGGCGTTTTTCTCGGTGAATCTCGTGGCGCGTAAGCCAGAGAAGCGTACGCCGCAGACAAATAGCTATACGCGTAAGTTTCTGCTTAATTCGCCATGGCAGCCGCAGCGCAGCGCGGTGTTTGCCGGCGCACTGCGCTACCCGCGCTATCGTTGGTACGATCGCTTCATGATTCGCCTGATAATGAAGATGACCGGCGGTGAAACGGATACCAGTAAAGAAGTCGTCTATACCGACTGGAAGCAGGTTGCCAATTTTGCGCGGGAAGTCGCACAAATGACGAGCAAATAGCACGTAAAATGGGCGTGATGGCGGGAATTTGAGCGGTTGAAAAGTTTTTTTAAAACAGGGCTTGTCAACGTCTCAGAACTCCCTATAATGCGCCTCCACTGACACGGAACAACGGCACGCAAGCCGCCGGGTCAGCGGGGTTCAGAGATGAACGCCAAC
>NZ_MTEG01000029.1:0-75226 GCF_002108615.1 Klebsiella sp. YJ
AGTCAGGATCGAACACAGAGGGAACTTGAGGATGTCCTCTATTCCAGTCTTGAAGAGTATAACCGGATGACCAAAATGGTCAGCGATATGCTGTTCCTGGCACAGGCAGATAATAATCAGCTGATACCTGACAGGGTCATGTTTGACCTCAGAGCGGAAGTCATGAAAGTCTTCGAGTTTTTCGAAGCCTGGGCCGAAGAACGCAATATCACGCTCAAATTTAACGGGATGCCCTGCCTGGTTGAGGGAGATCCACAAATGTTCAGAAGGGCGATCAATAATCTGTTATCCAATGCCCTGCGTTATACCCCGGAGGGACAGGCAATCACCGTCTCAATAAGAGAGCAGGAGAGCTTTTTTGACCTTGTGATTGAAAATCCGGGGAAACCAATCCCTGAAGAGCATTTATCAAGGCTGTTTGACCGTTTTTATCGGGTAGATCCGTCCAGACAACGAAAAGGAGAAGGCAGCGGCATCGGCCTTGCGATTGTGAAGTCCATCGTGGAAGCACATCACGGAAGAGTGCAGGTGGAATCGGACGTACGTTCAACTCGTTTTATCCTATCCGTGCCCAGACTGGAGAAAATGATTCCGGAAACCCAGTACTGAGAATAAAGATTTAAATGACAAAGATGTCATTAGCCTGTCATGCAGCAAACAGAAGCCATTCGATATAATTAGTGCAACTTATCAGGAAGGCATTATTACTTCATCCATACACGGCATCAGCACAAGCCAGGAGTTGTATTAAAGCCTCATCCCGGCGGAATAAGGTCTGTAGAGTTGTCAGTTGTACTACTGAGGACACAGATCGAAATTCACGGACATCACTAATTCAGAAATGGAGAGTTACCATGAAAAATATCGTCTTAGCATCAGTGTTAGGTTTGAGCTTAATTTCTACGGCCTGGGCCACTGAAACTGTAAATATCCATGAGCGTGTCAATAATGCTCAGGCTCCGGCCCATCAGATGCAGTCTTCTTCAACTCCAGCCGCCATCCAGGGGGCAGCTCCACGGATGGCCGGTATGGATCAGCATGAACAGGCTATTATTGTTCATGAAACCATGAACAATGGTTCAGCAGATGCACATAAAAAAATGGCGGAAAGTCATCAGAAGATGATGGGAACTGGCACCGTTAACGCTTCCCGTCCGGCGACTTCGTTTGCGGCGATGAATGAACATGAAAGAGCAGCTGTTGCCCATGAATTTACGAATAACGGTCAGTCCGGCCCCCATCAGGCTATGGCTGATGCACACCGCCGCATGATCAATGCGGGCTGATGACAACTGAAGTTTCCGTGCGGTTACCCTTTCCTTGATAGATTGTCCCTTATACGGATATGTTGTTATTTTTTGCCCCCTTCAGGGGGCTTTTTTGTCTGACTCAGCTAAACTTATCCGGTAACCATCTGAAAGGGTTTATTATATGAAAATCACAAATTCGCTTTTTGTTATACTGATGTTATCCCTGCCAGCGATTTCCGCAGAACATTCAGAAATGAAAATGTCAGATATATCCTCATCGGCATCGTCACAGGAATATATGTCCGGCATGAAAGGTATGCATGACAAAATGATGGCCGCTGTAAAAGAGTCCGATCCCGACAAGGCTTTTGCGAAAGGCATGGTAGCACACCATGAAGGGGCAATAGCAATGGCTGAGACCGAGCTAAAATACGGAAAAGATCCGGAAATGAGAAAGCTCGCGCAGGACATCATTAAAGCTCAAAAAGGTGAAATTGAGCAGATGAATACATGGCTTGGTAATCAAAAATAATGATTGCGGAAATAATATATTGCGCGTACAGTCAGAGTGTTCCCGGGCACGGGAACCTGTTAATCGTTAATTAATCAAAACCCGATTCATTTCGGGTTTTTCCTTTTACCCCCCCCAACGCATGCACTGCACCGAGTGAAATTCACCTGAGCCAATTCTGCTTGCTTATTATTTCGATGGGAATTGCTGATTTTAATTAAGTCTATGTTTTAAAGGTGTTTCTCATGCCTGGGTTTGGCAGGGGTTCGTCCTGTTCTCTGGTCATGCGCAATGGCAATTCGCAGTCAGGGCTCAAGACTACTTTTACCTCTTTTTTAACAGAAAGTTTCTGGACCCGATACTTGCCGGAAACATCATCTGCTGTTCATCCCGACCAATAAAACGAAGGTATCACTCTCGTTTGAATCTCACTTACTTTCCATTTTGTAATAAAGAATCAAGTTTTCCAGTGATATATCAATACCAACTTTTTTTAATAACCTTTTTCGCGCAGTGTATATTTCTTTCAGCATATCTTCATAACCCTGACCAAGGTGAATTTGTTTATGGCAATTGCAACACAGAGATATGATATTTTCTTCAACATCAAGAGATGTGTCAAAAGCATCTTGCCTGGACATAGGTACAATGTGATGAGGTTCTGTGTAATTTAAGGATGAATTTCGCCTTCTGAATGTTGGGTGGTCACTATCGACTTCACATCTGTAACCTGCTTTATTCAGCGCATTTTGGGATACGCCTTTACTCCTGGGATACGAGAGGCCATTTTTTACTTCTATTGCATTTTTCTTTGGTTTGGCTTCCCCTGTATATTCAAACGTCTGAACGTTGTCAAAGATATTACTTTTCTCTATGGCATTGATCAACTCATCGTCAGAGTAATACTCACTGCTGGCCATTTCTGTTGTACCAAAAAAATCCAGTTCGTTAATTGCCTGAACAAGTTCCTCACGAATTGTCCATAAGTTTCTTTTGGGTTTTCCGCCGATTTCTTTACTCTTCATTACGGTAATGAATTTTGTACCGGATGCGATATTTCCGACACCTTTAACCTCGAATCTACCAAGTTCTTTTTGAACTCTGCCACCCAGTCCGTTTATGACTCCATTAGCACTCATGCTGTGCAGGTCGTACTTCTTACCAATATCGAAGCATGTGCAGGAATGATTTGGCTCAATAAACCATTTTTTTAACGCTGCAATACTTTTTGTGTCAAAAACTTTATCATTTGTTAATAAAGTTTTCCATTCTTCCACACTGATATCAATGTCACAGACATACTCTCCATCAATCACTTCGCATATTTTTTTAATCACATTCATTCCCCTGTTATACAGATAGTCATAATGAAAATATAAAGCTCGCTAACCGGTATGGTTGCGTAAGGACCGTAGTCTCTCAGAGACCGTGCTTTCTTTTTTTTCAGGCCTGGACACTAAAGGGTCTGTTGCACCCCGAAAAAATTTGTTGCGGGGATTGCTCATTGAGATGAGCCTCTGCTCGATCATACCAGGGGTCGTCTCAGAATTCGGAAAATAAAGCACGCTAAGGCGTAGTCACCCCGTGACTCCCCCGCGCCGATGCAGCGAGCTTCGTTCCGTCTTGCAGTGACGCAATCAGCGGGCAGGAAACGTTCCCTTTCCGCGCATGGCAGGCGCACACCAGTTCAGACAGCACGGCCTCCATGCGTGCCAAGTCGGCCATCTTCTCGCGCACATCCTTGAGCTTGTGCTCGGCCAGGCCGCTGGCTTCCTCGCAATGGGTGCCATCCTCCAGCCGCAGTAGCTCGGCGATTTCGTCCAGGCTAAAGCCCAGCCGCTGGGCCGATTTCACGAACCGCACTCGTGTTACATCCGCCTCGCCATAGCGGCGAATGCTGCCATAGGGCTTGTCTGGCTCCGGCAGCAGGCCCTTGCGCTGGTAGAACCGGATGGTCTCCACATTGACCCCGGCCGCCTTGGCAAAAACGCCAATGGTCAGATTCTCAAAATTAATTTGCATATCGCTTGACTCCGTACATAACTACGGAAGTAAGCTTAAGCTATCCAAACCAAATTTGAAAGGACAAGCGTATGTCTGAACCACAAAACGGGCGCGGCGCGCTCTTCGCCGGTGGGCTGGCCGCCATTCTTGCGTCGGCCTGCTGCCTGGGGCCGCTGGTTTTGATCGCCTTGGGGTTCAGCGGGGCATGGATCGGCAACCTGACGGTGCTGGAACCCTATCGCCCGATCTTCATCGGCGCAGCGCTGGTCGCGCTGTTTTTCGCCTGGCGGCGCATCTACCGCCCGGCGCAAGCCTGCAAACCGGGTGAGGTCTGCGCGATTCCCCAAGTGCGAGCTACTTACAAGCTCATTTTCTGGATCGTGGCCGCGCTGGTCCTGGTCGCGCTCGGATTTCCCTACGTCATGCCATTTTTCTATTAATCACAGGAGTTCATCATGAAAAAACTGTTTGCCGCCCTCGCCCTCGCTGCCGTTGTTGCCCCCGTGTGGGCCGCCACCCAGACCGTCACGCTGTCCGTACCGGGCATGACCTGCTCCACCTGCCCGATCACCGTCAAGAAGGCGATTTCCAAGGTCGAAGGCGTCAGCAAAATTGACGTGACCTTCGAGACACGCGAAGCGGTTGTCACGTTCGATGATGCCAAGACCAGCGTGCAGAAGCTGACCAAGGCAACCGGAGACGCGGGCTATCCGTCCAGCGTCAAGCAGTGAGCCACTGAACCCGAACCTGGGGCGATCATGGGACTGATTACACGCATTGCCGACAAGGCTGGCGCGCTTGGCAGCGTTGTTTCCGCGATGGGATGCGCTGCCTGTTTCCCGGCTATCGCCAGCCTGGGCGCGGCCATCGGCCTTGGCTTTCTACAGGAATACGAAGGGTTGTTTATCTCCAAGCTGCTGCCGCTGTTCGCAGTCGTGGCTTTGCTGGCGAATGCACTGGGCTGGCTGAGTCATCGGCAATGGTACCGCAGCCTGCTCGGGATGGTCGGCCCAGCCATCGTGCTGGCGGCCATGCTCTTGTTTTTTGGCAATTGGTGGACGGCGAACCTCCTCTATGTCGGTCTGGCCTTGATGATCGGGGTGTCGATCTGGGATCTGCTCTCACCGGCCAACCGCCGCTGCGAACTACCACCCAAACACGGCTAACTGCATTGGCAGTTGCCGAAACGAAAAGGAACGATGCAATGTATTTGAATATCACCGGAATGACCTGCGACTCGTGCGCGACACATGTCAAGGACGCCCTGGAGAAAGTGCCGGGCGTGCTGTCGGCGCTCGTGTCCTACCCGAAAGGCTCCGCGCAACTCGCCACCGATCCCGGCACCTCGCCAGAGGCGCTGACCGCCGCTGTGGCCGGCCTCGGCTACAAGGCCACACCCGCCGATGCCCCATCCACTTCAGCGCGGGGCAGACTGCTTGGCAAGGCGCTGGGATGGCTGGGCGGTGGCGACAAGGCTGGTGGTGATGGGGACGGACTGCACGTCGCCGTTATTGGCAGCGGCGGAGCCGCGATGGCGGCGGCGCTGAAGGCCGTCGAGCAAGGTGCGAACGTCACGCTGATCGAGCGCGGCACCATCGGCGGTACTTGCGTCAATGTCGGCTGCGTGCCGTCCAAGATCATGATCCGCGCTGCCCATATCGCCCATTTGCGCCGTGAAAGCCCATTCGACAGTGGCATCGCGGCGACTGTGCCTGCGATTGATCGCAGCAAACTACTGGCCCAGCAGCAGGCGCGCGTCGATGAGCTGCGCCACGCCAAGTACGAAGGCATCCTGGACAGCAACCCGGCCATCACCGTGCTGCATGGTGAAGCGCGTTTCAAGGACGACCAGAGCCTTGCCGTCCGTTTAAACGATGGCGGCGAGCGTGTGGTGGCGTTCGACCGCTGCCTGGTCGCCACGGGTGCCAGCCCGGCCATGCCGCCGATTCCGGGCCTGAAAGAGTCACCCTACTGGACTTCCACCGAGGCCCTGGTCAGCGACACCATTCCCGAGCGCCTGGCCGTGATCGGCTCGTCTGTGGTGGCGCTGGAACTGGCGCAAGCCTTTGCCCGGCTGGGCAGCAAAGTGACGATCCTGGCACGCAGCACGCTGTTCTTCCGCGAAGACCCGGCCATCGGCGAGGCCGTTACAGCCGCGTTCCGTGCCGAAGGGATCAAGGTATTGGAATACACGCAAGCCAGCCAGGTCGCGCATGTGGACGGCGAATTCGTGCTGACCACCGGGTACGGTGAAATACGCGCCGACCAGCTGCTGGTCGCCACTGGCAGGGCACCGAACACGCGCAGCCTGGCATTGGAAGCGGCGGGAGTCGCTGCCAATGCGCAGGGGGCCATCGTCATCGACAAGGGCATGCGCACCAGTACGCCACACATTTATGCGGCTGGCGACTGCACCGACCAGCCTCAGTTCGTCTATGTGGCGGCAGCGGCCGGCACCCGTGCTGCGATCAACATGACTGGCGGCGATGCGGCCCTGGACCTGACCGCAATGCCGGCCGTGGTGTTCACCGACCCGCAGGTCGCCACCGTGGGCTACAGCGAGGCGGAAGCACATCACGACGGGATCGAGACCGACAGTCGCACCTTGACCTTGGACAACGTGCCGCGTGCGCTTGCCAACTTCGACACACGCGGCTTCATCAAGCTGGTCATCGAGGAAGGTAGCGGACGGCTCATCGGCGTGCAAGCGGTGGCCCCGGAAGCGGGTGAACTGATCCAGACGGCGGTGCTCGCCATTCGCAACCGTATGACCGTGCAGGAACTGGCCGACCAATTGTTCCCCTACCTGACCATGGTCGAAGGGCTGAAGCTCGCGGCGCAGACCTTCAGCAAGGACGTGAAGCAGCTTTCGTGCTGCGCCGGATGAGGAAAAGGAGGTGTTCAATGAGCGCCTACACAGTGTCCCGGCTGGCCCTTGATGCCGGGGTGAGCGTGCATATCGTGCGCGACTACCTGCTGCGCGGATTGCTACGGCCGGTCGCGTGCACCACGGGCGGCTACGGCTTGTTCGATGACACCGCGTTGCAACGGCTGCGCTTTGTACGGGCTGCCTTCGAAGCGGGTATCGGCCTGGACGCACTGGCGCGGCTGTGCCGGGCGCTGGATGCTGCGGACGGTGACGGTGCGTCTGCGCAGCTTGCCGTGTTGCGGCAACTCGTCGAGCGTCGGCGCGAGGCCCTGGCCAGCCTCGAAATGCAACTGGCCGCCATGCCAACCGAACCGGCACAGCACGCGGAGAGTCTGCCATGAACAGCCCAGAGCACTTGCCGTCTGAGACGCACAAACCGATCACCGGCTACTTGTGGGGCGCGCTGGCCGTGCTCACCTGTCCCTGCCATTTGCCGATTCTCGCCATTGTGCTAGCCGGCACGACGGCCGGCGCGTTCATCGGGGAGCACTGGGGTATTGCAGCCCTCACGCTGACCGGCTTGTTTGTCCTGTCTGTGACGCGGCTGCTGCGGGCCTTCAAGGGAAGATCATGACCGCTTCCCAGCCAGCCGAGAGTGGGCAGCTTTGAGCTTCGCTACCAATCTGGAGGAGTACCACCATGAACGCAAACGCCCCGAACACTGCCAGTTGCACCACCTGCTGCGTATGCTGCAAAGAAATTCCGCTCGATGCCGCCTTCACCCCGGAAGGCGCGGAATACGTCGAACATTTCTGCGGGCTGGATTGCTATGAACGCTTCCAGGCACGCGCCAAGGCCGCGACAGAATCTGACATTGCGCCTGTCCCTGGCGGTTCGCAGCCGTCAGATTGAGGCATACCCTTCACATACTGGAGATAACGTCCTCTATGAACAGCCTCTTCCAATTTCCAGTGTCGCGGTCGCTAAAAATCTCTTTCGGCTCATCGATGCCAAAACCGGAGAAGCCTTTGACATCGAAGAAGAACTGTGGGCCTATGAGCGTCTGACGGCCGCAGTAGTGAACGACATTATTCACGAACATAATTTTTCTCGACTTCGTCTGGCTAAGCCCGGCGATTTCCCGTTCGAGACACTGACCAGCTTTGCAGTAATGCAGCTGCTTTTAAATTTACATAATCCCCAGAATAAGAATCCCTACAAGCAGGATCTTCTTGACCACTTTCATCATGACATTGAAATGCATTTTGAAGAATATATAAAAAGCATTCAGTCACTGCCTGGCACCCAGCCCGCACTAATGAACGACAGTTTTTATCAAAAATTGCTTCGCGTAGCCAACGCGTCCTCATCCAGAGAGGATAAATGTCGGGCGATTTTTACTTTGTTCAGCCTGCTGGCTATTCTCAATAAACCCACGCCTTATGACATGATCAATGTCTTCCGGAATAAAATATTCAGTCGGACGAGCGTGATTGAAATAATACACACCGGCCACGCTTTTGACAGTACTAACCCCAGGCCAGTCTTTGCGATAGCCCCGAATATATTTTGTTTATACACAAAACAGAATAGAATATATCTGCCGTTGTCTCATAATTTCACTTTGTGTTTTATTATTGGCTCACCATTAACATTCCGTCCCCGGATAGACGTTTTTTCACCACGACCCGAACTGCTAAAGTGTTGTGACGATCGCCACTTAAATTTCTACAAAGTTTCTTTTGATTACATTGATAATGTCATGAGCACCATCGATATGTACAATGTAGGAAATTCAAGCACTTTCTATTCTGCTTATCAGCTCAGCGACGTTGAAAAATACCTCGATTTGCAGGAAAAAGATCACCAATATTACTATACGCCTGCAGACCCCGTGCGATGGCTCCCTCAGCAGCCGGATTCATTATGAACCCAGAAAACCAGCAACGTATACGGGAGATGATTGAATCCGGAGAATTTAACGGGTATACGCTGGTCAGCGGAGAAGACTGGCAGCTCCCCACGGCACGCGAAACTACCTTCGTTCGGGGGCTGATCCCCCTGACTGACATCCAGCTGGCCAACCGGCTGAATGTGGACGAACGTACCGTCCGCAAGTGGAAATCCGGCCAGACCCGGATGGTGTTCACCACATGGTGTTGCCTGTGCTGGCTGGCCGGGCTGGGGATGCTGCTGGATAACCTTCTCAGCGATTAAAGAGACGCTTCCAGATACGTCTGAGAATGAAGCGTCTCTGGTATCGCCAGCGGGAACGGTAGATATGGGGCAGGTCGTCATAGTTTTTCCAGAATAGGGTCCAGCCCTGATACCCTTTGTCCACTAAAAGGATGTAGCCGCCGGTACTGACGATGCCATATGCGATGGCGGTGAGGATGAGAAATACAGTCATACGATGTTCCTTATGTAAAACTGTATTTAGGAAATCTGATGCGGCCTTTAAGGCCGGTCTGTAAAAAAAACTGAAAAAAGTTTCTCTTTCCTTATAGTTGCCATTTAAGCCTCAGTCAGCCGTAAAATTTGCACTCCATGCAATAATCCCCAAATCACAACAATCCGCCTCTTTTCTTGATTCTGCTGCAATAATCCTTCTTTCTTTCTCCGCAGATCCGATTTCTGTTAGTTCCGGATCTGCCGGTCGTCATCCGGCCCCGCCCTACCCTCCATCACAATATGCAGTGGCTCTCTAAGCTGCAGGAGCTACCAGATGTTGTGTTCCTCCCCAGCCCCGTGACCCGCCCCCCCGCGGCCGAAAACTGCGGTATGATTATTTTGTGGGCGTGATACACTTCCGGAAAGTCTCAGATAGCGTAAAAGTCGGATCCACCAGAAACCGGCATCCGGTAATTTACTGGTGTTGTTATAAGGTTGCTAATTATTAGATAATGAAAATGTTACGACAGGGAGAATCACCTAAGTGACAGTGAATGATGCTGCACATCATAATTGCTCTGAGTGATTATTAACCTGCAAACCAGAAAGGAGGTCAGTATGGGACGTTCCGTTAAGGTCAAAATCGGTGGAAGGGAGTTTGCGTCCAAAAAAGCCGCTGTGGACTATTTCATGGATCAGCGTGAGGCTGTAAAGGGATCTGGCCCGCTCCGGGAAGGTCAGTTCTTTGATGAGCTGCTGGAGCTCTATACACGGTACTGTGAGGTCACAAACTGGGAGTTGAGTAACAGAGTGATTTACGCATTCAGTGTTGATTATGAACCACGCAAGAATGGCCAGACCTGGGCATCGCATCTCTGCTACTGGGTGCAGTTTTCACCGAAGGACAAATTATCCTTTTCGGTAAGGGAAGCAGTGGATGAGATCGCAAAAGCTGCAGCTG
This sequence comes from Klebsiella sp. YJ, assembly GCF_002108615.1. Classification (NCBI taxonomy): domain Bacteria; kingdom Pseudomonadati; phylum Pseudomonadota; class Gammaproteobacteria; order Enterobacterales; family Enterobacteriaceae; genus Klebsiella; species Klebsiella sp. YJ. The sequence continues at coordinate 9,987 of NZ_MTEG01000029.1, forward strand.
AACAACCGTAGCTGAGTGCGGGATTTCCGGATAAGGTACCGAACCGGGGCTGTTAAAAGATTCTGGAGCTGAAATGAAAAAGGGAAAAACGTCAGAACCGGGGCTGCTGGCCAGCGACAGCGACTGGCACAATAATGCCTGCCTGAATTACATGCCGGATCATGGTACAGCTTACACCGAAGGTTACAGGCGGGCTGCTGATATTCTGATTAACCACATTGATGAATCCGGGCGGGACCAGGATTTTCTGGTTTATCCGGTGTTGTTTCTCTACAGGCATCACATCGAACTCATTATCAAACAAATTATTGGGCTGGCTCTGGCACTGACAGAAGAGCCGGATAAACGCCAGTACAAAAAAGATGACCATAACCTGAATACCTTATGGCCGCTGGCACAAAAGCTGATCCTGGACGTTGATGACAGCTACCGGCCTTCCGATTTTAAAATCGTCAAAGAGGTGGTTAAAGCTCTTCACCAGGTGGATGAACGGGCGACAGATTTCCGTTATGCCCGGAGAAATGACGGCACCCGCAGCCTCGAGGGGATCCATTACGTTAATACTCGTCGCTTCGGGGAAAAAATGGGGGAGGCTTCAGATTTACTGGATGGAATAGATAACCGCCTCCGGTACCTGCTGGACTGTAACGCCGAATGGAATAGTATTCTGGGCAGCTTCTGACAGCCAGAAACGGTGCGAAACTCCATCAGACTTACCTGAACACCCAATGATACGGAGATATCGATTATGACAGGCCTCATACCTTCAGCTACTTCTCAGGGCTCGATGGCCGCCCTGCCACGGTAAGACGCATCTTTCGCGGAAAGCGCACCCGTCATGTGATGATGTTTGACGAAATGTCAATGCTGTACGAAAAAGAGAAAACCCGAATGATAAAGGTATATGTATATGAGTGATAACAACAATTCTGTTTCACACCAGACCATTGAACTGCTGACACGCTGTCTGCAGCTGCAGTCAGAAAAAGACGGTATTCAGCGCCCCACGCCTGACAAAGCGCTCGTTGGCGTGCCCGTTGATGACTTCACCCGCCAGATCCATCAGGCCTGCCTGTACGCCTCGATGACCGACAGCCTGCTGGCCCTGCAAAACCGACTGGCCGATACGGGCCGGCAGCTGGAACAGCAGGGGCAGATCCACGTCGACGCCGGCGAAAACTACGCCGTGGCCGCTGTTGCCTGGCTTGAACGCTTTACGGGGACAGAGAACGCGCAATGACGGTACCTGTTCCGGCCATTCCCGGCGTACACTCTGGTGTGATCCCATCGCAGCTGCCGGTCGCTGTCGACTATCCGGCGGCACTGGCCCTGCGACAGATGGCGCTCGTACAGGATGAGCTGCCGAAATACCTGCTGGCGCCGGAAGTGAGTGCCCTGCTCCACTATGTGCCCGACCTTCATCGCAAGATGTTGCTGGCGACGCTCTGGAATACCGGCGCCCGGATTAACGAAGCCCTGGCGCTGACCAGGGGAGATTTTTCGCTGGCTCCACCGTATCCGTTTGTTCAGCTGGCCACCCTCAAGCAGCGTACAGAGAAAGCGGCCAGAACGGCAGGAAGAGCACCTGCAGGCAGTCAGGCCCATCGCCTGGTTCCCCTCTCCGATCACCAGTACGTCAGCCAGCTGCAGATGATGGTGGCCACCCTGAAAATTCCGCTGGAAAGACGAAACAAGCGCACCGGCAGAATAGAGAAGGCGCGTATCTGGGAGATCACAGACCGTACCGTTCGCACCTGGCTTAGCGAAGCGGTGGAGGCCGCAGCGGCCGACGGGGTGACGTTCTCAGTACCGGTGACCCCCCATACGTTCCGTCACTCCTACGCGATGCACATGCTGTACGCCGGTATTCCGCTGAAAGTGCTGCAGAGCCTGATGGGCCACAAATCGATTAGCTCGACGGAAGTCTATACGAAGGTGTTCGCACTTGATGTTGCTGCGCGTCATCGAGTTCAGTTCCAGATGCCCGAAGCGGATGCGGTGGCCATGCTGAAAGGGAATACTTAGTGTAGAGGGGAATGATGCTGGCGAACGTCCTGCTCGCCGCTGAGGTCTGTCAGAAGTTATCTGGCCCAACTGGCGGGAATATCTGCACTGTATCCCTGATACCGCTCATAAATCGCATGCTGAAGCATTTTAATACGATCTGACAATGTGTCGGCGTCCGACATATGCCGCCATTCCCCCTCAATAGTGGGTTTCCAACCATCCGGGAGATTGAGCGTGATCAATACCTTTGTATCACGAATAATCACCCCGTCAGTGAAAGGATTAAGACCACTCCTTACGGTATTGTTTATCTGTATATATTCAAGTTTCATCTTGTTTCCTCATGTTGTCCGGATCGCAAGCATAGATATCTGAACTCAAATTGCCTAGCTAAGCGTTTGGATATGCCGCTTTTTACCCCTTATACAGCGAAGCTGGCCAATGGCCAGCCCGCATGGACTTATCGCTTTTGCCAGTATATCAGCATGGCAAGGAACAGGATTGTTGCCCCCTGAGAAGCGGGTGAGGCAGTCAGGAACGTCTCCAGCAATGGCATTATCGTAAATCTCCGCATTATTAATTTAAGGTGTGTCATAGGCCTTGGCCCCGTTTACAGGAAGTAGTGTTCTGTCACGACGGCAGCCAGGGTTAATAAAAACGATTCGAATATGCCTGCAGGGACGATAGAAATCTTCGTGCGGGTTGTCACGTTGGCGGAGTAGGTCAACAATGAAGAGAACAAGCTTTATGCCTTACGTCGCGGAAAATTAAATGTAAGGCGTTGAAAAGTCGCTTACGCAACTCAGTTATGGCGGGTCGGATCTCTCACAACCGGTGGAACTGGACTGTATGTTCTGTATGTCTAAATTCCGGCCACGGATATGAGCGAGCCAGCAGTGCTCGCCGCAGCCGAGCGACAGGGCAAAGCCCCGAGTGAGCGAGGAAGCACCAGGGAACAGAACTCATAAATTCTGCATACGCTCAATGCCTGAAAAATCACCTCCCCTAGGGATTATCCACTTATCCACGGGGATATTTTTATAAGATCTTTTTTAATAGTTGTTAGATCTTTATTTTTAGAATGCTCACAGGCCTTTATCCATGCGGGTTCCAGGGAGGGATCTGTGACAAACCGCCCTTTCAGTGTGACAAATTACCCTCAAATAGCCGTCCTTTCTGTGACAAGTTGCCCTTAACCCTGTGACAAATTGCCCTCAGGAAGTGTTGCTTTTCACAAAGTTATCCATCCCTGTTGACTCTGTTTTATAAAGTGTGACAATCTGAAAACCTGTCACACTTCACATGGACCTGTCATGGCGGAAATAGCGGTTATAAACCATAAAAAACGTAAAAATAGCCCGCGGATTGTCCAGTCAAATGAGCTGACTGAGGCGGCATATAGTCTTTCCAGGGATCAAAAACGTATGCTGTATCTGTTCGTTGATCAGATCAGAAAATCCGACGGCTCCCTGCAAGAACATGATGGCATTTGCGAAATTCACGTTGCTAAATACGCTGAAACATTCGGGCTGACCTCCGCTGAAGCCAGTAAGGATATACGACAGGCTTTAAAAGGTTTTGCAGGTAAGGAAGTGGTTTTCTATCGCCCTGAAGAGGATGCCGGCGATGAAAAAGGGTATGAATCCTTTCCCTGGTTTATCAAACGTGCGCACAGTCCATCCAGAGGGCTTTACAGCGTACATATCAACCCATATCTCATTCCCTTCTTCATCGGGCTACAGAACCGGTTTACGCAGTTCCGGCTAAGTGAAACAAAAGAGATTACCAATCCGTATGCAATGCGTTTATACGAATCCCTGTGTCAGTACCGTAAACCTGATGGCTCAGGTGTCGTGTCTCTGAAAATCGACTGGATCATGGAGCGCTACCAACTACCTCAAAGCTACCAGCGTATGCCGGATTTTCGCCGGCGTTTCCTGCAGGCAAGTGTTGATGAGATCAATAGCCGGACACCAATGCGCCTCTCTTACATCGAGAAAAAGAAAGGCCGCCAGACGACTCATATCGTATTTTCCTTCCGTGATATTACCTCGATGACAACAGAATAGTTTGAGGGTTATCTGTCACAGATTTGAGGGTGGTTCGTCACATTAGATCCGGCAGGTTGAGGGTGATTTGTCACAGTTTTGCTGTTCCATCCCTGGTGGCCTGCGCTTATTCATAGTTTTTTGGCTATAACCGGTAGTGAAACCAAGTTTGAGGGCAATTTGTCACAATACATGAGTGCAGTTTGTCACAGTTAAATGAGTGCAGTTTGTCACAGTTAAATGAGTGCAGTTTGTCACAGTTAAATGAGTGCAGTTTGTCACACTAGGTCTTCCCCTCTTCCCGTTAGTCATGTGACATGAGGGGGCAAGTTCGTCATAATCAATGAGGGCAGATTGTCACACTTGTTGCTCTGATCAGGCTATCCGTGTGTGCCTATACTTGTGGTGTTTCCCGCAGCCCTGGCCGTCCATGAAGTTGACCTGTTTCCCACAGAGGATGGATAACTCTTCTTGTGCTGAGCGTAAGAGCTATCTGCCTGTACAGTTCCTCCCCGCTTCCTCGCCAGTTCGCTCGCTACGCTCGGTTACATGGCTGCGGCGAGCGCTGATACCCTTCTCTATACCCTTTTGTACGAGTTGTTGTGTGATGGTCATAAGTGCGTCTGCGTGTTGCGGCACTGTGATTGAGTGGCACGCCCGTCGAGCTTCTCCCCCCTCCTGTTGAGAGCGAAATCAAAACAATATGATTTTTTGCTTGCAACATGACTCTTTTTGTTCAAAATGACAAAAAACGTCATGAGGTGATAAATGGACAATATTGAGCAGTTACGGAAAGTTGCTACACGTGCAGGTAAGCTTCTGACATCTTTGAGCGAGAGTATCCGCCAGCAAAAAGAGGAATTGAAGCTTACCGAGTTCTATCAGGAATACAGCAAAGCCGCTCTGTATAAGCTGCCTAAGCTCAGTAAAGGCAGTGTTGAGTATGCTGTGGCCGAAATGGAAGCCGGTGGCTACATTTTCAAAAAGAAACCTTCTGGTAATACAATGAAATACGCGATGACGATTCAGAATGTCATCGATCTGTATAACCATCGTAAAGTACCCAAGTACAGGGATCGCTTCGATAAAGCCTTTACGATTTTTGTATGTAATCTTAAAGGTGGTGGTTCCAAGACAGTTTCTACCGCTTCATTATCACATGCTTTTCGAGCTCATCCTCAGCTTCTGTTCGAAGACCTGCGTATTCTGGCCATCGATTTCGATCCGCAGGCATCTCTGACAATGTTCCTGAGCCATGAGAATTCAGTGGGCCTGGTTGAAAATACGGCTGCTCAGGCCATGCTCCAGAACGTGTCTCGTGAAGAATTACTTTCCGATTTTATAGTACCGTCTATTATCCCTGGTGTTGATGTAATCCCCGCTTCCATTGACGATGCATTCCTTGCTGAAGGCTGGAAGGGATTGTGTGAAGAACATCTTCCAGGGAAAAATATTCATGCTGTGCTTAAAGAGAACATTATCGATAAGCTCCAGCATGACTACGACTTTATTTTCCTTGATAGTGGTCCTCACCTTGATGCGTTCCTGAAAAACTGCATTGGGGCGGCAGACCTGATGTTGACCCCTCTTCCACCGGCTACGGTTGATTTTCATTCTTCCCTGAAGTTTGTGGCCAGCCTCCCTGCCCTCATAGATTCCATCGAAATGGATGGGCACACCTGCAATCTCATCGGTAATGTCGGCTTCATGTCCAAGATCCTGAACAAGTCTGATCACAAAATTTGCCATAGTCAGGCCAAAGAGGTTTTCGGTGCCGATATGCTAGACATGGTTCTGCCGAGACTGGATGGTTTCGAACGCTGCGGGGAGACTTTTGACACAGTTATTTCAGCAAATCCAGCAACCTATGATGGAAGTACAGAGGCACTAAAAAGCGCAAAATCAGCAGCGGAAGACTTTGCGAAGGCAGTCTTTGATCGCATCGAGTTCATTCGTACTAACGGAGGTATGTGATGTCGAATGAGAAAAGAAAAACCATCGGCAGACAGTTAAATACTCAGGCGTCAATGGTCGAAATGACGGACACCGGTAGAAGCCAGGTATTTACCTTAAAAACCGGCAGGAAGGTAACGTTCAGGTTTGTTCGGGTGCCTGCATCTGAAGTTGAAAGTAAGACCTTCGTAAACCAGGAAAACAACGGAAGAGATCAACTTGCACTGACCAGGGAGTCCCTGAAATCCATTATCCAGACGATTAAGTTTCAGCAGTTCTTTCCCTGTATTGGTATTAAGCAAAGTGAAAGGATTGAGATACTGGATGGTTCAAGACGGCGAGCCTCAGCAATTTTTGTCCGTACAGGCCTTGATGTAATGGTCACCGAAGAACATTTATCAGCTGATGAAGCTCGCCAACTGGCTAAAGATATCCAGACAGCTAAAGAACATAATCTTCGGGAGATTGGCCTGAGATTGATCGCTCTTAAAGAGTCCGGATTTAATCAAAAGGAAATTGCTGAACTGGAGGGGTTATCTCAGGCTAAAGTTACCAGGGCGCTGCAGGCGGCGGCCGTACCGCAAGACTTGATTTCTCTGTTCCCGGTTCAGTCGGAGCTATCGTTTAGTGACTATAAACTTCTTTTAGAAGTTAATGAAAAACTCAGTGAAAAGGGATTAACGCCTGAAGAACTCATTCAGTCTGTATCAGCTCAGCTCGATGCAATTTTGAGTGATGGCGAACGACCAGAAGACGAACAGAAAGCCAGTATTCTGAAGCTGATTTCTCAGGCATCTCAGGCATTGATAGATCCATCTCCCAAGGAAAAGTCAGTGGTTTCCCCACTCTGGTCTTTTGAAGAAAAGGACAAGTTCGCGCGTAAGCGTGTGAAAGGGCGTACGCTGACTTATGAGTTTAGCCGTATGTCAAAAGTGATTCAGGATGAACTGGACAAGGCTATCAACGAGGTCCTTGACAGAAATTTGAGTCAATAATTTCGCCATGGCGATTTCACATCTAACTTATTGTAATTAGGCAGTTTAGGCTGAGAATTTCAAGGTGAAATCGCCAAAGTTTCACGCCAGTTTCGCTGCAGGAATATCTGACCATCGTGTCGTATAAGCAGGAGAAAGCATCTCCCGTTTCATCTGCCATTCCGGGGCCATACCCCGCCCCGCAAACCATACTTTACCCAGCCCTGAGTTGTTGATCCCGTCCAGAACCCTCATCAGCTCAGCACTGTGAGGGCGTGGCGGGCGTTCGTCGAACAGCTGCAGCTGCGAAACGCCGGAGCCGGTGAAGTCATTCAGCATAACTCCGGCTTTGGCATACCGGTGCCCATCCCTCCAGATACGCTCCAGAGCCGTTGTGGCGGCTGCAATGATGTCCCTGGTGTCCTGAGTGGGTGTAAGAAGTTTTTCCGTAGCCACGTTGCCGTAGTAAGGCTCTTTAACGGCGAACGGAGACGTTTTGATGAAAACCGAAATATGCCGGCAATACTGGTGCTCTTTACGCAGCTTTTCAGAGGCCCGCTCTGCGTGCTGACAGATAGCCTGACGGAGCGACTCGTACTCCGTGATCTTCACGCCAAAACTGCGGCTGCAGACAATTTGCTGTTTCGTCGGAGGGGCTTCCTCAAGCGAAAGGCAGCTTTCCCCGTTCAGTTCCCGTACCGTTCGCTCAAGGACGACAGAAAAATTTTTGCGGATGAAGGCCGGGTTCGTCAGAGCCAGATCGAGCGCGGTCTTTATGCCCAGCACATTTAGCTTGCGTGCAATACGGTTACCAACCCCCCAGATTTCTTCAACCGGCTGCAGTGAAAGCAGTTTCCGCGTTCTCTGCGGATTTCCCCTGGTCAGAGCGAGTACGCCACGAAACTGTTTCCACTCTTTTGAGGCCCACTGGGCTGATTTTGCGAGGGTTTTCGTTGGTCCGGCGCCCACGCCAATGGTCAGGCGGGTACAGTCATACACGTGCTGACGCAGCTGCCGGCCGAAGTCCTCAAGCTCCATACAGTGCTCCACGCCGGTCAGGTCGAGGAACATCTCATCAATTGAATACTGTTCCACCCTAGGGGCCAGTTCCTCCAGGCAGTTCATCACGCGCGCCGACATCGAGGCGTAAAGTTCATAGTTACTTGAAAACGCATATATTTTTTCCGGGTACCTTTCGTTTTTTATCTGAAACCACGGAGTCCCCATTTTGATCCAGGGCTTCGCCTCGGCGCTGCGAGCGATTACGTTCCCGTCGTTGTTGCTCAGGACGACTATTGGCTTTCCTTTCAAATCCGGTCGGAAAACACGTTCACAGCTGGCATAGAAGCTGTTCACATCGGCCAGGGCAAACATCAGTACATCTCTCTCGGGCGGTGGATGATATGCGTGACGACGCCAAAGATATCCAGCTCGTCGGGGTCAGGATAAATCGGCGACCAGGAGGCATTCATGGGCTGCAGCGTCAGTCGTGGCGTCAGCAGAAGCCTTTTCACCGTAAACTCCCCCTGTACGCTGGCGACAACGATATCGCCGTGCCGCGGCTTTTCAGCACTGTCCACAACCAGCAGATCGCCATTGTACAGACTGCCGTCGGCCATGCTGTCTCCGCTGGCACGCAGATAGTAAGTCGCGCTCGGATGCCGTATGCAGTAATCATGGAGATCCAGATCGGACTCGACATAGTCAGCTGCAGGGCTGGGAAAACCGCAGCTGGCCAGATCGGCAAACAATGGATGGGCCTGTGGCGGGAGTTCTTTCCCGGTGCTGAAAAGCTGTAGTTTCATCTTTCCTCCTGATATCTCAAAACACTGGTTATGCATACAGTATATTTGACAGCGTGACGATAATCCAGAACGCCCGCCGCACGAACATTTTGAGTAAATAAAGGTGCTCAAAATGTCATTGTTAATCATTTTGATGTATTTATATTACTCATATTGAGAAATATAACTTTGTTTTTTTCATTTTGCTCTTATAATTAGTATCAAATTGAGTGTAATTAACGGAGCATAATGATGAATATTTACTGCGATGATGGTTCAACTAATGTTAAGCTGGCATGGTTTGAAGGAGATGAGCTTCAGACACGGGTCTCTGCGAACTCCTTCAGGCATGGCTGGAAAGTGGCGGAATTCAGTGCGGCAACGTTCAATTATCAGGTGGGCACGCTGAAATACACCTGGGACAGCGTCAGCCGGGATGCCATCCCGACAACAAACGTGGAATATCAGTACGGTGATCTCAACCTGCTGGCTGTGCATCATGCGCTGCTGAACAGCGGACTGGAGCCGCAACCGGTGAGCCTGACCGTGACGCTGCCCCTGAGTGAATATTACGACGGGGACTGCCAGCGGAACGAGGAGAACATACGACGCAAACGAGAAAACCTGATGCGTGAGCTGGTTCTGAATAAGGGCAGAGCATTTACCGTAACGGACGTGAAGGTGATGCCGGAATCACTGCCGGCGGCGTTCTCCCGTCTCGCGGAGCTGAAGCCCGGACCCGCTGAGACCACCCTGATTATTGATCTCGGCGGAACCACGCTCGATGCCGGCGTGATTGTCGGACAGTTTGATGATATCAGTGCGGTACACGGTAATCCGTCTGTCGGCGTGTCACAGGTCACCCGCGCAGCTGCAGGCGCGCTGCGGGCGGCAGACAGCGAAACCAGCGCGCTTATTGCCGACACGGTCATCCGCAACCGCAATGATCGTCAGTATCTGCAGCGTGTGATCAACGATGCAGGTAAAATTGACGAGGTTCGGAACAAAATAACAGAGGCAATCACCTCCCTGGGTGCGCGAGTCACCAGTGAGCTGACTGCCTTCAGGAACGTTAACCGGGTATTCCTGGTCGGGGGAGGGGCCTCCCTCATAGAAGAAGCTATCCGTCAGGCCTGGCCTCTGGCCCCTGACCGTATCGAGGTTATAGGCGATCCGCAGATGGCGCTGGCCAGGGAGATTGCCCTTTACAATAAAGAGGACTAAACGTGCCGGACGGCCAGTATTCTTTCTATCTGCACAGCGACGATCGCACCGACATCGCGGCGATGGCAACCATCAGCACCATCTCACAGCCCCTGCGCGGTGAGTTCATCCGTACCGCCGCCACCGCCGGGGCGGTGGTATACCAGGTGGATGCCCGTTTACCGGCGCTGATCCCGGTGTTCTTTGCCGGGCAGCTGAGCGCTGCCCGCCTTTGCGCTGTTATGGCCCTGGTCTCCGGAACCTGGTCCTCACTCACAGGACTTCCAGATGAGCCCGAAAATGGTGAGGCTGCTCTGCCCATGTCACCGGAGACGGAATACCAGCGCCGGCGTTACACCCTGACGCTTCAAAATGGCCGGAGTGGGGAACGGGTGGAAAGTGTGCTGACGGAAGCGTCATCCCGTCTGCGTGGGGATCTGCTGAGAAACCTGATTATCACCGGTCTGGCCCTCCACACGACGGCACCGGAACTGCCGCGCCTGTTGACCAGTATGCCGGTACCGCCCACCTCGGTCAGTGAGCTGCAGGCACTGGTTCAGCAGATGGCCGGCACCACTGCCGTGAACAGGGCTGCTGCTGCAGTACCGGATACGCCGGCAACATCTGCCATGCCGGTGTCTGGTTCGGATACCCGGGAAATAAAGAAAAATATGCGGCGTGCATTCGGTGACTAAAAGTACGAGTCACATCCAGTAATATACCGATATCAAATGGTTTTCATCCCCAGGGAGATTCTCATGTCACCAGGATTCAGAAGTGTTCTCCGTTTCGCCCGCATTCCCGTCGACAGCAGTGAACTGGTCCGCAGGAAATTCGGCAGCCGACTGATTGGCATTGTGACGCTGTGTCTGCTTCCGCTTCTGGTTTTTGACGTTCCGCAGTGGGTTTTCATTTTGTCGCAGGTCATCTGGGGGGCAGGCGTCTATATTGGCCTGTCCGTGGCCGGAGACAAGACCCGGCCACGCTGATATCCTTTCCGCTTTGCTTAAAAAAAGAACAGCTGACGCGGCGCCTGTCTTAGTGCTCTTCTCCGCCACCTGCCTCCAGGTTATCCACAGCGTTAAACAGACGTTTTGTGGATAGCGGGTTCCCGACAGTTTCTTCTGCTTTCACCCGTTAACCCGTGCCTCCGCTGCCGCACGCTGCCAGTGTGCCGCGTCCGGTTTGCCACGGGACGGGCGCCTTTACAAATCCTGCCTGGCGTGGTGGCGGTTTGCGCCATGCTGAGGAACGCCCTTCAAGCCGCTTTCGCGGCATAACCTCGCCGTCGAAAAGGGTGCGGCAGATGGTGTATTACCTGGTATCCGCGACTGACCTGGAGCAGGCCGAAGCGGGTGTCCTGGAAATGGGGCGCACCTGGTGGCCATCCCTGAAACGCGAGGATGACCGGCATCGGTAGGAGTATCCCGGTGGTCTGGTTTGACAGCATCATTCTGCTCGAGGACGTGGAGAACAGCACCCTGCGCGGGCTGAAGTTCCTCGATGTGTGGACCGTGACCGGCGCGCCGGATGCCCCGGTACTGCGTGACGAGTGGGGGAATGACTGGCGGGATACCACACGCTGACATGACATCTGCCGGGCAGAGCTCCTGCCCGGTACGTCAGAAAATAATGATGTCGCGTTGCTCCGCATCGATGCCGCGCCTGGCGCGGGGATAGTCACTGCCCGGAGCCAGTGTGCCGCGCCCGGGTGGACACGGGACGGGCGGCTTTTCCGCTCCTGTCCGGCGTCGTTGTGATTTTACGCCATCCACTCGCATTCTGATGATCGCCCTTCAAGCCGCTTTCGCGGCATAGCCTTGCCGTCGGAAAGACTGACGGCTGCGGTATTCCACGGTCAGCTTGACCCGTTACCGGTCGCGGCGTACAGGCTCCGGGCAGCAGGGAACGGACGTCGTACCGACGTCCTCCTGAGTGCCCCCTGTCACCACGAGGTATCCCTATGTCCCGTTTTATCCTGGGTAACTGTATCGATATTATGGGCGGCTTTCCCGATCGCGCCGTCGATTTCATTCTGACCGATCCCCCGTACCTGGTCGGCTTCCGTGACCGTTCCGGCCGCACCCTCGCCGGCGACAAAACTGACGAATGGCTTCAGCCTGCCTGCAATCAGATGTACCGCGTACTCAAAAAGGACGCGCTGATGGTCAGTTTTTATGGCTGGAACCGCGTCGATCGTTTTATGGCCGCGTGGAAAAGTGCCGGGTTCAGCGTGGTCGGGCATCTGGTGTTCACCAAAACTTACGCGTCCAAATCCGCCTATGTCGGCTACCGCCATGAATGCGCCTATGTCCTGGCAAAAGGCCGTCCGCCTCTGCCGCAGGACCCGCTGCCGGACGTGCTGGGCTGGAAATACAGCGGCAACCGCCACCATCCGACCGAAAAGCCAGTGACCAGTCTTCAGCCGCTGATCGAGAGCTTCACACACCCGAACGCCATTGTTCTCGACCCGTTTGCCGGCTCTGGTTCCACCTGTGTGGCTGCCCTCCAGGCTGGGCGCCGTTACATCGGTATTGAACTGATGGAGCAGTACCACAACGCCGGAATCGCCCGCCTGTCAGCTGTCCAGCGCGCCATGCAGCGCCCGGCCGCCAACGACGTCTTTTATCCGGAGGCCGCGTAATGAACTATGCCGGACACGAAAAGCTGCGCGCAGAGGTGGCGGGACTGGCCAACAACATGTGTGACCTGCGGGCAACGCTGAACAACATGGAGCACCGCTACCGCTTTGATTCCGATGTGCTGGCCGAACGCCTGACCCGCCAGACGCTTTTTCGCATCAATGCCCTGTTTATGGCGGCGTACAACGACATTCTTGAGCTGGATGCCTGCTTTAAGGACTAAGGAGAAAAACCATGTACGGAACCTGTGAAACCCTCTGCCGGTTGCTGAGTGAGCTCTATCCCGCAGAAACCCCGCTGAACCTGATTGTCTGGTCCCCGGAGGATATCGAAGCGCTGGCCGGTGGGATGGAATGTGTCGTATCTGAACAGGACATAAAGGCGGTGCTGGAGCGCATGGACGCCATACCGGAAGACCAGCGGCTTGAGTCGGGTGTGTCTGCCGGTGCGGTGATGGACCTGATCGATGAGGTAAAAGAGGCCGTTCCGGGAGTCCTGGTGCCGGCTGACCTGCTCGAAACCCTGCTCATCACCACGGAACAGGCGTTGTGGGGCAGGGAATGGGCCGCCCGGGACGGTAACTATCCTGTGCCGGAAAGCGTTACTCACCGCCTTGCTGATGCAGCAAAAGTGCGTGCATTACTGAAAAACTGACATCCACACGCCGCCCGGGCGGCGTGTCATTACCCTGTTTCGAGGAAGATACCATGCAGGAAACCACCACCTTAAACGCCCTTGTGATGCGCCGTGCACGTGATCTGCTGGCTGATTACGGATGGCCGGTCCATACCGATGTTGGCCAGCGTGATCCGGTAAATAAACCGGGATGGATAAGTATTTATGTCCGTCTGGACGCGGCCGCTATTGTTCACCTGCTTCCTTTGCTTTGTACCGGTGGAGTACCCGCAGCGCTGCAAACTGCCATGACAAAAATAGCCGGGACGCCAGCGCAGATTATTTTATCCGGCAGCCGCTATGCCGACGCGCCGCAACTGCCGGAGGACGGAACACAGATAACCTTTCCCTGGGCCGGGGAATGGCTGACAGAGCCTGAAATTCAGGCTGTGACGGATTGCCTGTTTCGTGCCGTGCGGGATATTTCCCGGCAGGTCCGGGAGGATGCGCGCCGGATTGAGGCCGCGCTGACCACGCGCGGGGAAACGCTGTTTTACCGCCAGACACGAAATTTCCGTCTGGTTGTGAAGGAAAGTGATATGCCCTGCTGGCTGGACGAAGAGGACGACAATGTACCGGTGGTACTGGATGCCCTCCTGAACAAAGGCGCGCGCTACAGTGCCGTTGAGTACTTTGTTATCAGCGACAAAGTGGATCAGATCCTGGCATGTGGGCAGATATGTGATGTGTTACGGATACCGGGAGAGCCTGCGCGCCGGTGGATGGATTTATCCCTGTTACATGAGGTCATGGCAGAAGCGCGCGCAGAAATCACCTTTGTCCGCAGTGCCCTTTCAACAATCCGGTCAGTGTCGTGAACCGCCGGGGGTTGCGGCCCCCGGGAGCATCCTGGAAGGATAAGGCTGTCGCCGGCTCCGCTTTTCCTCGGCCCCGTCCCTGCGTGACGTTGCCTGAGAGCTTTCCACTCTGTCAGTGCTGTGCGTGTGCGGGCTGTGCCGTGCCTCCATCGTAGCCGGGCGGCCGGGAATGCAAGGGTGCGCTTCGCCGCTGCGGTCACCCGGTCCTTCCTTCCCGTCTGCCGGGATTTTCCGGTCGTTCGCCCGCTCAGGATTCACGGACTCACCCTGCAACTCCCGGCTGCCGTGTGCGTCAGGCTGCGGCTTCCCTTGCGCCCCTGCATTCCCGACTGATCGCCCGCCTGTTATGGAGGCACGGCACCGCCCGGTGTCGCAGTCCATGTGATGACGGAGGTTTTACCATGCAGTATGTGACAACGCGCCCTGTCCTGAATGTTGAAGAGTCCGATCGGCTTTCTTTCCTGCCGTACATGTTCGGCACGGATTTCATGATCGCAGAATTACAGGTGTATGCCCTGGCGAAAAAATGGATGCCTGAAGTTGACGGCGGTTTCTGGCACTTCATCCGCTTACCAGAAGGGGGTGGCTACATGATGCCTGATTGCGGGCGGGTTCATCTGGTGAACGGTGAAAACTGGTTCGATCGTACCGTCAGTGCCGACGCGGCGGGCATTATTCTGACCAGCCTGGCAGTTAACCGTCGTCTGGCGTCCTGGCATGACTGCGGTAACCCGGCCCTGACCCACCTTTACATGCTGCGTGATGCCCAGATCTGGGATCACATTACCTTTCACCCGGAATGCAACGCCATTTACGCCGCGCTGGACTGATTAACGACCCGGACGGCATGTATCCAGTAACGGAATCATACACGGCGGGGAAATCCCGCCGGTTAAGGAGAATACCGATGAATATTGCAACAGAAACCCGTGAAATACTCCGACAGTACAAAGCCCTGATTAATGCCCGCCGCCGTGATGCCGGTCAGCGGGAACTGACAACCGCACAGGTCATGGATGAAATCTGCGAGTACATGACCTGTCAGTGTGCCGTGTATCTCGCCGGTCATTTCATCTTACAGGGTGGAAAAGGACGGTAAGCACGATGGCAGGCGCAGGAGGAGAGGGCGCCTGTCTGCCCGCGCGCAAAACCCTGGCAGGCTGTGCCTGCCGGAGAGGCGTTTCGCCGCGCCTGCGGCGCCGCACACGCTCTCTCCGTTACTGGTCGATAAGATCGACGAAAGGGGATACTCTCTCCTGAGTTGTTTCTTAACCGGTAATGCCGATGTCAAAGTGGAATATCGCCTCTTTCTCAAAAGAAGAACAGGACAAAGTCTCCGTCGATAAAGCGGCCGCTGCCGTCGCATGGCAGGAGCGTATGAACAAGCCTGTTGTGCCCGAACTCGCGGAGCGTGAACAGCCTGGGCATCTCCGTGAGTATTTCCGGGAAAGATTGCGTATTCACAGACTGAACAGTCAGCAGCTGCCGCGCGCAAATGCTCCTGAATATCAGAAGACAGAAGAAAGTTAAGGAGAGTGGGCCAGTGGTTGCTTTCCTGAATTCAGCCTGGCACAGCATTGTGCTGTACAGAAAAGGAAAAAATTTCCGTTCCTGACGTTCCTTTTTCACGACGGGCGTCCAGGCGGGCTGTCGTGAACGGAGCCAGCCTGGCTGTCTCCGCCCTGCCGGGCTTCCATCCCATGACGCAACGTCAACGGCAGGCTTACAGCCTCCGTTCCGGAGGCGCCGCCCTGTCGCGCCGTGCCCTGCGCTCCCTGCACCCCGGCCAGTGACCGCCGGGCTGTAAGGGGCACCGCCGTTTCGCGTGCCGCGCTCCGACGCTGCGGCGGGTCCCCGCTCTGTTCCGCTCCTGGTGCATCACCCGTTTAAGCCCCTTTCGCCTGGGCTGAGACAAGCACAACCCGCCTGGCTGTCCAGGGCCGGCGTGGCCTTTCGCAATAAATTTTCCCCGGCCATTCCGCAGGCTCCATTAGACCGGAAAAAATTTCCCGCTCACCCCGGACATCTGCACCGGGCCGTGCTCGTTGACGCCCTTGCGGCGAAGGTTCTCAAACGGGTGAAGTTTATACCATCGGGAATATCGCAGCCGGTTCCCGCAAACGTCAAAACCGCGGCTCCTGAAACTCAACGGGTGATGTTCTTTAAAAATCAGGAAAAAAACGATGCTGATTAAAGGAGGCAGAAGAAGCAGACAACGAACCGCAGAAATGAAAAAAGCAGGGTAGCCCCTGCTTAATCCACGCCGTAAAAATCGCTCGAACGGTTCTACGGCTTCATTAACTACCAGAAGGAGTTAACGTAATGATCGTTACTATTGTTTCACCTTCCGCAGAGGCTGTAAAGCCCCGCCGTCATCCGCGCATTTTCCGCGCCGATATTCCCGCGCCGGAGATTGACCCCGCGTTAAAGGCTTTTGGCCGCCATATCGCCAGAAGTCACCGCAAGGGGCGCGGCGTTCATATCCCCGCGATGAAAAACGCCGCTTTTGGGCAGGTGCTCCGCACGCTCGAACTGAAACGCGCATTTAACTGATGAGGTGAGCCGCCCCGCGAGGGGCGGCAACCGCAGGAAGGAGAAAAGTTATGACTCAGGCTTTTGCACAGACACTCAGTGCTGACACTATCCCGCAGACCGGCGCTGAAGAGGAGATCGGCCAGATGTATCGGGGGACCTATTCCCCGGATGATAACAAGTTGCGGCTTTATGCCTCGCTCCGTCTCGATGAAGAGACGTATAAAAAAGTGCATGATGCGGGGTTCCGGTGGGCGCCGAAACAGGGACTGTTTGTGGCGCCAGCCTGGACACCGGGCCGCGAGGATGTGTTACTGTCTCTCGCCGGTGATATCGGGGACGAAGACAGCACACTCTTTGACCGTCAGGAGCAACGCGCGGAACGCTTTAACGACTACAGCGACAAACGCGCCGGTGAATCTGAGCGGGAGCTTGCGCATGTGGACGCGCTGGCGTCGGCTATCCCCTTCGGTCAGCCGATCCTGGTTGGCCATCACAGCGAACGCCGCGCGCGCCGGGATGCGCAGAAGATTGAAAACGGTATGAAACGCGCGGTGATGCTGTTCGAACGCGCAGAATACTGGGAAGAGCGCGCGCAGGCCTCTTTACGGCACGCGAAGTACAAAGAGCGTCCGGATGTGCGTTACCGTCGTATCAAAAAAATTGAGGCGGAATTACGCAAGGCAGAAAAGCACATTGCCCGGTCTGAAAAGTATCTGACGATGTGGCGCGCGCAGACTCTTGATCTGAAAATGGCGTTACTGGTCAGTAATTATGACCATATTTATGCCAGCTTCACGCTAGACAAATACCCCCGCCCGGCAGAGAAAAGCCAGTATGAGGGCTCGATGTCTCTCCATTCTGCCCTGTCTGAGGACATCATTACTTTTGAACAGGCGCGGGATATTGCGATCCGCTGCCATGAACGCACAATCCGCCATCAGCAACGCTGGGTTCATCATTATCGCAACCGTCTGAGCTATGAGCGCGCCATGCTGGATGAAAGCGGCGGTGTGGTCACCCGGACACAGGAATTTGAGCCTGGCGGGCAGGTGCTGAGCCGGGGCGAGTGGTTAACCATCATCCGCATCAACAAAAGCAATGGTCAGGTTAGTTCGGTGGAAACTCCCTGTTACCGTTTTCTGGGCTACGGCGGCACCATGAAACTGACCCCGGACCGCATCACTGACTATAAAGCTCCCTCAGCCGAAGAGGTCAGCACCGCGAAACAGGCCGCAAAACGTCCCCCGATCGTCAACTATCCGGGGGAGGGATCCCGGGAGATGACCAAAGCCGAATGGGCCAGAATGCCGGGGGACTATAAGGCTGTCCGGGGTGTGGCCGAAACTGAGACGCACGGCGCGTACCGCTTTCGCCGCTGCATGACGCACGGCTGTACGCTGGTGAATGTCTATATCACTGACATGAAAACCGTTGAAATTCCGAAAAAATGACAGGCAGACTCCCCGGCAGGTTGCCGGGGAGATCAGGGAGGTTGACTTATGCACAGAGAACTCAGGGCGCGTATTCAGACGATGCGGGCCAGGCTGGATGACCGGATGCCTGTGACAGAAATCCGGGCCAGTTCACAGCTGTTTGTCTCGCCCGATCCGCTCTGTCGTCGGCTGGTCAGTCTGGCGGAGGTGGTGGACTCTGATCATGTTCTGGAGCCCAGCGCCGGAACGGGCGCCATTCTACGGGCGGTCAGGGAAGGCGCGCCACGGGCACAGTGTGACGCCGTGGAGCTGAACGCGGATTTGGTCTGCCATCTCCGGGATCATTTCCCGGGCGTCAGCGTCTGGCTGGGTGATTTTCTGGAATACCGGCCGGAAAAGCACTACAGCAAAATTATCATGAATCCACCGTTTAACCATGCGCAGGATATCCGGCATATACAGCGGGCAGTGACGCTGCTGGCACCCGGCGGCGTGGTCACTGCGGTCTGTCTGAACGGGCCGCGACAACAATCCATACTGAAGCCGCTTGCTGATGTCTGGGAGCCATTGCCGCGAGGCACATTCACGTATACCGACGTTTCAACTGTTCTGCTCAGGATAGCTGCCTGAAAGCCGGTTAGCCCGGCGGGGGAGTGTGCCCCCGTCTGGCCGCGCCGGAAAAGGCCGCACGCCTGCGGCGCAGGAGGACCGGGCCGCGCTGACGCGCCGCCGGCTCTCCCTCTCCGCGTTCATCCTGTCCCTCTCTTCCTTCTGGTATTCTGGTTTACTGTTGTTCCTTTTTTCTTGTTCCGGATGAGCCGCTGATGGAGCGTGGTCATCCATCTGTTTCTGCCGGCTTTTCTTTTTGCTCTTCGTTTATTTCAGGTCCTGCAGTGGGCGTCCGGGCGGGCTGTCGTGAACGGAGCCAGCCAGGCTGTCTCCGCCCTGTCGGGCTTCCATCCCATGACGCAACGTCAACGGCAGGCTTGCAGCCTCCGTTCCGGAGGCGCCGCCCTGTCGCGCCGTGCCCTGCGCTCCCTGCACCCCGGCCAGTGACCGCCGGGCTGTAAGGGGCACCGCCGTTTCGCGTGCCGCGCCCCGACGTTGCGGCGGGTCCCTGCTCATTTCCTCTCCTGTGCCTTTTCACCGTTTAAGTCCCTTTCGCCGGGGCTGAGACAAGCACAACCCGCCTGGCTGTCCAGGGCCGGCGTGGCCTTTCGCAATAAATTTTTTCCGGCCATTTCGCTTCTCTCCATTAGACCGGAAAAAATTTCCCGCTCACCCCGGACAGCTGCACCGGGCCGTGCTCGTTGACGCCCTTGCGGCGAAGGTTCTCAAACGGGTGAAGGTCATACCTCCGGGAACAAAACAGCAGGTTCCCGCAAACGTCAAAACCGCGGCTTCCGGTAACTCAACGGATGATGGGGTTTTAAAAGCAAAACAACGGAGTAAGGAGAGTCATCATGGCAGCACGAGGCATCAATAAAGTCATTCTGGTTGGTCATCTGGGGCAGGACCCGGACGTGCGTTATATACCCAACGGGAGCGCGGTGGCCAACCTGACGCTGGCCACATCGGAAACATGGCGTGACAAACAGAGCGGGGAACTGCGCGAAAACACCGAATGGCACCGTGTGGTCATGTTCGGCAAGCTCGCGGAAGTGGCGGGGGAATACTTGCGTAAAGGCGCTCAGGTCTACATCGAGGGCCAGCTGCGCACCCGCAACTGGCAGGATGAGGCCGGAATCACACGCTATGTCACCGAGGTGCTGGTCGGGCAGAACGGCACGATGCAGATGCTGGGTGGGCGTCGTGAGGGCAGTTCGTCAGAGAGCGCCGTACCTCATCAGCCCGCACAGCCGCAGACTCCGGTACAACCTGCTGAACCCCCTGTGGCATCCCCGAAAGCGAAGGGCGGTAAAAAAGGCCGTCAGAGTGCCGCGCCGTCCCAGCAACCCCCGCAGCCGTCCCCGGATGATTACCCGCCGATGGATGACGATGCCCCGTTCTGATAACCCGTTTCAGGCCGGCCCTGCCCAGGTGGGGCCGAAAGGAGAGAGATGAGTATTTACGATAACGGTCCGTTACCGGATGACACCTTCACCAGAGCACAGGCTGAAGCGGTGGCGGCACAGTTTGAAAATGTCGCCATTGAAGACGATCAGGGTTCGCATTTTCGCCTGGTCGTTCGTCAGAACGGCGAAATGGTGTGGCGCGCATGGAATTTTGAAGCGGATGCCGGGAAATGGCTCAACCGTTATATCGAACGTTATGGCATCCGTAACACGCAATAAGCAGTAAGAGGTGCCGGACAGGGGGGCTGTCCGGCAGACAGTCATCAATATCAGAGAGGTATCAATTATGTCTGCAACAGAGTCTAAGGTAAAAACTGCACCAAAAACCAGCAAAAAATCGGTGAAACCTGCCGAAGCCGCCGCCCTGAAAGCGGCTCTCGATGCCGCGCCGATTGAGTATGTCCCGGTGACGGCACTGGTAAAATCTCCCCTGAACGTCAGGACCATCCCTTATCCGGTGGAGAAAGTACGCTCAATGGCAGACTCCATTGAAGCGCTTGGCCTGTTGCAGAATCTGGTCGTTCATTCTCTTCATGACGGGCAGTGTGGTGTGGCTGCAGGTGGTCGTCGCCTGAAAGCTCTGCAGCTCCTGCAGAGTGAAAACCGTATCGATGCCGGATATCAGGTGATGGTGAAAAAGGTACCTGATGAACTGGCTGTTGCGGCATCAATGGCAGAAAACGAACAGCAGATGGCAATGCATCCGTCTGAACAGATCGCCGGGTTCCGCACGCTGGCAGCACAGGGGAAAACCCCCGCGCAGATTGGTGACTTGCTGGGGTTCGGTACCCGTCATGTTCAGCGTATGTTGAAGCTGACCGAACTGGCTCCCGACATTCTGGAGGCGCTGGCGAAGGATGAAATCACCACCGAACACTGCCAGTCACTGGCGCTCGAAAGCGATCAGAAACGCCAGGTGGAAGTGCTGGAATCCGCCCGCAAACGGTCCTGGAATAATGAAGTATCAGTGTCCTCGATCCGTAACCTCATTACCTCAGAAGAGGTCTCCACAAACGGCGACAAATTCCGCTTTGTGGGAGAGGCCGCATTCAGTCCGGAAGAAATCCGGGTTGATCTCTTCAGCAGCGAAAACGGCGGCTATGTCAAAAGTGCTTCTCTCGATACCGCCCTGCTGGAAAAACTGCAGAGTATCGCGGAACACCTTCGCGAAGCAGAAGGCTGGTCATGGTGCGATGGCCGCCTTGAACCGATTTCTCACTACGGGAAGGATACTAAAATCTGGCGTCTGCATGCTGTCCCGCCTGTGGCATATACCGAAGCCGAATCGGAACGACTTGCCTTCCTTGCACAACGCGAAGAAGAACTCGAAGTACAAAATACCGGGGATGACGGGGAGCGTGTTGCAGGTGAACTCAATGAGGTCTGGCATGAACAGCAGACCATTGAGTTTCGCGCTGAACACCGGACATGGCCCGATGAAATGAAGCAATCCGCCGGAGTGGTGGTTTCCTGGACTGGTCAGGAGGTGAAAGTACAGCGCGGTGTGGTGCTGTGCGCCGATGAAAAAATAAAGGAGAAGGATGCATCCACCGATCAGGCTCCTGAAAAAGTCGATCCGCTGGACGCCGTCGGTGTCCCGTTGCTGACCCGCCTTTCTTCTGAACGCACACTGGCGGTTCAGGCGGCCCTGTTGCAGCAGCCGCAGAAAGCCATCGCGCTGATGGTCTGGAAACTGTGTAATTCGGTTTTCCATACCACGACGTCCGTCAAAGAGCCGTTCTGCATTAGCGTGAGTGTGTCGCATTACGCGCTGACCCGTGAAGCACCTGACGGTGAAAACAGCGTTGCGTTTCAGGCAATCCAGGCTGAAAAAGAACGCCTTGAAGCCCTGCTGCCGGAAAACTGGCGAAAGGATATGACCACCTTCTTTACGCTCGATGGCGCAACCCTGATGGCGTTGATGGCTTTCTGCACCGCCTGTTCTATTGATGGTGTACAGGGCAAGGATGAGTTTGGTCGTAAACACCAGAGTTCGCTGGATGGGGTGGAAAACGCCATCCAGTTTGACCTTCGCGACTGGTGGAAACCGACGGCTGATAACCTTTTCTCGCACATGAAGCAGCCACACATTGTACAGGCACTCTCTCAGGCCGGACTGACTGGCGCAGCACAGGACGCCGCGAAAATGAAGAAAAAGGATGCCTCTGAACATGCAGAGCACTTCCTGTCAAAAACCCGGTGGGTTCCGGAATGGATGACCAGTGCCGACAACCAGAAACAGCCTGCCGCAAAGTCTGAACTCAGTCTGGCAACGAGTCAGAGCGATACAGACGCTGATGTCGACCACGTCACCGACCATAACAACCCGGCCTGCGCCGCCTGATAACGGAGACGCCGCCCTGGGGGGCGGCGGTAAGGAGAAACCTATGCACACGATCATTACCACCGATGTCCTGAAAACCATGTTCGCCGGAGAGCTGGAAGACTACCGCGCCGCCGGTGAAGATTTTCGCCGTGAACTCACCCATGCCGTGATGCGGGATCTGTCCTGTCCGGAGAGCTGGGACGTCAACGGAGAGTACAAAAGTGAATTCGGCGGATTCTTTCCGGTACAGATCCGTTTTTCCCCCTCTCACGGTCATTTTGATGTGGCGGTCTGCAGTCCGGGAGAGCTGAGTACGCGCTGGATGGTCGTTTTTGTGACCCGTGGCGGCCAGCCGTTCTCCGTTGTTCGTAGCATGGAAACATTTAACCCGGAGTTGATCTCCCACACGCTGGCACTGATAGCGTGTCTCGATACTGACGGCTATTCCTTTGCCAGTATCATCAGCACCCTGGCTCAGGAGGGCGAACTGTGATCCCCTCATCCCATGCCATTGTGACCCTGAAACCTGCACGCCAGGCTGCTTTGCAGGCCATCATGTTCGTGGAAGACGCCCGGTTTCGGGGCGCTCGTTTGCCCTCGATGCCCCATGTCCGCACGTTCCTGCGCATGCTGACCGGTTGCAGTCGAATTAACAGCGCCGTCGCCCGGAGTATTCCCGGCCTGCACCGTGATCCGAAAGACCGGCTGAATAATCTGAAGCAGGTGGAAGAGGCACTGGATACGCTGATTGCCAGTCAGGGGGAATGCTGCCCGCTGCCGCTGACAACCGATGTTCAGGCTGAACTTTTTCCGGAAGTGATTCACACCCGAACCGATCGGCGGATGCAGCGTGAAAATATTGCGTTCACCCGGAGAGTTCGGCGTGAAGGCAAAGAGATAGCACATACCTGGTTGCTGCGACAGAACCTGCTGGGGCAGGCTATCACGGAGCTTAACTTTCAGTCACCGGAGACCGTTAACACCTGGTACCGCCAGTGGGCTGACGAGTTTGACGCGCGGGATCTGGAGCCTGCCTTCTGGAACTGGCGATCGCGGTTTGCCTCGCTGGTCTCCCTGGACTGGCTGCGGGATGCCGGGGAGCCGCTGTATGGTGTCATGCATGAAATCAGCTTCATTGTGAGAGAGACACCGGAGTCTGTGCGTCAGGCAGAACGCTGGCAGGTCCCGAACAAGCTGACACACCGGAGCCGCGGATGAAGTGGCGCTATTCCCCGCGCTGGAAACTGGACCGGACCGCATAAACTGGTCTCCGACGTCGTGGAAGCCGGGAAACCTGCTCCCTAATCGATCATGTCGCGCTGGGTGGCGGGCGCAGGATATGCGGTGTGCGTGGGTTTTCTCTTTGGGAGGCAGAGCGTGCCGCTTAGATTGGTGCCCGGACAAAGGCAAGCAGAACAAATCCACCCCTGGATTATCGAAATACTGGCCTTGTCCGGGCAATCCATCGTAGCCATTTGAAAAGCCACAGGCACGTAAAAATTCTTTCAGTCCGTGATAATGACCAGGCCGCTAAGATAACTGCCAGAAAATTAGCTTATAGGTTAACTTTACTTTGATTAAAATTAGCCTGTAGGTTAATATACAGGAAACGGGAGGTCACATGTTTAGCGTCGTTTATCATCCGGATGCCAGGGAAGAAGCCACAGCATTACCCGTAAAAATCAGGGTGAAGTTTGACCGTCTCATCGGCAAACTGGAATATGATGCCCGGTTGCTGCGGGAACCAGACACCAGGCCTCTGGGCGATGGACTTTTCGAGATCCGCACGATGGGGACGGACATCGCCAGGGGCATATGGGTATACCACAAAGGCAATACCATCATTATGCTGCGGGTTTTCATCAAAAAGTCACAGAAAACGCCAGCGAAAGAAATCGATCTCGCCAAAAAGCGTTTAGCGGAGGTACTCAATGAAACTGGTAAGCCATAAAGAACTGCATAGCGAGTGGATGCAGGACGATGAATATCGCGCTGCATGGCAGGAAGAAGAACGCAAGGAGAAGCTCAGAGAGCTGCTGGCAGAATGGCGTAAGCATGACAACCTGACAAAAGCGCAGGTTGCTGAACGCATGGGGGTTACACCTCCGGTTATTTCCCGCCTGGAAAACAACATCACCAAAGCCAGCATTGACACGCTGACCCGATACGCTCATGCCTGCGGTATCAAGAAGCCTGTCATTGCACTGTACTGAGCAACCGGCCGGGGCTGGCCTTTTGTTTCTGTCAGCCCCAGCATTTTGTCTTATAGCAATTATGCGCATGTGTTGTATCGATTCTCACAGACAGGGCATGACAGAAGGTGGCGTAAATAACCAGAAGGGCAGGGGATAACCTGCCCGACTTCGGGAAAAGGCTGCTCACCTGCGGTGCCGGATAATACCGGCTGCGCTACGCGCCGCCCGTATTATTACGGCGCGGGCTTATCTCATCATGATTAATTATTCATCCCTGTTATATCTCATCCGGCATGCTGCTTTTTATCCCTTCCGGTATTTATCCTTACAGGCGAACCCAATGAATTCCGATCCGGGCGTCGTCCCTTTAGGGACACGGCTGTCGTGAACAGAGCCAGCAGGCTGTCTCTGCCCTGCGGGCTTCCATCCTGACGCAAATTCAAATTCACGCTTGCTGCATCCTTGTCAGGATGCGCCGCTTTCACCGTGCCGGCGATAAAGCTGCCGTCACTTTTATGGCGCCACGCCGTTCCGACGTGTCGGGTGTGTTCATCCTGTCCCCCCGGTGAGGCCATCCCCCGTGTGTCCTCACGCGGAGGGCTGGTCGTAGCACCGCCGTGTCGTCGCACAAGGGGTAAATAAACTCCGCCAAAAACTTTTTGCCAGGGACCGCAAAAACTTTTTGTCTCCGCCCCTTGTTCTCCTCCTTACAGCGTTGCTCCTTTGCCCTGTGCCGCGAGAGAACTCACCAGGGAGATGGACAACCATCACCACAGGAGAAAACCAGAATGCACACACGAAACGTCAAAACCGCCGCTCAAGAATCTTCCAGAAAGATGGGGGGAAAAGCCGTGTCATACACGATCCTCGTTGCTGATAAGCCAAAAAACTCAGAGGAAGAGTGGGACGTCATGGAATTCAGCAGCCTTGTTGCGCTGAAAAAATATCGCAGAAGCCACCCGGAAAAAATGAGCTTCAGCTATGGCTATGCCCTCAGCCGTGGCGTGGATAAGCAGTTCTGTCATATCAACGTGGCTGAAGCGGATCATTTCAAACAGTTTGTGCGCCTGATTGAGCGTGCAGGCTTCAATATCCAGGACAACCAGCTATGAACACACAAAACAACAACGTCAACACCGCCGCTTTTGAATCTACCGAAAGATGGGTTATGGCCTGCCCGGAACCGATCGCAGCAAAGGTACTGGCATTTCACGGAAAGAGCGCCAGCTATGCCTTTAATGTCCTGGCTGATTTGAAAGCTGCCGGTGCGTCATATGCACGTCGAAACATTATCGCAGATATGTTCCGGCGTTTAGGCGTGAAGTAACCAATTGAACCAGAAGGAGAAAACTATGTACTTACACCTCACCGAATCTTCAGCCCGTCCGGGAATGCAGGTGACTGCCGAAGCCGAGCATGAATACTGGCTCAGTCGCCAGAAAGCGGCGGTGAAAGCGCCCGCTGAAATCGACGTTCACGCCTTCCATGATGCGCTGGGCCTGATGTACCCGCTCAACTGGTCAACGAGTGAGAACGGCGGCTGGGAGACGTTCATGCTGCAGGAAATGGTCTGCGGTGACGTGGCAGAGATTTATGCCCGCTATGGAGCCAGATATTTCCGGCTGCGGGATGTGTGCAACCTGAGCCATGCGCAGATTAAAACGCGTATAAAGGAGGGATTTAACCTGTTCCAGAAATGAAAAAAGCAGGCTTTCGCCTGCTCATTCCGCGCCGGATACGTACCCGCAAAAGTTTGCATCCGGCATATGTAAAACCAACATGGAGATTAAACCATGCAATTTGACCCGCAAATCGTCGCACAGGCAAACGCGTTTGTAAATGCTTTACGCAGCGGGAAGCGTGCCCACGTCCCCGCTATGCGCCTGGAATACTGGCAACAGTTTTTGACCGTGGTCTACAGCGGCCTCGGTCTGGCGTGATGTGAAACCTGCCGCTCCGTAAGGGGTGGCTTTTTCAGGAGGTAAAATAAGGAGGCCGCGTAAATAACCGGAAGGGCAGGGGATAACCTGCCCGACTGCAGGAAAAGGCCGCGCACCTGCGGTGCAGAATAATACCGGCTGCGCTACGCGCCGCCCGTATTACTCCGGCGCGGCGTTATCTCATCAATATTCTTTATTCATCCCTGTTACATCTCTTCCTGCATGCTGCTGTTTATCTCTTCCGAAATTTATCTCTGGTGAGAGATTAAATAAATACTGACCCGGGCGTCGTCCCTGTCGGGACACGGCTGTCGTGAACAGAGCCAGCAGGCTGTCTCTGCCCTGCGGGCTTCCATCCTGACGCAAATTCAAAATCTCGCTTGCTGCATCCCTATCAGGATGCGCCGCTCTCACCGTGGCGATAAATACCCGCCATTCTTTGGCCTGAACGTGAATCCAATAAAGACCGGATTGACGTTCAGGGTTGTGTGCATTCTCAATTCTGCGCGATATCGCCCGACATCATCTTTCGCGGAGGGCGGCTTTTAGCATCGCCCGTGGCGTAAATAAAGGGTATATAAACGCTTCGCGCCCCTTTATTTACTCCCCGTCAGCTGCAAATTGCCCTTTGCCGCTCAGTGATGAAGTCGAACGATTTAATAAAACGCGAAGGAGACAACCAGCATGCACACAATACACGTCAACACCGCCACTCGTGAATCAGACGAACAATTTAAAACAGATAAATATCTGCGCTGTGCAGTGACCGATAACAAGGCGTGTCTGGATTTTATCCAGGCGCTCTTTTTTACCCCGTCTGCGGATAATATGGCAGATAACTGGTTACGCCAGCACTCCGATTACGACGGTGGTTTCTGGTCTTACTGGATTATTCCGCAGGGTGTCGGTGGGAATATTGCACCAAACCGTATCCAGTTCATCACCACCCAGACCAGATATATTGCGCCGGAAGGTGAGCAACGTTACAGGATGAACATCCCTGAGAATTATTTTGAGAATGAATTCAGCGCCGATGCAGCAGGAATTATTGCCACGCTGATGGTGATGAACAGTCTGTCCTGGCAGGTGTCAGAAATGGGGCCGGAATATGCACGGATCTGTCATCATCTTGTGTCCCGGCAGGATGCGTTGAGGAATTATGTCAACATTATCCAGCATCCCGAACGTCATTTAATCTGGCGTGCGATTGGTTAGTCGTGTAATGAAAGTAAAGGCCTCACGAATGAGGCCTTTACTTTTTAACAGCATGGGGTTGTCCTGCATTTTTATTGGTTTTGATGGCCCGGTAGATAACCTCAATCTTCCTCGCATATGCCAGTCGTCGCATGGCCTGCCTGTCCGTTCTGCGGAACCCGGCGTTGTAGGCACCGACCGCCTCCCAGCTTATACCCCATTTCTGAAACGCCAGTGCCAGATAATATGCGCCGGTGTAAATATTCAGGCAGGCATCTGTCAGAAGATTTTGCGGTTTAATTCCGTACTGCGACAGTTGCATATGGTGCTGCGAATCGATTTGCATCAGTCCGGCACCGTAGCCTGTTCCCGGATTTTTTCCGATGGCACCCACCACCCATTTTGACTCCTGCCATGAAATAGCCCGGAGCAGATCCGGATCTATTCGATAATCCCGTCCTGCCATATCAAAACAATCCGCTGCCATTGACGAACTGGAAAATAAAAAAAGAGTGAATGCCAGTGCCATTCCTTTCATGGTTATCCCTCCGGGGCCAGATGCCGGAATTACGTTAACCCATCCCAGATGCAGACTCAACAAATATGCACTCCTCACCACAAAATCACCACACCCCACGCAAAATTAAAATTTTGCAGATTTGTATTTTAGAACAGTGACATAACTTTCGTTATGTTATTTTATGTAATATAACACTGTATAATCACGAGTCGTAAGCAAGTCGTGTATAAGTTACAGGTAAGTCTGTGACGACTTATACACAACTCACGCATTTATTTTCATGTACTTATGATGACTTAACTCTAGGGTTGAGTCGTTATATACATCGTAAGACAACATACCTAGAGTCCAGACTTAAGTTTAGAGTTGTAATGAGATAAAACTCGCGTTATCTTCTGCTCATAATATCTCACCTGTTGCAAGTTTTAATAAAGGAACTGATATGGCCAGGGTCCAAGCGTATGCCAGCGATGAAGTAGCTGAGAAAATTAATGCAATTGTTGAAAAGCGCAAGGCTGAAGGGGCGAAAGATAAAGATGTAAGCTTTTCAAGTGTAGCTTCAATGCTTCTTGAATTAGGGTTGCGAGTTTATGAGGCACAAATGGAACGAAAGGACTCTGGTTTCAACCAGACTGAGTTCAATAAAATGTTGCTTGAAAATGTGATAAAAACCCAGTTTTCTATTTCTAAAGTTTTGGCTATGGAATCGCTCAGCCCACATATACTGGGTGACGAGCGTTTTGATTTCAAGTCAATGGTTGTGAACATCAGAGATGATGCAAAAGAGGTGGTGGAACGATTCTTCCCAGCTCTGGATGAAGATGAATAAAATAATAGAGTTTGTATCTTTATTTAAAGGATAAAAAAGAATAAAGATCTAGGCTTAGTAAGTGACAAGGACTGTCAGGGATTATAAAATGGAATTAGTGCAGTGATTAAAATTTGTTGTAGCGTTAGCGCCTGGGGCTTTCCCCCCCAGACGCCAACTATCCATAGTGTCCTTTCGAGGAGGCGCCTATGTGTGCGAAGGATCGTAGTCAAATTGCAGTATGCAGTCAAACAGAATCCATTCAATACTTTGTCGAAATGCTTAACATTTCGTCGAGTCCTTCTTTTGTTCGTGACTCCCACGGTAAACTTGTTCACACCAACTCACGCTTTGATCAAGTTTTTTTAACAAACAATGAACGCAATTCATGGTTTGCATCTATTCCAGTAGATACAGGAATGGAGTTGGTTCGTTCTGAATTAAGAGCTCTAACATCAAGAGTTGCTTGTCTTGTAAGTAATGTTCAAATTAATAATGAAGTTTGGACGGTATTTATAGAGTGTATGACTTTTAATGATGACTTATTTAGTAAATGGGTGTTCATAAAAGACTCTGATAGTATTGTTGATCAACTTGGCAGATATAAGGCTTTTTCTGTTCGTATGGATCGCTATATTGAAAAAATATCAAGAGCGGCTAGTTCTGAGTGGGCTATTATAAATCTATACTCAGCAGGGTTAACCCATTCAACTATTTCTAAAATTACTGGTGTGGAAGAGCAAACTTCAAAAAATGCCGTGAGTAAAATGAAGAGAGAGTTAAATTTCCCTGACAGAGATTATATTATATTATCGTCAATATATTCTCTAAATTATAGCAAGATAATTCATAATGTGATTAGTGTGTTAAAGTTGGATTGTTAGTATATTGTTAAACTAATAGTACGAATGGTACTTTTGATTTGTAAAAATACTTTACTCAAAATTGCTCCTCAATTGGTTTACTTTTGGTCTTGTCAATGTAAACTTTCTTAAAGTTTATTAACGTGGGGTTTGGGAGGGGCGATTGGAAACAAAGGTCAGGAGTAATGCGCGGCCTGCGCCAGGAAAAAATGTGCTTCTGAGACTGGATGATGAAACAAACCGACGGCTAATCAAAGCAAAAGACAGAAGCCGTAGAAGTAAAACGTCTGAAGCTTATTTTCGGTTGAAAGATCATCTGGAAAGATTTCCCGATTTTTATAATTCAGAAATCAATAAGCCAGGAGGTAAATAGAGAAAAAACTTAAATTATGCGAGTCCACATATCTGCTTTTTGAACTAATCATTCTTTATTAAAGGGAATAAATATGAATGCTGTATTAAGTGTTAAGGGAAATGCTTTCTCTGAAGAAACCAAACCGTCTTTTCTGTCACGCGTTTTCAATAAAAAGACAGCGCTGAAAGTGACCAAGGCTACGCTGCCGTTGGCAGTTCTGGCGTCGTTCTTCCCGGACGTTGCTATGGCCACCACTACCGCAACCGACCTGATGAAATCCGGTGATACCACCGTTAAAGGTACCTTCGGTAAATCATCCAGCGTGGTCAAATGGGTTGTTCTGGCAGAAGTTATCGCGGGCGGCATCATGTACATGATGACCAAAAATGTGAAGTTCCTGTTCGGCTTCGCCATCATTTCGACCTTTATTACCGTCGGTATGTCGGTCGCAGGTTACTAACAGGATAAAGGTGATGACGGGAGACGAATTAAAGAAATACCGTTTCCCGGAAACGCTGACAAACCAGTCCCGCTGGTTTGGTTTATACCTCGATGAACTTATCCCGGCCGTCATTTGCCTCGGCTGGGGTTTTTGGACCAGTAAGTTCCTCTTTGGTATAGCTGCAGCGGTACTGGTTTTCTGGGGTATTAAGAAACTCAAAAAAGGGCGGGGCAGTACCTGGTTGCGCGACCTTATTTACTGGTATCTGCCGACATCCCTTCTTAAAGGATTTTTTCACGATATCCCGGACTCCTGTTTCCGGCAGTGGATTAAATAAAACAGTGGGGAATAACACATGGAACATGGCGCCCGACTCAGCACCTCGCGTGTCATTGCGCTGGGATATATCTGTATGGGGACAGTCCTTCTTCTCAGTCTGTCTACCAATATCATTCTGGGGATTAATAACTACCGCCTTCAGAACGAACAGAAGGTGGCGGTGACTCCCATGCTGTTCAATGCGCCTTTCGCTGTTTCTCAGAATCAGGCGGACGCTTCTTATCTTGAACAACTGGGCATGAGCTTTATTGCATTACGTCTGAATGTCACGCCGGAAACGGTCGACGCCCAGCATCAACAACTGCTCCGGTATGTATTACCTGCCTCACAGAACAGTCTTAAGGTCCAGCTGGCTGAAGATGCGAAGCGGATAAAAGACAATAACGTGAACTCCACTTTTTATATGACGTCTGTTCGTGCGTATCCGGCAGAAAATCGGGTGGATTACCGTGGAGAACTGAAAACCTGGATAGGGGATTCTGCGCCCTACAGTGAAATTAAAAGTTACGTCCTGCAGTTTAATCGTGTTGATGGTGTCAGCTGGCTGGCGCGTTTTGGAGAAATAAATAATGAAAAAAATTAACCCGTTATTTATCTCCGGTTGCCTGTTTTTTTCGCTACCTGCGATATCGGCTACCCTCAGCGGTACGCTGGCTCCGACTGTTGTACCCCTGGCCAACGGCGGACAGGCAAACATCGCTGTCAGCAACACAGACCCAAACCTCTTCACGGTACCAGGAGACCGGATCACCGCCATTAACAGTCTGGATGGCGGGCTGACGAACCAGGAGCAGACCGACAGTGGCGGGGCGATCCTTGCTACGGTCAGCAAGAAACCATTCACGTTTATTGTGGAAACAGAGCGCGGCCTCAACTTTTCTGTCCGTGCGGTGCCGCGTGCCGGAGTGGGCCGGACTATCCAGCTGGTATCCGAGCTCACTGGCACGCCCGGGCCGGCTAAATCATGGGAGGAATCCAACCCGTATGAAAGCGTTCTTGTTTCGCTGAACCGCGCTGTTCGCCAGGGTCAGATCCCTGATGAATACCAGTCCATCCCTGTCACATCAGAAGTGTTATCCGTGCCTGCCGGCCTTCGCGCCACGGCGGCCCGGGTCTGGACCGGTCACCATCTTAAAGTTGTTCTGTACAACGTTGAAAATGTAACGCTGTCGGCGCGAAACATCCGGGAAAGCGATTTCTGGCAGGCGGGAACGCGCGCCATCATGCTCAGTGGCTCCGCGAGCCAGCTGGTTGGCGGTGGTCGCATGCAGGTCTGGGTTACCACGGCAGAGGAGTCACGTTGATGGCCAACTTTAATACGCTAATCAAACGTAAACAGTATCTCTGGCTGGTCCTCATTCTTGTCAGTGGTGCATGTGCGATTGCTGGCGGGATGTATCTGTCCGATCTGAATCTGAGTTCAGAAGAAGAAGCCCCCGTACAGGGTGAACCGGCGCCGGACATGACCGGGGTGGTGGACAGTCAGTTCAACAGTAAGGTGGAGCAACATGCGACCACGGAAATGCAGGCCACTGCAGCAGATCTGAATAAGCGCTTTGGCGCTCTGCAGGGAGAAGTGGATTTACTCAGTAAAGCGCGCAGCGCAGACCAGATCCGTATCGACAAACTCAGCAATGAAAATGTGGCCATGCAGGAGCAACTGAAGACGCTGGGCGTGAAACCGGCCGTGTCTGGCGGCGAGCCTGCGCCGTCGCCACCCTCGCCGCCGCCGGGACCGGAAGGGGAGCCGCAGCCGACAAATTTCCCTGCGCAGTCTGGTGGTGCAGTCCCTCCGCCAACAGCGTTCTATCCTGGCAATGGCACCGTGCAGGCTCCACAGGTTAGCTATCAGTCCGTACCGGTACCGAACCAGATACAGCGCAAAACGTTCAGCTATGACCGCGGTAAGAAAACAAAGTCACTGCCCTACATTCCGTCAGGCAGCTTTGCCAAAAGCAAGCTGATCGAAGGTGCTGATGCCAACGCTTCCGTTACCGGGAATGAATCAACCGTACCGATGTCGCTGAGAATTATTGGGCATGTGGAAATGCCGAACAGCAAAACCTATGACCTGACCGGTTGCTTTGTCGGCCTCGAAGCCTGGGGGGACGTATCGAGTGAGCGCGCCATCGTTCGCACCCGCAATATCAGCTGTATCAAAGGCGACAAAACTATCGACCAACCCATTCAGGGTCATGTGTCCTTTATGGGCAAAAACGGCATAAAAGGGGAAGTGGTGATGCGTAACGGAAAAATCCTCGGCTGGGCCTGGGGGGCTGGGTTTATTGACGGGATTGGTCAGGGGATTGAGCGAGCTTCGCAGCCAGCGGTCGGTCTGGGTGCCACAGCCTCCGTTGGCGCCGGTGATGTCCTGAATATGGGGATTGGCGGCGGATCATCGAAAGCGGCACAGACGTTAGGCGATTACTACATCAAACGCGCTGAGCAGTATCACGCGGTGATCCCGATCGGCGCGGGCAACGAAGTCACCATAGTGTTTCAGGACGGTTTCCAGCTGAAAACGATTGAGGAGATTGAAGCGGAGAAGAATGGCCAACAGCAGGAGCAGAACCAGCAGCAACCCGAACAACCTGAGAGCAGGTCACAGCAATCCGGCGGGAACCTGAATGGTTTTAATACCGATGAGATGCTGAAGAAACTGGGCAAGCTGGACCCGCATCAGTTCTCGCCGGGAGCAATGTCGAGGGGCGAAAACTCA
Source organism: Klebsiella sp. YJ (assembly GCF_002108615.1). Taxonomy (NCBI): domain Bacteria; kingdom Pseudomonadati; phylum Pseudomonadota; class Gammaproteobacteria; order Enterobacterales; family Enterobacteriaceae; genus Klebsiella; species Klebsiella sp. YJ. The sequence goes on from NZ_MTEG01000029.1 coordinate 43,835, forward strand.
GGTCAGTAAGTCAGGGTATGAACAAGGGTTAATCACCATAAATAACCCACCGGGAATATAAAGGGGAATATATGAAGGAATTAATGCTGTTAATTCCTCTGGGCAGCGCTTTGCTCTTAACCGGGTGCGCGGGCACAGAGTCTGATTTTGAATGTAATGCCACAACATCCGATACCTGTATGACGATGGAGCAGGCGAATGAGAAAGCAAAAGCCCTGGAGGAAAACGCATCAGCAAAGCCGGCTGCGGCAGGGTTGCCACGACTGGCTGACGGAAATTTCAGGACGTCTTCGCCAAACTCATACCCGCTGCCGCCTCAGACAGTCATTAATCCGGTGCGAAATACTGCGCCAGCTGTGACGGTGAGCAATAAATCCGGGTTCCTGAATACGGTACCGGTCAATCATGATGACGTCCTGAGAACCCGGACTGCTCCGGTATATATCAGGCCGGTTAGTGTTGGTACCTATACCTCTCCGTCTACGGTACCCGGTAATTATCCAAGGCCGCTAAGAAAGGGCGAGCAAACAGCGTCATTATGGATAGCGCCTTACGTTGATTCCGGGGATGTTTATCACCAGCCCACAACGGTTGTATTTGTTGTTACACCATCGGCGTGGGGCCAGCCGCGTATTAATTAATCGTCAGCGCCATAAATGGCGCTGTATTCCTCATTTTATGACTGGCTTTAAAACGAGTGCCCTGTGCGTTGAAAGGGATGGGCGGTAGCGTGCATAAATATTTTATGCTGAGAGGGGAAATGAAACCCATTTATCTGTTTATAGCCCTTATGTTGATGCTACCTGCTGGATTAGTTTTGTTGTCAGTGCTCGGAGCTGTGAAAGAAGGAAATCAGACATCTGATTTTACGGCGATTATATGGGTCTGTTTAATTATGGTGTTTACAGGCGTGGTTATGGTATTTAAATGGTTAGACAGTTAAATGATTAGACAGAGGTGATAAAAATCATGTGGGATGACAGGGTTATAAATTTTTTTTGTTTGCTTATAGTTGTATTGGCAAGCGTGATGTTTTTATTTAAATTAACGCAACCCAGCAATGATGATTTAATTAAGGACGGTAAATACTGGTCGACTGACTGCACCTTAAAGGAAGTTGACATTCCCACCGGCTTTTTAACCAGTAACATTAACCGCCTGGACTGTTCCGGGGTCGTTGTTAATGTGGTGACAGACAAGTATGACCGCGCAGTAACCGCTTATAACAAATCTAAATAGTAGAGGTGTAAGATGGTTAATTTTAAAGACTTTGAGCACGACAGAGATGAAAAAGATCGGAAGTATTGGGATTATGGCGAAAGTCAGGCCCTTGTTAATATGAATGAATGGATTGGAAATAATAATATTGAAGTAGTCGCCGTTGAAACTATGGTCACTGTTCGGGGTAATATGGCCAGTACTGTTAGCATGTTTAATGCATTTAGACTCTGGTATAAAGAACCTTTGAATGATGCGATGGATACACTGAAAGGAGGTCGGTAATGAGAACCTACTATCTGGAAGGTAATAATATTGCCTGGCTTAATGGTGTGTGGTTATTGCTTATCTTTATCGGGGTTGTCGGGGCACTGGCCATGTTTGTTATCCCTGAAAAAATTAATCTTCGAGTCTGCAGAGCTAATACGTTTTTCTTTAGTGCGCTTATGGCAGTGCTTGCGTTTGGCATGCTTATTGGCTTCTCAAGTCGGTCATTCACAAAGGATGAACTTGAAGCCGGGAGACACTGGAAGAATGACTGCAAACTGCTGGAGGTGAACATTCCAACAGGCACGTTTACTGATACTGTAAACAAACTGGATTGTGCGGGTGTCACTATCAATGTCCCTAAACCTGAATATGACGTTTATATCCGGCAGTGGAAATTGTATGAGGCTAAAAATAAATGAGTGCACGCCAGCTAAAACTTATCATTTCTCTTTGTGTTATTGTTTTTGTAGGCAGCATATTTTCCCCTATTTACGAAAACTATCTTGATAGTCAGCCTGCCACGCCGGAGCAACTACATACGATTATTCGCGAAACACCCTGTGCGGGTAAAGTATTGCTGCTGGCCCTTGACGTTAACGATGGTAATTCGTCTGAGCCGTTAACTCTCGGTTACGCAAACGAACTCGCGTCAGGGTGTAAAGAAAAAGAAATGCTAATGGAAAGCAAAAAAATCCGTGAGGGTGAAATGACTACATTCCGCGAAAAACAACTGAAAGCTCTGAACGGTATCAATAAATGAAAGGGGTGATGACAATGGGGTTTGTTACAAAATACGGGTCTTTGTTTGTCCCTGTTATCTACTGGCTTGTTTATCTGGCAGCCAGGTTTATTTATAACGGACTGGCGGGAGAGTACACGCCTGATTTCATTCAGAGCATTAGTCATGATGGTGTGTTTATTATCTGTAGCTTACTGGTGTTCTATCTTGCTTGTTTACGAATTAAAGACAGTGGTAGTGAAATCTCAGCAGTACTCTTTTGGTCTGTTGTTGGTTTTCATGTGGCCGCGTTAGTTATTACGTTTCTTATCTGTTTATGGAAGGGGGCGCTTTTGTGGGACGTTATTTTCTTCTGGCAACTGGGGGCCTCCATGTTATTGCTGTTTTTTATGCCTGCTTACCTTCTCCTGCGGTGATTAAACCGTTAATGCTGATATTTTCACGATAATCTGTTTTCTACTTTAGATGGTTAATTAACACCCTCATTAAGGAACGCTCGCATGAGTAATAACCTGATGGATACCGTTGCTCAGGCCGTGAATTCGCTGGTGTCTGCGTTTAAATTGCCCGACGAATCTGCCAAAGCCAACGACATGCTGGGCAGCATGAATTTCCCACAGTTCAGCCGGGTTTTGCCCTATAAGGATTATGACTCTGCGACCGGACTGTTTATTAATGCCAAAACCGTCGGTTTTATGTTTGAGGCCCGACCTTTACCGGGCGCTAACGCACATATCGTGGCCTCGCTGGAAAACCTGCTGAGAACCAAAATTCCCCGCGGTGTTCCGGTGACCATTAATCTTATCTCGAGCAAGCTGGTCGGGGACGATATTGAGTATGGATTACGGGAGTTCAGCTGGAGCGGTAAAGAGGCCAAAAAGTTTAATGCCATTACCCGCGCCTATTATCTTCGGGCGGCTGAAACACAGTTCTCCCTGCCTCCGGGGATGGATTTACCCCTGACTCTGCGTAACTACCGTGTCTTTATCTCCTGCTGTGTACCCCGAAAGAAACATTCGAAAGCACAGATCGTCGAGCTGGAGAACCAGGTAAAAATCATCCGGGCTTCCCTGCAGGGTGCGCAAATTCCAACGCGGATACTGGATGCCCAGGGCCTGGTCGATATCGTGCGTGAACAGGTGAACCCTGATCCGGGTGAAATGTACCGTAAGCCTTACAAACTGGACCCGTACCAGGACCTGAATTATCAGTGTGTGGATGACAGTTTTGATATGCAGGTCACTGCAAACCACCTGAAGATTGGTCTGCTGGACCGGAACGGTAAAGAGAAAGTCACCCGTGTTACCAATTATCATCTGGCCCGCGATCCGGAAATCGCCTTCCTCTGGACCAGTGCGGACAACTACGCCAACCTGTTGAACCCGGAGCTCTCCATCTCCTGCCCGTTTGTCATCACGCTGACGTTAATGGTGGAGGACCAGGTGAAGACCCAGAACGAGGCCAACCTGAAGTACCTCGATCTGGAGAAAAAAAGCAAAACCTCTTATGCGAAATACTTCCCGTCAGTGGAAAAAGAGGTTCAGGAGTGGGGGGACATCCGCCAGCGGCTGGCAACCAATCAGTCCTCTCTGGTGAGTTACTTCTTTAATATCACGGCCTACACCGACGATAACGCCGAAGCCTCTCTGGCGACCGAGCAGCAGATCCTCAACAGCTATCGTAAAGGCGGCTTTGAGCTGCTGCCCGCACGTTACCACCATCTGCGAAATTATCTGGCCATGCTGCCGTTTAAATCCGGTGAGGGGCTTTTCAAAGAGCTTCAGGCTGCAGGTGTCGTCAAGCGGGCAGAAACCTTCAATGTGGCCAACCTGCTGCCGGTTGTTGCTGACAGTCCGTTAGCGCCTGCCGGATTACTGGCGCCCACCTATCGCAACCAGCTGGCGTTCATCGACCTGTTCTATGAGGGGATGAACAACACCAACTTCAATATGGCGGTCTGCGGGACCTCCGGGGCGGGTAAAACCGGCCTTATTCAGCCACTGATCCGCAGCGTACTGGACTCTGGCGGTTTTGCCTGGGTATTCGACATGGGCGGCGGCTATAAGTCCTTATGCGAGAACATGGGCGGGGTTTACCTCGACGGTGACTCACTGAAATTCAACCCGTTTGCCAACATTCTGGATGACGCCAATTTTGACCTGTCGGCTGAGCGTATCCGCGACCAGATGTCGGTGATGGCGAGCCCGAACGGCAACCTGGATGAGGTGCATGAAGGTCTGCTGCTGCAGGCGGTGCAGGCGGCCTGGCTGAGCAAGCGTAATAAGGCCCGTATCGATGATGTGGTCGATTTTCTCAAAACCGCGAAAGAGAGTCCGGATTATGCCGAGTCACCGACCATCCGCAGCCGCCTGGATGAAATGATTATTCTGCTTGACCAGTACACGGTCGGCGGGATTTACGGTGATTACTTCAACTCCGATGAACCGTCATTGCACGATGATGCCCGGATGGTGGTCCTCGAGCTCGGCGGTCTTGAATCGCGGCCTTCACTGCTGGTTGCGGTGATGTTCTCGCTGATTATCTATATCGAAAACCGGATGTACCAGTCCCCGCGCAGCCTGAAAAAGCTCAACGTGATTGATGAAGGCTGGCGACTGCTGGACTTCAAAAACGAAAAAGTCGGCACCTTTATTGAGAAGGGGTACCGTACCGCGCGCCGCCACCTGGGGTCATATATCACCATCACGCAAAATATCGTGGATTTCGACTCACCCACCGCATCCAGTGCGGCGCGGGCGGCCTGGGGTAACTCCTCATACAAAGTCATCCTTAAGCAGTCTGCCAAAGAGTTTGCCAAATATAACCAGCTCTACCCGGATCAGTTTACGCAAATGCAGCGGGACATGATTAACAGCTTTGGGTCAGCCAAAGACCAGTGGTTCAGCTCCTTCATGCTGCAGGTGGAGGCACATACATCCTGGCATCGTCTGTTCGTCGATCCCCTCAGCCGCGCAATGTACTCCTCAAGCGGGGCCGATTTCGAGTACATCAAAGGTCGCAAAAAGCAGGGAACGGACATTCACGACGCGGTGTACGAGCTGGCCAGCCGGAATTTCCCGGCAGAAATGTCTGACCTGGAAGCCCGCATTGCCCATGACAACATAAGGAACGTAGCCTGATGGACAACAACTCTGAGCAGCAAAGAACGACATTCTTCACTTTACGACGGAGTCTGACCGTTATCGCCCTCGTGGGCACCATTCTGGCGACCAATGTCTTTATCACGCGTCTGGTGCTGGCACATACCGCGCCACGGGTGGTGGCCTTCGATATGAAGAAGACGCTGGACAGTTTTATGGACAGCGTCAGTCAGAAGCCGCTGTCAGAGGCGCAGTCAAAAGCGCTCTCAGACCGCTTTAACGCAGCGCTGGAGCAGAGCCTGGCCGACTATCAGAAAACGAATCATGTCCTGATCCTGGTTTCACCGGCCGTGGTTCAGGGCGCACCCGATGTCACCCGTAAAATCCAGACCGACATTGCCACCCGAATGAAGGGGGCGCGGGAATGAAACGCACCGGTATTGCCGTGCTGGCGTTTTGCCTGATTTCCCCGGGCGTGCCGGCGGCTGACCTGGGAACCTGGGGTGATCTGTGGCCGGTTCAGGAGCAGGACATGCTGACGCTCATTACTCAGCGTCTCGAGGCGCTACAGAAGTCGGGGAAATGGGCGCAGGAAATGGAAGCGTTCAAAGGACGCGTGATTGAGAACAGCCAGCGACCGGCGCCGGTTGAGGGAGTAGGGAAAGCGGATAAGTATGAACAGCGCTGGTTCGACCCCAGTATCCGGCTGACTGAGGACCTGAAAGATCACAACGGGCGGGTGTTCGCGCGCAAAGGCGACGTTCTGAATCCGCTGAAAACGGTCCCCTTTATGCAGACGCTGTACTTTATCGACGGTGACGATCCGGACCAGGTCGCCTGGATGAAACGGCAGGTCCCCGACACCCTGATAAGCAAAATTATTCTGGTGAAAGGGAGCGTGCCGGATACGTCAGTGGCGCTCGATGCCCGAATTTATTTTGACCAGAACGGTGTGCTTTCAAAACGGTTCGGCCTGACCAGGGTGCCGGCGCGCATTACCCCGGCGCCCTCGGGTGAGCGGCTAAATATTGAGACCTTCCCGTCTGTCCCGCAGCCATGAACAAGCGTGGCATGACCAGCAAAAGAGATGAATTATGACGTTGATATTAGCCGTAACAACGATGCTCCTGGCGCTCTTGACTGGGCTGATGTGGTCAGTCATGCGTAAGCAGGACACCGTTATACAGAGTCTCGCGACGAGAGAAAGCTACCTGGTATGTGAGGCCGATCGACTCCGGACAGACAACGAGAAATTGTATCGCTGGATGAGAGTCAACGGGGAGTTCGTTATCGATGAAATGACCCTTGAACTCGATGTGTTGCCCACCGTTCGCCAGACGAACCGCGATTCGTATCGCCGCCAGCTTTACCTGTTTAACTGCCTGTCCCTGATTGTATGGAACGGGATGGAGGGGGCGGAAGACGCGACCCGGGAAAAGGTCCGCAACAAAACCGATGCGCTCCGTCTTGTCCTCAGGGAGAACATTAACGAATGAAAGCCGCTGTGTTTTTCCTCATCTACGTTGCGTTCTCAACATTCTCTGGCCGCGCGGCCGCAGACCCGTCCTGCGAAGGCCGCTTTGTTAACCCGATTTCCGATGTGTGCTGGCAGTGTATTTTCCCGATGTCTATCGGGAGTGCCTCTGTGGCCGCCGGCGGCGGCCCGGACACGGTGAATCCGGCCAGCCCTATTCAAACGTGCCCCATGCCGCCACCGATTTTTTACCGTATTGGGATGGCGATAGGTTACTGGGAGCCGATGGCCCTGACGGATGTCAGCCGCTCTCCGGGGTGCATGGTGAATATGGGCGGGTTTAGCCTCAACCTGGGAAAAACCGGGATGGGGACCGCGAAAAAGGACGACAAGCAGGTCAACGGGGCCTTCTATCACGTGCACTGGTACAAATATCCGCTGACCAGCTGGCTCAGCATTATCACGTCGGCGGGTTGCCTGCAGGGCGGAGATATGGATATCGCCTACCTCTCTGAAATTGACCCGACCTGGGTGGACAGCAGCCTGACCACCATTCTGAACCCCGAGGCCGTTTTGTTTGCGAACCCGATTGCCCAGGGGGCCTGCGCCGCTGATGCCATTGCCAGCGCATTCAACAAGCCGCTGGACATCCTCTTCTGGTGTGCAGGCTCTCAGGGCTCGATGTATCCCTTCAGCGGGTGGGTCAGCAACGAATCCAGCCCGCTGCAGTCATCGCTGCTGCTGAGTGAACGCATGGCCTACAAGCTCCACCGGCAGGGACAGATCCTGGAGACCGTCGGGGCCGATGTCGCGGTCTGTTACGAATACCCGTCACCGATTATTCCCAAGGAGCGCTGGCGGTACCAGATGGTGAATATGTACCCCGACAGCGCGCAGTGCCATCCCCTGGGGCGAACGGTCACGCGCTGGGAGGTCGGGAAAAACCCGCCAGTAACCCGAAAGAACTTCGGCTATCTGATGTGGCGAAAACGTAACTGTGTCTACTGAAAGGAGTCTACTGTGAAATTACTGAACATACTGACGGTGATGCTGTTACTGACCCGTACCGTCGCCGCGGCAGAGGGCGCAGTTTCGTCAGACCCGATGGCGGCGGATCGTCAGTGGCTTAAGCAGCAGGAGGATTTCAGCGAGCAGTTGCGCCGGCATCCAGATAAGGCGTTGCAGCAGGATCTTGAAGCACAAATCAGCCGTAACCCCCTTACCCGTTCAGATCAGCAGTTCATCGATAATCTGGCCAGTCAGCAGCGGGAGTCGACCCGGGATAAGCCGGCGGAAGGTGCCGTGTATTTCATCTCCTTCTCAATACCGGACGAGGGGTTAAAACGGATGCTGCATGAAACCCACCGCTACGGTATTCCCGCCATGCTCCGGGGGCTCGTCAATAACGATATGAAAGCCACCACTGATGCAGTGATGGGATTGGTTAAAGCGGGGATCACCGAAGGGGTGCAAATCGACCCGACGCTCTATTCACAGTACAACATCCGCAGTGTTCCCGCGCTGGTTGTGCGCTGCAAAGCCGGTTTTGACGTCATACAGGGCAATATTCGCCTGAAGCAGGCCCTGGAAAAGGTGGTTGAGAAAGGGGATTGTGCAGAGACTGCCCGAAAACTGCTGGGAGGTGCCTGATGAAATCACTTCCCCTGATCCTGATGCTCCATATGTTCGTGCTCGGGACATTTATCTGGTTTACGGTTCCTGCCTGTGCTGACAGCACGTCCGATTACAAAGCGGGCGCTGATTATGCAAAACAAATACAGGGAAGCGGGACTGACGCGCTGAAGAATTTCAACGGGGCTGACACGCTGCCAGGGTATACCAGCAAACCGGCGCAGACGAAATATTACGGCGGCGTCTCCGCCAGCGGTGACAGTAACCTGAAAAGCGATTCCGCAGCGGAATGGGCCAGCAGTGATGTGGGGAACAGCATCACGGAGTCGTTTACTAACCGTCCCCCGGACAGTATTTCGGCCGACGCGCCATTCATTCAGGCGGCGAAAGAGACCGAGTCCAGAGCGGATTCGATTGTGGGGAATACCGGTCAGGCCTGTACGGCACAGGTGGTTAATCGTAGCGAGTTCACGAACCATACGTGCGAGCGGGATTTGCAGGTGGAGAACTTCTGCACGCGGGAGGCGACGCTGAAAGACAACGCCACGACGCAAAAGGTCAGTCGTACCTACCAGCAGGCTGTCCCGATGAATTTCACCCGAAACAGCACCCGATGGAGCGGGACGCTGACCATCCCGTCGACAGGGCGGCTGCTCAGCGTGTCTGTTGACGGTGAACCTCTGCCGGTTCCCTGGATTTATGAATGTGACAACGAAGGAAAGGTCAGAGACAGTTGCAAGCTTGCAGTCAGTGAAAACATCAGCCTCTTTGATAAAACATTCCCTGTCGATGTGATGACCTGGCCTAATACGATGTCGATATGTTCCGGTGGTCAGAACACACACTGTAGTTACCATTACTACGATGGTACCGGGAAAATTCACCAGTCTTTCAGCATGGACCGGAACGTTGTTGCAGGGCAGACCTTTGCGGTAACGAAAACGTCGAAAACCCAACCATCAGTAAATGTTAAATCCATTCAGGTGACGGTCATACTGGTCATGGAAGAGACGGAAACCGTATTTGCACCAGAGGTGGTCTGGGTTGAAAGCTGTCCGTTCAGCAAGGACGAGGGCACGAAAACAGGCGAAGAATGTATCAGCCCGGGCGGGACGAAAACCCTCAACCTGGGCGGGAAGGCGTATTCCTTCACAGAAGCATGCTGGAAATACAAAGACACCTGGCTGACTCAGCCGGCGGATAACGGCTCCTGTGAAAACCTGATGAGTAATGCAGCCTGCACGCTCTCATCACGCCAGTGTGCATTCAGCGCGGAAGACGGGACCTGTTTGCACGAGTATGCGACCTATTCCTGTGAAACCCGGACCAGCGGTAAGCAGATGATCTGCGGCGGGGATGTGTTCTGCCTCGATGGCGAGTGTGATAAAGCGGTCAGCGGCACGAACAACGGCTTTGGACAGGCGGTTTCTGAGCTCGCGGCGCTGGCGGCGGCAGGAGAGGATGTTGCTAAGTTGAACGGCGTGGATGTGAAGGCGTTCACCGGTAAAGCGAAGTACTGCAAAAAATTCGCGGCCGGATTCAGTAACTGCTGCAAAGACAGTGGGTGGGGGCAGGACGTTGGCCTGGCACGCTGCAGAAGCGAAGAGAAGGCACTGGCCAAAGCAAAAACAAACAAGCTGACGGTTAGCGTGGGGGAGTTTTGCTCTAAGAAGGTATTGGGGATCTGCCTGGAGAAGAAACGCAGCTACTGCCAGTTTGACTCCAAGCTGGCTCAGATCGTTCAGGAACAGGGCCGCAACGGACAACTGCATATTAGTTTCGGGGGCGCCAGCAGCCCGAACTGCCGGGGGATCACGATGGCTGAACTCCAGGGCATTAACTTCAACCGGCTGGATTTTGCGAACTTCATGGAGGACCTGATACATAATCAGAAAATACCGGATAACAGTGAGCTGACTGATAAAACAAAACAACGCATAAAAGAACTTCTCACGCAGTCTTCAGCAAAATGATTTCTGAATAATTAAATTTAAAGGTGATAACAGAGTGTATGGGGATGGGGGCACTGTCGCTTGTTTTCTATGTCATCGCGTTATCCCGTATTGAAAATAATAAGGATGGTTTAAATGAACAGACTGGTTAGGCCCACCATTTTTTTGTTTTTTATTCTAATAATGCCATTTTCAAACGCCGCAAGCAGAGAGGAACTCGAGAAGCTGTATTCAATGCAGATGCCCGGCACTGTCATTCAGTGTAAGAGAACAGATGAAACGTTTTTTACAAAAATAAGAATGATTTCCCGGTATACGGTTACGGAGCAAAGTGAAAATAAAACAAAAATGGATGGGTGGGTTGCCATGTACGCCACCGGTCTGAAAGCGTTACGATTTGAAGCTGAATTTAAAGCTACCCGGACAATGCTGGATACTCGTGATATGTGGGAGGTCGACCCCGACTCACTGGTTATGAAAGTATCAGGTGAGGATGCAAAACGCTTTAAAAATAAGGGAGGGGTTGATTTTTTCAGGGATAATAGCAGGTTAAACTATGACGATCACTCTGATATTCGATTTACTACCTACCCCGATTATATTATCGGGGAGGATGACCCCGGATTCTTTACATCAAAAGGCGCAGAGGAATGTACCACTCGCTTTGCTGACAGTTTTCCCGCGGGGAAAGCCGGGCTGAAGGTGAAGGAGCATAACAGTAATAAGGAACACAACCATGAAAATTAACTATCATAAATATCCTGCCGTCGATTTTGTAGTGAGATTACTGCTGACAATAATTATTATCTCCCCTGTGCTGTATTTTTCATGGGATGCCGTCAAAGGGACATCGGGCAGTGATTATATTGAGAGTGTGGTTTTTATCCTTATAGTCGGCTTTTTCTGGTTGATGAGTCACCTGTTTATTTCTGCTTTTGTAGGGATTTTGCAAAAAAGAAAATAAGGGGCAGGGATGAAAGAGAGCAAATCATACGGGCTGGTGATCGTGTTTGTCGGCGTGTTTGTCGTTTTTCTGATCAGCATCATGTCTTACAGCCTGTGGCGGGATAAACAGATTAATGCGTTTCTGGCCACCAACCGGGCCTGGGGTATTCAGTGTGACAGAAGCTCGCAGGCTGCATGGGTTATCAGGAACGGTGAACGTACGGCATTAGAAATGAATAATATGACACTGTACTGCCACGGTTTCCGGTTTGAGGGACGCACTGACCCTGAAACGAAAACGGTCAGTCTCGATAAATACATCGTCTACCAACATATTTCACGCCAGCCGAATTAATTCAGTCAAAAAGGTATTCATTATGGGAAAACTACATGCCGCCATACTGGCGGGGTGCCTTTGTTGCACCCTGATGCCGGCCTGGGCGAAAGATGCGGGCTGGCAGTGGTATAACGAGCAGCTAAAAAAAACAGACCCGGAAACGCCTGCCACGCCTCCGCCACCGCCGGCAAAGCAGGACATCCTGGAGAAGCTGGCGCAGCTGCAGACGGCCACAAAGCGTTCGCTGTATGAGGCTATTCTTTACCCCTCATCTGACAATTTCGTGAAGTATTTCCGGCTCCAGAACTACTGGACGCAGCAGGCAGGCCTGTTCTCGATGAGCGCGAAGAAAGCCATGCTGGAAAACCCCGAGCTGGACTACAACCTGCAGTACAGCCACTACAACGGAACCGTGAAAAACCAGCTGGCTGCCGACTACGCCGAACAGCGCAAGGCAATCTCCTCCCTGGCCCAGCACTATGGCGTGATGTTTTTCTACCGCGGCCGGGAGGCCATCGACGGGCAACTGGTCCAGGTCATCAAAAACTTCCGCGAAACCTACGGACTGAGCGTGATACCAGTCTCCGTCGACGGTGTGGTGAATCCCATGCTCCCCGACAGCCGGCTGGACCAGGGGCAGGCACAACAGCTCGGAGTGAAGTTCTTTCCCGCGATGATGCTGGTCAATCCCAAAAGCGGGCAGGTTAAACCCCTCAGTTACGGCTTTATCAGCCAGGACGACCTGGCGAAACAGTTCCTCTATGTCTCCAGCGACTTTAAACCCAATTTTTAAGGAGTGTGTCATGCGAAAGATTCGGTTCCCCGATTTAGATATAACGGGAATGTGGGTACTGGCTGTAGGCGTGTTTTTCCACCTGATTGCCAGGCTCGTCAGAAAACAGCCTGAGCTGGCCATTCAGGCCGGGGAAGTTCTGGGGCTGGGTATGGTGATATTTGGTGGATACCGAATTCTGAATGCCCTGATTGCTGAAGCAGAAAAACAGGAGAAGGCCCGTGAAAAGCAAACTGAAGACAATTAGGGCGGGTATCACCACGGCTGCTCTGCTGCTGGCACTTTCTCCCGTGACCTGGGCCGGTACGCTCGATGAAGTGAAATCTCTCTGGGACCCGCAGGGCATAACAGGTTCGGCGCCGGCGTCGCCCGCTGGCGCGCCCACGTCCGCGAAGCCGGTCTCTCAGGCCCGTTGGTACCGGCTCAGCAACGGCAAACAGGTCAATCTTAGCGACTGGAAAGTGGTGTTGTTTATGCAGGGGCACTGCCCGTACTGCCATAAGTTTGACCCGGTTCTGAAGCAGCTGTCCGGACAATACGGATTCTCGGTGTTCTCTTACACGATCGACGGACAGGGGGACGAGGCGTTCCCTGAAGCCTTGCCGGTACCGCCTGACGTGATGCAGACTTTTTTCCCCAATATCCCGGTAGCTACCCCGACCACGTTTCTGGTGAATGTGAATACGCTGGCGGCGTATCCGATTCTGCAGGGCGCCACCGATGCTCAGGGATTTATGGCCAGAATGGATACGGTATTTCAAATGATGGGGGCACCTGATAATGGATAGTCTCAACAAAATATATTCTTCGTTACCCGTACTGGAAAGAAATAAACGCCTGAAGCTATCACGGCAAAAGAGATTCGATATTTATTATTGTCTTGCTTTTATGTTTGGTTCAGCCGGATTAGTTCTGTGGTGGGGAAGTCATGCGTATTTCAGTGTGTTCACTGAGTTGTTAACCCCGTCGGAGAAGCTGGGGTCTGCAAAGAACTTCATGAATCTGTGGAATGTCCTGATGTATTTCGTTCCCTTTATTCTTTTCTCACTTTCCATTGGTTGTCTGGCAACGGCTTTGCTGGGAGTACTGATGGCCGAACTGGCTTTCTGGTTTGAATATGCCTTTGAAAAAAGCTTCCAGCGATATTTAAACCGCAACCTCCGACGGAAAAATAACATGAAAGAAGGAGGGCCTGATGTTCATCCGTAAACCATTATCAGTGCTTTGTGGAATGTTGCTAGGGGTGTCATTGACGGCGGCCGCAGATGTTAACGGCGACATGAACAACTTCTTCAATAAGCTGGGGTTCGCGTCCAATACCAGTCAGCCCCAGGTCTGGCAGGGGCAGGCGGCGGGTTACGCTTCCGGCGGTTCGCTTTATGCGAGGACGCAGGTGAAAACGATCCAGCTGGTCAGTATGACCCTGCCGGATATTAATGCCGGCTGTGGCGGCATCGATGCCTACCTCGGGTCGTTTTCTTTTATCAACAGCGAGCAGCTGCAGCGCTTCGGCAAACAAATCATGTCCAATGCTGCGGGCTACTTCTTTGACCTCGCGCTGCAGACCACTGTACCGGAAATCAAAACCGCAAAAGACTTCCTGCAGAAGATGGCCAGCGATATCAACAGCATGAACCTCAGCAGCTGCCAGGCGGCACAGGGGATCGTCGGGGGACTGTTTCCTCGTACCCAGGTAGCCCAGCAGAAGGTCTGCCAGGACATCGCCGGTGAGAGCAATATCTTTGCCGACTGGGCGGCTTCCCGTCAGGGGTGTTCGGTTGGCGGCCAGATGGACAAGGTGCAGGATAAGGCCAGCGACAAGGACAAAGAGCGGGTCATGAAAAACATCAACATCATGTGGAATGCCCTGTCCAAAAACCGGCTCTTCGACGATAACAAAGAGCTGAAAGAGTTTGTGATGACCCTGACCGGCACCTTGATTTTTGGGGAAAACAGTGAAATTACGCCGCTGCCGGCACGGACCACGGATCAGGACCTGATTAAGGCGATGATGGAGGGGGGAACAGCAAAAATTTACCACTGCAATGATTCCGATAAATGTCTCAAGGTGGTTGCGGATGCGACGGTCACTATAGCCGCAAACAAGGCGCTGAAGAACCAGATTTCCACGCTACTGAGCAGCATCCAGAACAAGGCTGTGGCGGATGAAAAACTAACGGAGCAGGAGAAGGGCTTTATCTCCAGCACCACCATCCCGGTCTTTAAATACCTGGTTGACCCGCAGATGCTCGGGGTCTCGAATACCCTGCTTTACCAGCTGACGGACTATATCGGCTACGACATCCTGCTGCAGTACATTCAGGAGCTGATCCAGCAGGCGAGGACGATGGTGGCCACCGGGAACTACCCGCAGTCAACGATGGATATGATCCTCGAAAACCTGAACCAGGCGAGTGTGCAGATTGCCGCTTTTCAGTCCCGGGTACAGGTGCAGCAGGACGCGCTGCTGGTCGTTGACCGGCAGATGAGCTACATGCGTCAACAGGTATCCGCCCGCATGATGACCCGCTACCAGAACAACTATCACTTTGGAGGAAGCCTCTGATGCTGGAAATCTACACGATAGCCGGCGGCGACTGGTTTCGGGGCAACCTGAATGCCATTGCCGCTTTCATGAGTACCGGTACCTGGTCCTCCATCGAGAAAATGTGTATCGCCTTTTCCGTGCTGATTGTCGCCAGCAGCTGGGTGAAAAAGCATAACGTTATGGATCTGGTCGGCTGGGTGTTTGCCCTGACGCTGGTCTCGATGCTGGTCGTCATTCGCAAACCAGTGCAGATTATCGACTACAGTAATGTCTCTCAGGTCTATCAGGTCGACAACGTCCCGATAGGCCTGGCTATTCCTGCCTCGCTGACAACACGCGTCGGGAATGCGCTGGTACAGAGCTATGAGATGATTTTCTCCCTGCCTGACAGCGTGACGTACAGCAAGACAGGGATGCTGTTTGGCAGTAATTTAATCGCTAAAAGCACCGACTTTTTATCGCAGAACCCGGAGATCACCACGTTGTTCTCCGACTATGTACAGAACTGCGTTATGGGCGACATTTTCCTCAACCATAAGTACTCGTTTGAGGAACTGCTGAATTCCTCTGATCCGTACACCATTATTTTCTCTAACCCCAGCCCGCTGCGCGGGGTATTTGATAAAAATAATCAATTTAAAACCTGTCAGGAAGCCTCCCGTGATTTGAAATCAGCCCTGGCGCTGGATTCTCAGACTGGCGGGAAAACCTGGAACTACTATGTGCGCCAGCTCTTTGGTGGCAAACCCAATCCGGACCTGCTGTTCAGCCAGATGATCGGTGACAGCTATAACTTCTTCTACAGCTCGGGGCAGAGCGCGGGACAGATAATCCGCCAGAATGTCACCATGAATGCACTGCGCAGCGGTATTCAGAGCTACGCGGCCCGCAGTGGCGATACGGCCAGCCTGGTGAACATCGCCAACACCTCTTCGCTGGAGAAACAACGCCTGGCACAGGCGACAATGGGCCACCAGGCATTACGCTCCCTGCCGTTGATGCAGACGGTCGTGATGGGGATCATGATTGGCCTGTTTCCGATCATGGTGATGGCCGCCATGTTCAACATGATGACAATGCAGGTCATCAAGGGTTACTTTTATGCGCTGATGTGGCTGCAGTCCTGGCCTCTGCTGTACGCCATTCTGAACAGTGCGATGGCGTATTATGCGAAGCAAAATGGAGTACCGGTGGTTCTGTCTGAACTCTCTCAGGTCCAGCTGAAAAACTCGGATATTGCAACAACCGCAGGCTATATCTCGATGATGATCCCTCCCTTAACCTGGGCCATGATTAAAAGTATGGGGGCAGGGTTTTCCAGCGCGTACAGTCATTTTGCCTCGTCGGGCCTCAGCTCGACGTCGCAGGCCTCTTCCAGCGTGGTAGACGGGAATTACTCGTTTTCGAATATGCAGACGGACAATGTCAGCGGAAACAGCTGGAACACCAACAGTTCAACGGCATTTGGACAGATGTCCCGGCAACTGGGGAACGGAGGCATGGGTACACAGACCCGGGATGGTTCTATGGTCTGGGACAGCAGCGGCGCAATGTCAAAACTGCCGGTGGATATTAATGTTGGCCGGCAGATAGCCAGTGCACAGCAGCAGATGGCACGGGAGTCGGATGTGCAGGCAGAGAGCTCTCTGCAGGGCTATAACAGCAGCGTGACCAGCGCCTGGAACAGCCTGAAGCAGTTTGGCACAAATATGGGGACCAGCGCGTCAACCACCACCGGCGCCGATAATACTGAGTCATCACAAGACTCGATGGCGAAGAGTAAAATGTGGAACGCGGTTGTTTCAAATGCAAAAGCCAACAACATCAGCAATGAAGAGTCTTTCCAGCAATTGATGGATGACTCCTCTAAACGAACTCAATCTTTTGATATACATGCATCTGGTAAATGGAGTTCCGGAGACCAGTTGTTTGGCAAGCTTGGTAAGTTGGGCACGGGGTTATCTGCTGAAGTTGGTGGAAAAGGAAGCGCTGGCTGGGGACATAGCTCAGGTGATACTGATAATGTCAGCTCTTCTGGGCGGGAATCACATGATAGCAGGCATGATACCAGTAGCCAGGCAGCGAAAGACTTTAAAGAGGCGTCCGATTACATTACAAGCCATAAAACCAGCACTTCTGGTAATACAACAGATAATAATGCCAGCTCCCGCGTGGACCAGTTCTCTACGTCACTTTCCAGTGCGAAAAACAGCTACGACCAATATACAAACAGCCGTACACGTAGCCATGAACTTAGTGAAATGGCGTCGCGTACCGAAAGTATGAGCGGCCAGATGAGTGAGAATCTGACGCAGCAGTTTGCTAACTTTGTTCAACAACGTTCTCCGCAGAATGCAGAAGCTATCCTCACCAATACCAGTTCACCTGAAGTAGCGGCACAGCGGGAATCACTGGCAAGGGAGTTTGTTAAAGAGCAGGTCGAGCCTAAAGTGGATGGTGCCTATCAGGAGGCGAGAGGGACAATTGGTCAGGGAATGCCTAATGTGTCAGGCGGTGGAGGCACGGGTTCCGTAGAAGCTGATTATAGCCAGCACAGTGGTAGTATTGATGGAATGACGCATAATGCCGGAATTAAGGATAATGTGGGTCAGACAGTAGATACGATGGTGTCTCAAAATAAACAGGCACACCAGGAAAGCCAGCAGGGAATTCAGCAGCAGGGTGATGGGGTCAAGAAACAGCAGACTGATCTGGAAAGTCACCATAAAACAGAAGGAAATAGATTCGAAAATGAATATAATGAAAGAAAGAGTAAGGTGAAATCTTTACCAGGCGCTGACGCTCCGGGTGAGTTAGCGGATAAGGCGGCTAAAATCCAAAAGGATTATCTTAATAGGGAAAGGTGAACTTGATGATAAACAATAAAGTCATCCTCCACGAGGTGGAGGAACTGAAAAATGTACTTTCACAAGGGGAAGCAGCGATACCGTCTTTTTGGGCATGTCTGTGGCCTGGATTAGTTATAGTTGCATGGAATGTTCTTTGCGCGATGATTAGCGTTAATCATAACTACCTTGCAGTAAAATATATTTTTTGGGTCGTGATTTTTCCAGGGGGGGTGGGGTTGATTCTTCTTCTTGGTATAGCTAGTGCTCGCTCCTTGTTTTTATCCGTGCCTAAATCCTTTAGGATACGTTCAAATATATATCGATTTTTTTCCAGAAAAATCATTATTTATGCATTTTTATATATGTTGACGATTCTTTTTCTTGCCTTTTTTAATCGTTTTTCTTATGACTCACCATTTCCTTTTGGTTTTATGGTCTTAATTACGTCGATTTTTTTTGGGGTTGTTATGAATCTGGACTTTGGAAGGTATCAGCTATCGTTACTCACATCTGCGATAAACTCTTTCAAGGCAGAGAAATTGGAAGGTTAGTTAGCCCATCAAAACTTACCTATCAATTATAGTGGTTTGTTAATAGGCTAAGAGTTTCTTTGGGTTATTATTGATTGTTCAAACCGTAATTAATCTACACCTTTCCCTTAAAATTCCTTTATAGTGAATGCGCATTCCGAAGCAATAAGAGAATGTGTATTCACTTATATTGATTATGTCACAAGGATTCAGGATGAAACTAAATAAAGTCATGGCTGTAATGGTCATCAGCTCAGCACTGGTGCTTTCTGGTTGTAGCGCAATGGGGACAGCAATTAAAAAGCGCAATCTGGATGTGAAAACACAGATGAGCGAAACAATCTGGCTGGAACCGTCAAATAATAAGACCGTTTATCTGCAAATCAAAAATACCTCTGATAAAGACATGAGCGGGCTCCAGTCGAAAATCACCAGTGCCGTCACAGCAAAAGGCTACCAGGTCGTCACTAATCCCGATACCGCGGGTTACTGGATTCAGGCAAATGTGCTGAAGGCCGATAAAATGGACCTGCGTGAAACCCAGGGCTGGCTAAGCCGCGGTTATGAAGGCGCAGCTACAGCGGCTGCGCTGGGGGCAGGGATCACCGCCTACAATTCCAGTTCAGCCGGCGCGACCCTCGGTGTCGGCCTGGCCGCAGGACTGGTAGGCATGGCGGCTGATGCGATGGTGGAAGACGTGAACTACACGATGATCACCGATGTTCAGATCTCCGAACGGGCCAAAACCCAGGTACAGACGGATAATGTCGCGGTATTACGCCAGGGTACCTCCGGTGCGAAAGTGCAAACCAGCACCGAAACCGGTAATCAGCATAAATACCAGACGCGCGTTGTCTCCAGTGCGAACAAAGTTAATCTCAAGTTCCCGGAAGCACAGCCTGTTCTGGAAGACCAGCTGGCTAAATCTATCGCGAATATTCTGTAAGTTTGCCACCTCACGGCCCGGGTATACCGGGCCAGACTGACATCGCCTCCCTGGCCTGTCAGGTTAATTCGACATTTAATCAGCTTATTCCTCCTCAGAACGGTGAGCAGTTGCACAATTTATTTGTGCATCTGTGAGGCGTTGCCGACCGTGGTCGGAACATTCCTTCGCTTTTGTATTTAAGGTCAAGAATTATGAGCTTTAATGCTAAGGACATGACTCAAGGCGGTCAGATTGCCAATATGCGCTTTCGCATGTTTGGCCAGATTGCCAATATTATATTCTATGTGCTTTTTATTATTTTCTGGGTGTTGTGCGGGTTGATACTGATGTACCGGCTCAGCTGGCAAACTTTCGTTAACGGCTGCGTCTACTGGTGGTGTACGACACTGGCGCCCATGCGCGATATTATTCGCTCCCAGCCGGTCTATACGATTAACTATTATGGGAAGTCGCTGGAATATAATTCGGAGCAAATCCTTGCCGATAAATATACCATCTGGTGCGGTGAGCAGCTCTGGACCAGCTTCGTTTGTGCCGCCATCGTGTCGTTGACCGTCTGTATTGTGACGTTCTTTGTCGCCAGCTGGGTACTGGGCCGCCAGGGGAAACAGCAAAGCGAAGATGAGAATACCGGAGGGCGCCAGCTTTCCGATAAACCAAAAGAAGTGGCCCGCCAGATGAAACGCGATGGGGTGGCCTCCGATATTAAAATTGGCGACCTGCCTATTCTGAAAAACTCCGAAATCCAGAACTTCTGTCTTCACGGTACGGTCGGCTCAGGCAAATCCGAAGTCATCCGCCGGCTGCTGAATTACGTACGTGCACGCGGTGATATGGCCATTATTTACGACCGCTCCTGTGAGTTCGTCAAAAGCTATTACGACCCGTCACTGGATAAAATTCTTAACCCACTGGATTCCCGCTGTGCAGCCTGGGATATATGGCGCGAATGCCTGACACTACCGGATTTTGATAACGTCTCTAATACACTTATTCCGATGGGCACTAAAGAGGACCCGTTCTGGCAGGGCTCCGGCCGCACCATATTTTCCGAAGGTGCGTACCTGATGCGCGAGGATAAAGACCGTAGCTACGAAAAGCTGGTTGATACCATGCTGTCCATCAAAATAGACAAACTGCGCGCGTACCTGAAAAACACGCCGGCCGCTAACCTGGTGGAGGAAAAGATTGAGAAAACGGCTATCTCCATTCGCGCCGTACTGACCAACTACGTCAAAGCCATTCGCTATCTGCAGGGGATCGAGAAAAACGGTGAGCCGTTCACTATCCGTGACTGGATGCGGGGCGTACGTGAGGACCAGCCCAACGGCTGGCTGTTTATCTCTTCCAACGCTGACACGCATGCGTCACTGAAGCCGGTTATCTCAATGTGGTTGTCTATCGCTATCCGCGGCCTGCTGGGGATGGGGGAGAACCGTAACCGGCGCGTGTGGATTTTTGCGGATGAGCTCCCCACGCTGCACAAGCTGCCGGACCTGGTCGAGATCCTGCCGGAAGCGCGTAAGTTCGGCGGCTGTTATGTGTTTGGTATCCAGTCTTATGCCCAGCTTGAAGATATTTACGGGGTGAAGCCCGCGGCGACGCTGTTCGACGTGATGAACACCCGTGCCTTTTTCCGCTCCCCAAGTAAAGAGATTGCTGAGTTTGCCGCCGGCGAAATCGGTGAGAAAGAAATCCTCAAGGCCAGCGAGCAGTACTCTTACGGTGCAGACCCGGTACGTGACGGCGTGTCGACCGGCAAGGAAAAAGAGCGGGAAACGCTGGTCAGTTACTCCGACATCCAGACGCTGCCTGACCTGTCCTGCTATGTCACCTTGCCGGGCCCGTATCCGGCGGTGAAGCTGGCTCTGAAATACAAATCCCGGCCGAAAATTGCCGAGGGATTTATTCTCCGTAACCTCGATACGCGGACGGACGCCAGACTGGATACCCTGCTGGAAGCTCGCGAAGCTGAAAGCAGTCATGCCCGGATGCTGTTTACGCCGGACGAAGCGACAGGGATGCCTGAAGGGGGAGAAACGGCGACGGATACTTCTGGTGCACCGGCGGAGGTTGCTCCGATCAAAGCGTCTCCTGCGGCGGAGAAGCAACCGGCTCAAAGTGTTCCTGTTAAGGCTCCGTCTGCATCCCAGCCTGTATCACCCGAACGCCACGTCACAACCGTCCCGCTTACTGTGACCCGACCGGCGGCGGCGACAACCGGCGCAGCGGCAGCGGCATCCACTTCCGGTGCGACTGCTGTGCCTGCGGGTGGGACGGAACAGGCACTGGAGCAACAGCCCGCAGAACAGGGTCAGAATATGCTGCCAGCCGGGGTGAATGATGCGGGTGAAATTGAAGACATGGATGCGTATGACGCCTGGCTGGCGACTGAGCAAACACAGCGTGATATGCAGCGACGCGAAGAGGTCAATATCAATCACAGCCGCAGCGAGCATGACGATATTGAGGTGGGAGGGAACTTCTGATGATGTCGATTGGTTCGGTAAAGTCCGCGGGGAGCGCCGGCAATTACTATACAGACAAGGATAACTATTACGTTATCGGGAGCATGGATGAGCGCTGGCAGGGAAAGGGGGCGGAGGCGCTGGGGCTGGACGGGAAGGTGGATAAGCAGGTATTCACGGACCTGCTGAAAGGAAAGTTGCCGGACGGCAGCGACCTGACCCGGATGCAGGATGGCGTGAACAAACACCGGCCAGGTTACGATCTGACCTTCTCCGCCCCCAAAAGCGTGTCTGTCATGGCCATGATCGGCGGGGATAAGCGCCTGATTGATGCCCACAATCAGGCCGTTACCGAAGCCGTAAAACAGATTGAAACGCTGGCTGCGACCCGGGTCATGACGGACGGAAAAAGTGAAACCGTGCTGACCGGTAACCTCATTGTGGCGAAATTCAACCACGATACGAACCGTAATCAGGAGCCCCAGTTGCATACCCATGCCGTGGTGATCAATGCCACGCAGAACGGGGATAAATGGCAGTCGCTGGGGACCGACACGGTCGGTAAAACCGGCTTCATTGAGAACGTGTATGCCAACCAGCTCGCTTTCGGAAAAATATACCGTGAAGTGCTGAAACCCCTGGTGGAAAAGCTCGGGTATGAAACCGAAGTCGTAGGCAAGCACGGCATGTGGGAAATGAAAGAGGTGCCGGTCGAGCCTTTTTCCACCCGCACCCAAGAGGTCAGGGAAGCAGCAGGGCCCGATGCGTCCCTGAAATCCCGGGATGTCGCCGCGCTCGATACCCGTAAATCCAAAGAAACCCTCGACCCGGCAGAGAAGATGGTCGAGTGGGTGAACACCCTCAAAGAAACCGGGTTCGACATGCGCGGTTACCGCGAGGATGCCGATAAGCGCGCGACAGAAATCGCCAGTGCGCCCGTCAGCCCGGTGAAAACGGACGCCCCTGATATCAGCGACGTGGTCACGAAAGCCATTGCCGGGCTCAGCGACCGGAAGGTGCAGTTCACCTATGCTGACCTGCTGGCCCGTACGGTCAGCCAGCTGGAAGCCAAACCCGGCGTGTTTGAGCAGGCGAGGACGGGTATCGATGCGGCGATTGAACGTGAGCAGCTGATCCCGCTCGACCGGGAGAAAGGCCTGTTCACCTCAAACATCCATGTCCTGGATGAATTGTCCGTTAAAGCGCTGAGCCAGGAGGTTCAGCGCCAGAATCATGTCTCCGTCACGCCGGATACCTCTGTTGTGCGTCAGTCGCCTTTCAGCGATGCCGTCAGTGTGCTGGCTCAGGACCTGCCGACAATGGGGATTGTCTCCGGCCAGGGCGGCGCGGCTGGCCAGCGTGAGCGGGTAGCTGAGTTAACCCTGATGGCACGGGAGCAAGGGCGGGACGTGCACATTGTTGCTGCTGACAACCGTTCGCGTGAGTTTCTGTCTGCGGATGCGCGTCTGGCGGGAGAAACGGTGACCGGGAAATCTGCCCTGCAGGACGGAACCGCGTTTATCCCGGGCGGGACGCTCATCGTGGACCAGGCGGAGAAGCTGAGCCTGAAAGAGACTATTTCTATGCTGGATGGCGCCATGCGGCATAACGTGCAGGTCCTGCTCTCCGACAGCGGGAAGCGCAGCGGCACCGGCAGCGCGCTGACGGTGCTGAAAGAGAGCGGGGTGAATACGTATCGCTGGCAGGGCGGAAAGCAGGCGACGGCGGACATCATCAGTGAGCCGGACAAAGGCGCACGTTACAGCCGCCTGGCGCAGGAGTTTTCCGTCAGCGTACGCGAAGGGCAGGAAAGCGTGGCGCAAATCAGCGGGACGCGTGAGCAGGGCGTACTCAACGGCATCATCCGCGACACCCTGAAAAACGAGGGCGTGCTGGGGACGAAGGAGATGGCCGTCACCGCCCTGACCCCGGTCTGGCTGGACAGTAAAAGCCGCGGCGTGCGGGACTATTACCGGGAAGGAATGGTGGTGGAGCGGTGGGACCCGAACGCCCGGAAGCATGACCGCTTTGTGATCGATCGGGTGACCGCCAGCAGCAATATGCTGACGCTCAGGGACAAAGAGGGGGAACGTCTGGATATGAAGGTTTCTGCCGTCGACAGCCAGTGGACGCTGTTTCGGGCCGATAAGCTACCGGTAGCGGAAGGTGAACGTCTGGCGGTGCTGGGGAAAATTCCTGAGACGCGGTTGAAAGGGGGCGAGGGTGTCACGGTACTGAAAGCGGAGGCCGGGCATCTGACAGTGCAGCGCCCCGGGCAGAAAACCACCCAGACCCTGGCTGTGGGCGCCGGACCGTTCGACGGTATCAAGGTCGGGCACGGTTGGGTGGAAAGCCCCGGCAGGTCGGTCAGCGAGACGGCGACCGTCTTTGCCTCGGTGACGCAGCGAGAGCTGGATAATGCCACGCTGAACCAGCTGGCGCAGAGCGGAAGCCATATCCGGCTTTACTCCGCACAGGATGCGGACCGCACTACAGAGAAGCTGGCGCGTCATACCGCCTTCAGCGTGGTCTCAGAGCAGCTGAAGGCCCGTTCCGGCGAGACAGAACTGGATGCGGCCATTGCGCAGCAAAAAGCAGGCCTTCACTCCCCGGCAGAACAGGCCATTCACCTTTCCATTCCCTTACTGGAAAGCAACAACCTGACCTTCACGCGTCCGCAGCTGCTGTCCACAGCAATGGAATTCGACGGGGGAGGTAAGGTCCCGATGGCGGATATTGACCGGTCCATTCAGGCGCAGATTAAGGCCGGCAGTCTGCTGAGTGTGCCGGTGGCGCCCGGTCACGGCAACGACCTGCTGATTTCCCGCCAGACCTGGGACGCAGAAAAGAGTGTGCTGACCCGGGTACTCGAAGGGAAAGCGGCGATGCAGCCGCTGATGGACCGCGTGCCGGCCAGCCTGATGACGGACCTGACCTCCGGACAACGTGCGGCGACCCGCATGATCCTGGAGACCTCTGACCGCTTCACGGTCGTTCAGGGCTATGCCGGGGTGGGGAAAACGACCCAGTTCCGGGCGGTGACGGGCGCCATCGACCTTCTGCCGGAAGAGACCCGCCCGCGCGTTATCGGTCTCGGTCCGACACACCGTGCGGTCGGGGAAATGCAGAGCGCCGGCGTGGATGCGCAGACCACCGCCTCGTTCCTGCACGACACGCAGCTCCTGCAGCGTAATGGCCAGACACCGGATTTCAGCAACACCCTGTTCCTGCTCGACGAGAGCTCGATGGTGGGGCTGGCCGACACGGCAAAAGCCCTGTCGCTGATAGCCGCCGGCGGCGGCCGGGCCGTTCTGAGCGGGGACACCGACCAGTTGCAGTCCATTGCACCCGGCCAGCCATTCAGACTGATGCAGCAGCGCAGCGCCGCGGATGTGGCCATCATGAAAGAAATCGTGCGCCAGGTACCGGAACTGCGACCGGCGGTCTACAGCCTCATTGACCGCGACGTGAACAGCGCGCTGGCAACAATTGAGCAGGTCACGCCGGAGCAAGTGCCGAGAAAAGAAGGCGCCTGGGCGCCGGGCAGTTCTGTGGTGGAATTCACGCGGGCACAGGAGAAGGCGATTCAGGAGGCACTGAAGAAAGGCGAAAGCGTGCCGGCAGGTCAGCCCGCGACGCTCTACGAGGCTCTGGTGAAGGACTACGCTGGTCGCACCCCGGAGGCACAGTCGCAGACGCTGGTGATCACCCATCTGAATAAGGACCGGCGGGCGCTGAACGGTCTGATCCATGACGCTCGGCGGGAGAACGGGGAAACCGGCAAAGAGGAAATCACCCTGCCGGTGCTGGTCACGAGTAACATCCGTGACGGTGAACTGCGCAGACTGTCGACCTGGACGGCTCACAAGGAGGCGGTGGCGCTGGTTGATAACGTATACCACCGTATCAGCAAAGTGGATAAGGATAATCAGCTGATCACCCTGACAGACAGTGAAGGAAAGGAGCGATTTATCTCACCCCGGGAGGCATCGGCAGAAGGCGTGACGCTCTATCGCCGGGAAGATATCACCGTGTCTGAGGGGGACCGAATGCGCTTCAGCAAAAGTGACCCGGAGCGCGGCTATGTGGCCAACAGCGTGTGGGAGGTAAAATCCGTCTCAGGTGACAGTGTCACGTTGTCGGACGGCAAAACCTCCCGGACACTGAACCCGAAGGCCGACGAGGCGCAACGCCATATTGATCTGGCGTATGCCATTACCGCTCACGGGGCCCAGGGGGCCAGTGAACCGTTTGCCATCGCGCTGGAGGGCGTGGCGGAGGGCCGAAAAGCGATGGCCAGCTTCGAATCCGCCTATGTCGGGTTATCGCGTATGAAACAGCATGTTCAGGTCTATACCGACAGCCGGGAGGGCTGGATAAAAGCAATTAATGCCTCGCCCTCGAAAGCGACGGCGCACGATATTCTTGCGCCGCGTAATGACCGGGCGGTACACACTGCGGAGCAGCTGTTCAGCCGTGCGCGACCGATGAATGAAACCGCGGCAGGCCGCGCGGCGCTGCAGCAGTCCGGCCTTGCGAAGGGGATATCGCCCGGAAAATTCATTTCGCCCGGAAAACAGTATCCGCAGCCCCACGTGGCGCTGCCGGTGTATGACAAGAACGGGAAAGAAGCCGGGATCTGGCTCAGTTCGCTGACGGACAGCGACGGCCGCCTGCAGGTGATGGGGGGCGAGGGACGGGTGATGGGCAATGAAGATGCCCGCTTTGTGGCGCTGCAGGGGAGCCGGAACGGCGAGAGCCTGCTGGCCGGGAATATGGGAGAGGGCGTCAGGGTCGCCCGCGATAACCCTGACAGCGGCGTGGTAGTGCGCCTTGCTGGCGATGACCGCCCCTGGAATCCGGGCGCCATCACCGGCGGACGCGTCTGGGCAGATCCGATACCGGTAGTTTCACCGGAGGCGGCAGGAACTGACATTCCGCTTCCGCCAGAAGTGCTGGCACAGCGGGCCGCGGAAGAGGCGCAGCGTCAGAATATGGAGAAACAGGCGGAACAGACTGCCCGGGAAGTGGCCGGGGACGGGCGTAAAGCCGGCGAATCTGAAGACCGGGTAAAAGAGGTCATCGGAGACGTCATTCGCGGTCTGGAGCGCGAAAAACCGGGTGAAGAGAAGATGACCCTGCCCGACGATCCACAGACCCGGAAACAGGAAGCGGCCGTTCAGCAGGTGGCTCAGGAGAGCCTTCAGCGGGAGCGCCTGCAGCAGATGGAGCGCGATATGGTTCGTGATCTCAATCGTGAGAAAACGCTCGGGGGCGACTGACGCGCCTGCGGCTTGTCTGCCCCGGCATCCTTCCCGATTAAAAATCGGGCACCCTGCCGGGGCGCGATGTAAGGGATAAAAAGGACATAAAGATGACAACACATGTAATGCGCCTCAGTGCCGCTGACCGCTGGCTGCAGGCACTCCTGACCTGGACGCCCGGGCAGACGGATATGATTAAAACGGTGGCCCTGGTCCTGATGGTCACCGACCATGCAGGCTTATTGCTGGCCCACAATAACGAGATCATGCGCCTGCTGGGGCGGGGATGTTTTCCGCTGTTCGGTCTGGTGTGGGGGGTGAACCTGG
The DNA here is from genome assembly GCF_002108615.1 of Klebsiella sp. YJ. Taxonomy (NCBI): domain Bacteria; kingdom Pseudomonadati; phylum Pseudomonadota; class Gammaproteobacteria; order Enterobacterales; family Enterobacteriaceae; genus Klebsiella; species Klebsiella sp. YJ. The sequence continues at coordinate 71,231 of NZ_MTEG01000029.1, forward strand.
CGCGGCACGGCCAAATTCGCCAGTCGCAGCTGAACAGTCTGTGGGGCTGGGCGTTGGTCGCCCAGGTGTCTTTTATGCTGATTGGATATCCGTGGTACACGGGGAATATTCTGTTTGCCTTTGCGGTGACCGGCCAGGCCCTGCGGTGGTTCAGCCAGCCTTCCCGGCAATATGTTCTGCTGGCCATGACACTCCTGGCGGCGTGGATACCGCTGTCATCCGGCAGCTACGGTGCGGCCGGGGTGGGCATGCTTATCGCCGGCTGGTTTCTCTGTCGGGCAGAACGTGCTACGGAACGGCTGGGATACGGCGTGCTGTGGGCCATCATGGTGTTATTGATGAACCCGAACGACGTGAGTGAGTCGGTGGCCGGGTTGACCATTGCGCTGCTGGCATTGATGGTGTGTTCATCTGCCGGGGAACGTGTGAAACGTTTCTGGCCACGTCATTTCTTCGTGATGTTCTATGCCGTGCATCTGGCGGTGCTGGGTATCGTTGTCTCGATGTAAAAAAGCCCGGACATCAGTCCGGGCAGCAATTGCGCAGACATCTAATATTAGGATAAACGGGGCCTACGCCCTGAAAGGATGCGCTTTTGACCGTGTTCACGTATCTTATAGTCTGGTTCCTGTCAGATAAAAAACCTTGTTATGACTGAAGAAAAACGCCCTGTACTGAGTCTGAAAAGAAAGCCGGCAGCGGATACCGCGGCGACCGGGACCCCTGAGACGCCCGTAGTGGTACGGCGTAAAAAAGTGGTGGTGGTCACGACGCCTCCGGCCTGGAAGGTAAAGAAGGAGAAGCTGGAGCGGGCCAAAAAGGCTGACGAAGCCGCAGCACGTGAATCTGCGCCGGTGGTCAATGCGGTAAAGCCACCGCCTCCGGTCCGATATCTGCGCCTGCTGCCGCCGGAACAGGCCATCATGACTTTGAAGGCGTTCTGGCCACAGTTGTTCGACGGTAATGTGCCACGTCTGCTGGCGACGGGGATGCGTGATCATCTGTTTGCGGACATTACGCAACGCAACCTCCCGCTGTCGCATAAACAGGTGATTAAGTGCCTGAAAAGCCTGACGCGTTCAGAAGAGTATCTTTCCCTGATGCAGGCTGGCGCTCCCCGGTATGACCTGCAGGGAAATATTGTGGCGACCGTGACGCCAGAAGAAGAAAACTATGCCCGTGAACGGAGAGTGCGCCAGAGCCGCCTGAGTGCCCGAATACAGAGTCAGACGCTTTAATTCATTCTCTGCCACAAATAAATTTATCTGTAAATGCTGCTGCTAAAGAATTTAACCTCTTTAGCAGTCGGGCATTCTTTTATCTACACTGAAACTTTTAAAGGAATAAAAATGAAACGTAAAATATATTTGCTGCTTCCATTTATTTTCGCCACCTTTGTTAATAACAGCGTTGCTCAAGAGCCTGAGACAGAAAAGACTTTCTCCGTCATCCAGGAAAAAAGAATCGGAGAAATAGCGGCCGATTATTTGCGTGCTCATCCTGAAATACTGATTCAGATGAGCGAGAAACTTCAGCAGGAGCAGGAGGAAAAACAAAGCCGGGGGCTGACATCCGCTGCGCTGGCGCAGCAGGCGAAAATACTGGGCGATAAAACTATCCCGTCCTGGGGGCCTGCGGACGGGGATGTGATGGTGGTCGAATTCTTCGACTATCAGTGCATCTGGTGCAGCCGGTTTGCACCCGAGCTGGAGAAGGTCATAAAGAACAACACGAAGGTGCGCTATTTCTTTATGGAATGGCCGGTTTTCGGCAGTCGGTGGCCAGCGTCACTGCTGGCAGCGAAAACAGGTCTGCAGGTCTGGAAAGAGCAAGGAGCGGAGGCCTATCTTAAATATCACAATGGTCTGTACGGGACAGGCCTGAATGAAGGGAAGCTGACGAAGGGAGATATTGAAAAGACATCGGGGGGAATTTCATTTCAACCGCAGACCATTGAAGAGATTAACACCACGCTGAAGAATATTAATGATATTGCCACGGAGACAGGATTAACCGGAACACCCGGAATTATTGTGCTGCCGGTAAAAGGCGCGACGGCTGAAAACATCACAGTATTTACCGGAATGACCGAAGCAGAGAATATTCAGTCTGCAATCAATAAATCCCGTCATTAATATTTTATTAATCCAGTTTATTTTTAAAGGACTGAGTTTATGTTCCGATATTTTACCCTGCGCACTGAACAGCAATTATTCTGTTATTTGTACGGGGGCGCGCTGGCGCTCTTTCTGACACTCTTATACCCGTCTTTTCCCGCATGGGCAGGCCCCCTTCTGGTGATGCTGCCGGTTGCGCTGTTCTGGGCCGGTCTGGCGCTGTACACCCGTCATACCGACCAAATGAGAACGCTGGAGGTTTCACCGCTGGTCTGTATCCGTGATGGTGTTCAGGTGGTGGCCATGCTGCCGCACCACGAGAAAGCCCGGCTGGAATGGGAAATTCTCCAGGACGGTGAGGTGTATCAGGGGTCTGAGGTCCAACCATGCGAAAAACCACGTTAAGAAAGCAACCTTCTGAAAAGGCGACGTTTATCAGTTTTTTTTCCGGCCATAAAGGGGGCGGAAATTATTCCCTGCACGGGTATTCGCAAGGATTTCGGTAGTGCTCTGGCTCTGCCCCCCATAACCTGGCGGACAGAGCATGATTGGGAAAGCGGTACCCTCACGGCAGAAACGATTGACGCAGGCTATATTTCTATTATTCTGGAAATATAGATAAAGGAGGTATTATGGATTTAAACACTGCTGCAAACGCACTTCGAGAACTGGGCCACCCGACACGTCTCAGCATATACCGGGAGCTGGTCAGGGCGGGTCATGAAGGCCTGCCGGTTGGCGAACTGCAGAAGCACCTTGAGATTCCTGCCTCCACGCTCAGCCATCATCTTTCAGCGCTGATATCCGCTGGACTCATAAGCCAGGAACGGCAGAGTCGTACCCTGTTCTGCAGGCCCTGCTATGCGCAGCTTGAGCAATTGATGGCCTTTCTGACAGAAGAATGCTGCGCAGGCGGCAGCTGCAGTCTGTCACCCGCAAAGACTCCCGAAGAGACCCCATTGTGAACAACCTGACTGATGCCCTGAAAAATATCGATCCGGCCCTCCTGGACGCGCCGCTGACGGAAGATAAGCTGAAGGCCAGAGAGATAACGCATCCGCCCCGCATCCTGATGCTCTACGGCTCGCTGCGGGCGCGCTCTTACAGCCGGCTGACAACGGAAGAAGGTGCCCGGCTGCTGACGGCCATGGGCGCGGAGGTGAAAATTTTCAACCCGTCCGGCCTGCCACTGCCCGATGATGCGCCGGAGACGCACCCGAAAGTGGCTGAGCTGCGGGAGCTGGTTCTCTGGTCGGAAGGCATGGTCTGGTGCTCTCCGGAGCGTCACGGGGCCATGACCGGCATCATGAAGGCCCAGATTGACTGGATACCGCTGACGTCAGGCGCGGTCCGCCCGTCACAGGGAAAAACCCTGGCCGTCATGCAGGTCAGCGGCGGCTCACAGTCGTTCAACGCTGTAAATCAGATGCGTATTCTTGGACGCTGGATGCGGATGATCACCATCCCGAATCAGTCATCCGTGGCAAAAGCCTGGGCCGAGTTTGATGAGGATGGCCGCATGAAGCCTTCTTCGTATTATGACCGCATAGTGGACGTCATGGAGGAACTGATGAAGTTCACCCTGCTGACGCGCGGTCGCAGTGATTATCTCACCGACCGCTACAGCGAAAGGAAAGAGAGTGCCGCGCAGCTTTCTGAGCGGGTCAACCAGCGCAGCATATAAAAAAGCCGGCAGATGCCGGCTTTTTCCACACTGTTATGCCCGCAGCCTGGTAAAAAATCAGTGGCTGACGCGGTTCCCGTGCTCATCAATGGGGTCGTCTCAGAAAACGGAATCTATGGTCACTCCCGTTTTTGCAACACCGATTTTGACGACAAGTTGGCTTGCTTGAATCTATCCGGCGTCTGAATGGGATTT
>NZ_MTEG01000030.1:0-71399 GCF_002108615.1 Klebsiella sp. YJ
AGTTTGCCGCCACGCTGACGGCGGATCATAGGGGTTTTCAGGCGCGGGGTGAGGATCTGGGTATCGTTAATGAAATCCCAGCCATAATAGCCTTTCAGGCACAGGGTCCCCTGGTTATTTTTGCCCATTGCCGCTTCGGCATGCAGAATTTTTTCCTCCTCAACGACCAGCCTGAGCTTACAGCCAGCTGCGCAATACGGGCATACGGTAATCACCTTTTTCATTATGATAATTTTCCTCGTCAGAACGAAGCGGAGACAGCGCGATTAAAAGAGCAACCAAAAGTCGAAGCGGCTATGGATACTCAAATTAATGGCATATTGCACCGCTGGCTGGCTCAGCAAACAGAGAACCGCGGTGGCGAAAACCAGGCGTAATAACATGATGAGTTCTCCTGAGTTCGCGGAATTTATGCTCCCGGTTACGGGATGACGGCGTCAGAGCTATGCACTGACGCCGGAGTCTTTCTCGTTATTCATCGTGTTGCTGCTGTTTAACTTTGCGCATCAGTAACCACATGCGCATCGTACGTGGCTGGCGCTTAACCGCCGGGTTCTCGGGAATCAGCCCCGTGTGTTTGTTGTAACCGTTAAAGAACAGATTGAGGGTGACGGCGCTGAACGTGGCCAGCATGATCCCGCTATGCAGTAGCGGCTGCAGTACTGTCGGGAATTTTGAGAAAAAATCATGTGACAGCGTTGGCGTCAGACCCACGCCAAGGCTGATGGCGACGATATAAAGGTTGTAACGATTAGAGGAGTAGTTGATACGCGCCAGAATGCGAATTCCCGTCGCCAGTACCATACCGAACATGACCAGCCCTGCGCCGCCCAGCACAAACTGCGGGATGGAGGCGACCAGCACCGCCATTTTCGGCACCATCCCGAAGATTATCAGAATAGCGCCGGAAGCCACGCAGACCCAGCGGCTGTGAACGCCTGTGACGCTGACCAGCCCGACGTTTTGCGAAAAAGAGGTGTGGGGAAAACTGTTGAAAACGCCGCCAAACACCGTGCCGATACCGTCAACGCGCAAACCACGAACGATATCCTGCGGCGTCAGCTTGCGGCCGACAATTTCACCCAGCGCCAGGAACATCCCCATCGACTCAATAAAAACGATGATGACCACGGCGGTCATAGTGATAATCGACACCGGATCGAAGACCGGCGTCCCTAACGCCATCGGCGTGACAATGGCGAACCATTTGGCGTCGTACAGGCCGTTGAGGTTAACTTCATTCATCATCATTGAAAGGCCAAAGCCAAAGACGATGCCTAACAGGACGGCGACATTAGACATAAAACCTTTGGCGAAACGCGTGACCAGCAGGATAAACAGCAGCACGGCGAAGGAGATGCACAGATAAACCGGATTACCATAGTCAGGATTGCCTTTGCCGCCGGCCGCCCAGTCGATCCCGACCTGCATAATGCTCAGACCGATAGAGGTGATCACCACGCCGGTGACCAGAGGGGGAAATAGTGGCATCAGCCGTCCGATGAGAGGGGCGAGCAGCGTGGTGATGATTCCGGCGCCGATCGTCGCACCGAAAATCCCCAACAGTCCGATATCGGGGTGTATACCAATGGCCAGCATCGGCGTAACGGCGGCAAAGGTCACAGACATAATGACCGGGAGACGAATCCCCATAAAGCGACCGATACCGATACATTGCAGTAGCGTCACGACGCCGCAGCAAAACAGATCGGAGCTGATCAGTAGCGCCACCGTATCCTTACTTAATCCTAACCGGTCCCCTATCATTAAAGGCACGGCGACGGCACCTGCATACATAACCAGAACGTGTTGCAAACCCAAAACGACCAGCTTCCCCGGGGACAAGACGCGATCCACCTCATCTGTTGAGTGGGGGCTGCCAGAGACCGATGGTGGCTGAGAATCAATGGCGCTCATAACTTTGTTCTCCTTATTATCCGACATTTTCCGCCAGTGCATCCTGGAAGGCGCGACTGGGGAGAAGGATGAGTCACGATGAAATACACCTGAGGGGAATATGCTTAGGGAGTGCCAGTTTTTTGAATTTGAGGCAGAAAGTTGTCGAAATGAGTCGACTGTCACAGAACGCGCGGTTTACGCCGCGACAGGTCAGGATTAAACAACGGACGAGGAACAGAAGGTTCTCATAATGATAGGAATGAAATCATTATGAATCGCCACATGATTCTGCGCGGCATCTCATTGGATGTCCCCGGTCGCCGCAGGGAAGGGCGTTTCTTTGAGGCGGTTCTCAAAAATGAACCTGCTACGCTGCAGAACGTAAAAAGCGCCTGATTATTGCATCGCGACCCTTGTCATTTTCATAATAATAAAAGGGACGCAAATGAATCGATTTATTGTTGCCGATGCTGCCAGCTGCATTGGCTGCCATGTCTGTGAGATAGCCTGCGTGACTGCGCATCATCAGGATGTCTGGCCGCAGCAGCGTCGTGATTTCCTTCCGCGCATCCACATTGTCTTCCACCGTAAAGAGAGTCGTGCCGCTACCTGTCATCACTGTAACGATGCGCCTTGCGTCACCTCATGTCCGACGCAGGCGCTCTATCTGGCGAATGACAGTATTCAGCTCAGACAGGCGCAGTGCATCGGCTGTAAAAACTGTGTGCTCGCCTGCCCGTTTGGCGCCATCGAAATGACCTCCTCGGCAGCGGATGCCCCGCAGCTGGCGCAGAAGTGCGATTTGTGCAGCGAACATGCATCGGGTCAGCAGGCCTGCGTGGCAGCCTGCCCGACACAGGCGTTGAAGCTGATGGATGATGCCGGTATCAACCAGCTGCGCCGCGAACGACAGCTTCGTGCGGCCCAGGGGCTAGCGGTACAACCTCGTCAGAGGACGCGACGCGAAACGTTCCTCGAAAAATTACCGCGCGTCGGGGCGAAAAAAATCGCTGCCGAAACGCGAAAGACCCATTTTGGCGAAATTTACCACGGGCTTGAGGCCTGCGATGCGGAATACGAAAGCGAACGCTGCCTCTATTGCGCCCAGAAAGCATGGTGCAACTGGACCTGTCCGCTGCATAACCACATTCCGGATTTTATTCGCCTTGTCAACAAGGGCAATGTCATCGAAGCGGCGGAGCTGTGTCATCAAAGCAGCTCTTTGCCGGAAATTTGCGGCCGGGTTTGTCCGCAGGATCGTCTGTGCGAAGGGGCCTGTACACTGAAAAATGAAGGCGGCTCGATCACCATTGGCAACCTTGAGCGTTATATCACCGATAGCGCGCTGGCGATGGGCTGGCGGCCGGGCGTGGGGAATGTCGTGCCGCGTAAAGAGCGGGTGGCGGTCATTGGCGCCGGTCCGGCGGGCCTGGGCTGCGCGGATATTCTGGCGCGTGCGGGGGTACAGGTGGCGGTGTTCGACAGACATCCTGAAATCGGCGGCTTACTCACGTTTGGTATACCGCCCTTCAAACTCGATAAAAGCATACTGCGGGTCAGAAGGGAGATCTTCAGTGAAATGGGGATAACTTTTCACCTCAATCATGAAGTGGGGCGCGATGTGGCGTTCAACGACCTGGTTGCAGACTATGACGCCGTTTTTCTTGGCGTGGGTACCTACGGCCTGATGGCGGCGGGCCTGGAGGGGGAAGACGCCGCGGGCGTGATTCAGGCGCTGCCGTTTTTGATTGCCAGCACCCGTGACGTGATGGGGCTTGAGGAGAGCCCGGAATATCCGATGACCGAGATTAAAGGTAAACGCGTGGTGGTGCTGGGGGGAGGTGATACGGCGATGGACTGCGTGCGTACGGCGATCCGTCGCGGCGCTGCCAGCGTAACCTGTGCCTACCGGCGTGATGAACTGAGCATGCCGGGTTCGAAAAAAGAGGTGGTGAACGCGCGTGAGGAAGGGGTGGAATTTCAGTTCAACGTTCAGCCGCAATCTATTCTGCGTAACCGCAAAGGTCAGGTCAGCGCGGTTGGGATGATCCGCACCGAAATGGGGGAGCCTGGCGCGGACGGGCGTCGTCGCCCGCAGCCGATTGTCGGCTCAGAATTTGAGCTCCCGGCCGATGTGCTGGTCATGGCGTTTGGCTTCCAGGCGCATGATATGCCCTGGCTGCGCGGGCACGGGATTCAACTCGATCGCTGGGGGCAGATTCGTACCGGTGGTCCAGGTCGCGGCACGACGCAAACCGACAATGACAAAATTTTCGCCGGCGGGGATGCGGTGCATGGCGCCGATTTGGTGGTTACAGCGATGGTGGCCGGGCGCCAGGCGGCTCACGAGATGCTGGCTTTGTTCAGGAACAAGGAGGGAGTATGACCAGCTTTATCGTCGCCAGTCCACAGGCCTGCATCGGCTGCCGGACCTGTGAAGTCGCCTGCGCCCTGTCGCACGTGGCTGAAGGGGCGGAATTTCATCCGCGCCTGAAGGTGATGCGTCTCGCACATCTCAGCGTACCGGTGATGTGCCATCAATGTGAAAACGCGCCCTGCGTGTCTGCCTGTCCGGTCGGCGCGTTAACGATGGGAACCGAGCGGGTTGAAGCCGATGCCGCACGTTGTATCGGCTGCCAGGGGTGCGTGGTGGCCTGTCCTTTTGGCGCAATAACGATTGTGGCCACGGCGGCGCATCCGCCGGTGGTGGTGAAATGCGATCTGTGCGTCGCGCGTGAACGGGGGCCCGCCTGCGTTGATGTTTGCCCGACGGCAGCGCTCAGCGTGATGAGCGCTGAGGCGCTGGCGGCGTTGCAAAAACAGCGTAAAGTCGCCACCGCCAGTCTGTTGACGCTGTAGACTCGTTGCAAAAAAGAACCCGGCGCAGAGACCGGGTTCTTTTCCTGCCAGGGGGCGTCAGGCCAGGGCATCCATCCGCTTCCACATCTTCGCCGCAACCTTTCTGGCTTCGGCAAACATCGGTTCGCAGTCAAAGGTAAACTGACGATCTTCGTAAACCATGACTCCGTTGACCATGACGCTATGAACGTTGCTGCTCCCCATCCCGAAGGCAATGTGGCCGGCAATATTTTCAGCGATAAACGGCGTGGGCGGGGCGTAATCGCTGATGGTCAGGTCCGCCTTGTAACCGGCTTCAATACGACCAAACTTCGCCTTGAAGTTACGGCTGAGCAGTTCATTACCATTGCTTAATGCGCGGGCAAAGCTATCCGGCCACAGCGGGCCGCCGGCATCACGATGTTTGAAGAAGGCAAACTTAAGCTCCTCGAACATATCAGAACCCATCCCGTCGGTACCGAGCGCCAGGTTACGGAACGCCGCCAGACGCTGGTTATAGCCCACATGATTGTTCATGTTAGAACGGGCATTATGTACCAGGAACCCGTCATGGGCATTCAGCAGCTCAATATCCCTGTTGGAAAGATACAGCCCGTGGGCGATCAGCGTTTTGCTGTCGATCAGATCGAAATCAGCCAGCCTCACCAGCAGATCTTTTGCATAATGATGGTGGCTGTGGGAGACATCGTAGCGGTCTTCCGCCGCGTGAATATGCAGCCCGCGACCGGTTGTCTTCAGGGCCTCGTTTAGCATGCTCAGGCCCTCATCCGGGACAGTGAACGGCGCATGAGCGCCGATATGGGCCTCCACCAGATACGGGGTATCGCCTTTTTCCCTTGCGCTGTCTATTTCGCGAGCAAAGCGAATGTTTTCCTCAACGCCAGCCTGTAACTCTTTGGCGCCGCCGTTGCGATCCGTTGTTTCGAAGCAGGTCATGCCGCGTAGCCCAACCTTCAGAAAGGCCTGACGCAGTTGACTGAGCGACCCGGCAATATAATCCGGAGACGCGTGATGGTCGATAACCGCAGTACAGCCGCTGCGAATGGCCTCCAGCGAGCAGATGAGTCCGCTGTAGTACAGCGACTCTTCATCCAGCGCTCGATCGAGCCGCCACCACAGGTTTTTCAGCGTCGAGATAAAGTCCGGACAGGGGGCGATGTCGGCCTGGATACCGCGTGATAAGCCCGAATAGAAATGGTTGTGAGAGCACACGTTGCCAGGCATGACCAGGCGGCCCTGCATCTCTTTAACGCTGGCCTGCGGATAGCGCCGGCATTGCTCCGGACCGACATCGATAATGGTCTCATTTTCGATAACGATATCGACATTTTCCACGACTTTCGCCGGGTAAAGTTGCGCGACAGTCGCATTTTTAAGAATCAGGATACTCATACTTCGACGCCTCCCAGCAGATAGCGATGGTGGAGATGAACATGGCTGATAATGCGGCACATATCGGTAAGCGGTGGCGGTACGTCGTTAAACTGGCCGCCTTCGTCGATATTCAGCAGCCAGATCCGATCGTTTTGTCGCACGTGAACCTGGTTCGCCTCGACAAGAAAACCCGGGTTCGTGCTGTTGCCGAAATCCTCGGGCAGACTAAAGAGGGTGATTTTGTCTTTGTATGGCTTGCCCTGCCATGGGCAGAACTGGGCGCAGTTACCGCATTCGTTGCAGAAGGCGTCAAGGTGCAAGGTCTGGTAACGATTCTGGAACCCTGGCACCGCGATTGAGACGTTGGCACGGTTTGGGCAGACATCCACGCACTTGCTGCAGAGGTAATTGCACTCGAGGCAACGGGAGGCCTCCTGGGCCACGAATGCATCTCGATCGTCTTTGTTTACCATGGCTACGGCAATGGTCCCTTTCCGGCGGTAGACTTCCGCCGGATTGACGTTATTCCAGCGTTTATCGCCATGGTGACTGAGGATATTCTCGCGGGCCAGAATCGTATCCGTTGCCCGGCGGGCATTGCCGATTGCGGAAACAATGGAGGAGGGGCCGCGCTGCACATCGCCGATCAGGAAGACGTTGGCCTTAGCGGTTTCACCATTGAGATCGACAACGGGCCAGCCATGTTCATTGAGCGGAATACCCATCGTCGCGAGGGCATCGCGGTCCTGCTGCTCGCCGATGGCGGTTATCAGGGTATCGACCTGCAGCGTGCAGGTCTCGGCGGTTTGTAGCGGGCGGCGGCGCCCCTTTTCATCGGCTTCGCCTAGCGTCATGACGCGCAGCGTCAAGGTGCCATCAGCGTTAAACTCTTCCGGGTTGTTCAGAAAACGGAACTGAACGCCATCATCAACGGCTTCTTCATACTCCTCACGCCAGGCAGGCATCTCCTGCTGTGAACGGCGATAAACGATCGTGACCTTCTCCACTCCGGGGACGCGCAGGGCCGCGCGGGCGCAGTCCATTGCGGTATTTCCCGCGCCAATAATAGCCACATGCTTCCCCAGTTTCAGGTTGTCGCCGCGGTTATACTCCCGCAAAAACTGTAGCGATTTTCGTACGTTAGGGTTATCACCGCCTAGCGGGACACCGCTGTTCTTATCGGTACCGGTTCCCACCAGAACGTAGTGGAATCCTTCCTGCTGCAGCTTTTCAACGCTCAGATGCGGATCGCAGCCGTAGACCAGATTCACCCCATGTCGGATCACAAAATCGATATCATGTTCGACAAGCTCTGCGGGAATACGAAATTGCGGGATGATATTGCGCACCACGCCGCCGGCATTGGCTTCGCGTTCAAAGAGCGTCACCGGATGCCCGGCGCGGGCGAGAAAATAACCGGCGGCCAATCCTGCCGGGCCAGCGCCAATCACCGCTACCGGATGTCGGGTGCCGGAGCCTGCGGGTTTATGCCAGCGCTGCTGATATTCCTCCCAGCCTTTCTCCAGGGCGATTTTTTTCAACTCACGAATGTGAAGTGCGCTGTCGTAGTCCAGACGAGTACAGTTGTACTGACACTGATGGTCGCAGATATGACCGGTAATGGCCGGCAGGGCATTGCGCTGATAAATCAGCTCCAGCGCGTCGGCATAGCGCTGTTCGCCCATCAGGCGGATATATTCCGGGATATCCTGCTTAATAGCGCAGGCGGTAACGCATGGTGCGACGTAGCAGTCGGTGAGGGGCAGTTTCTCGCCGACATCAATACGGTCATTGGGTTTCCAGTGTTTTTGGGTGTACGCCATACTGACGGCTTTTTCCGCCAGCGCATTCAACCGCGTGACGTCCACCTGGGTCATCTTCCAGCCGTCAGACTGCTCCAGTTCGCGCATACATTCGCTAAGCCGCAGGTAGCCTCCCGGCTTCAACAGGTCCGTCGCCATCGTGATCGGATGAATCCCCGTGGCAAAAATTTCGCGAATATTGAGCTGGCTGGCGCCTCCTGAGTAGGAGATGGGCAGCTTGCCGTCAAAAGCGCGGGAAAGAAGAGCGGCAACATTGATGGACAGCGGGAACAGCGCGCGACCGGACATATACATCTCATCTCCCGGCAGCGCGCCTTTGTTGTTGACGGTGCCGAGCGTATTGGTCAGCTTCACGCCGAAGCCGAGATGCTTCTCTTTTGCCAGTTGCATCAGGCGTTCCAGCATAGCTAATGCCCGATCGATTTTCAGATCATGGTCAAAGGACTCTTCATTGAGCGCGATATAGCCAAAGCCGCAGGTATCAAGAATTTCACGTACCCGGGGATAGCCGAGAAGCGTCGGGTTGAGTTTGACGAAGGTATTGAGGTTTTTCTCTTCCAGCATATAGCGACAAATGGCTTCAATTTCATCCGGCGGACAGCCATGCATCGTCGACAGCGTTACGCCGTGTACCAGGGTGGCGGGGATCCTGTGTGCCAGCGTGTCGAGCCGTGGACGGATATCATCGCCGGGGAAGCGGAGAAGGAACCTCTCGTCATGCAGCCAGCGGTCGAGAATATCGCGATAGAGGGAAAACTCAGGTTGCTTGCTGGCATTCATCATGGTGTTGATAAACTGCTGCATCGGCGGCTGCTTGATACCGTCAAGGTTATAACCCACGCTCATATTGAAAATAAATGATTTGCCGCTCTTCATCGGCGTGAGCGGGAAAATCTCTTCCAGCAGGTGTAGAATAAACCACGCTTTCAGGTACTCATCAGCCGCCTTTTTCAGGGTAAATTCGGTCGACCATTCCGTATTAAAACATTCATCTTCGGCGTCGATACACGGTTTTTCCAGCTCAAGCCGATCGAGGATTTGTACGGTTTTCAGTTCAATAAACCGACCGCCGGTTAACCAGCTGGTGATAATATTTTGCGCCAGCTGGGTATGCGGTCCGGCGGCAGGTCCAACGGGGGTTGCACAACTCTCGCCGAACACGGTGAGTCGATTCGGGCTTGCCGGCGAGTAAAATTGCTGTTCAGGAATACCAAATATTGAGCGATGGTTTTGGTATTCATCAAAGATACGCGTCAATAATGCCTCAAACGGGACGGGACGCATGATATCTCCCATAACCCTCTCCTTAGATTAATCGGTGAACGAATATTATCGGGAAAACGATCTTTCCGACGAATGGGGAGAGCTGGAGCAACAATCGCACCAGTTATTTAGCCATTAAGCTAAGCGGATACGAATCTGTGAGAGAGATCTAAAGTTAATGACGCTTTATGAAATACATCACGTTACGCTAATGCGAATTCAAATCACTCAGCAAAATGAATTGTGCTTATTTCTCAAAATCAACGTTTATCTATCACAATGATAATTTACGTTATCGCGTTAAACGCGCTCATGAGACGCGAGGGCATCGCTACGAGCAACGCGGGCTATTTTGCAGGCGAATAAAATCGGCAGGGGTATCAATATCAAAAATAATTTCCGGATATTCCAGTTCCAGCCGTTGATGCCGACCGCTGAGCAGAGCCTGGCGGACAGATGAACCGTCAGAATGGTTCAGCCGCTGTTGCAAATAGCGGCGGGCAACGAGAATGGGATGGCCCGGTATTCCTTGATAATACGGAAGAATCGAACCGTTATAGCGCAACGGCCACAGGGTGCGGAATACCTCAGCGCGGATACAAGGCAGATCGCCGTGGGTGATAAAGCAGTATTCGCTTTTTACGGCGCGGGCCCCGCAGATCACGGAAGAGAGCAGCCCATGTTGATAATCCGCATTATGCACCAGCGTTATCCTGGGGTTGTTACTATAGCGTGTCTGCAGTTCCTGCGCGTGAAAACCCGTCACCAGAATAATACGTGAGCAAAACTGCAGGGCATTTTTAATACTTGCATCAAGTATTGTTCCCTCTTGCCAGGGTAACATCATTTTCCACTGCCCCATTCGTGAGGACAACCCGGCGGCGGTAATAATACAGTCGATCGGCTTCATAGCGCTCTTTAAATAATGGAAGTGAACCTGATTAATGGAAAATATACTGCAAGATGACGCCTTGTTTTGTGATTTAGGTGCATCTGCCAGCCCGTTACTTATTTCCGCCGTTGGCGCGGGTGGCAAAACCAGTACGTTGTTGTGGCTGGCTGAATTATTTGTCCAGGCCGGACGACGGGTCCTGTTGACCACCACCACGCATATGTCTCTACCGGAGCAGATGCCGGTTGTTATCTGTCGCGACCCGGGGCGGCTGCCGGCAGTCGTCTGGCAACCGCCGCTGCTGGCCTGTTTTTCCGCATGGTTGCCGCAGGCTGGAAAAGTAAAGGGGTTTACCGGCGAGCAACTTGATGGACTGGTGGCGCAGGCTCACGTAGACGTGGTGCTGGTAGAAGCCGACGGCGCTCACGGTTTTGCACTTAAAGCGCCAAACGAGCATGAACCTTGCATCCCTGATTCAAGTCGCTGCGTCATTGCCGTGACGGGAGGCGGGTTGATTGGGCAATGTATTGGTCCTGGGACGGTTCATCGCTGGCCCTTTTTTTGCCGAATAACCGCCGCCGTACCGGGTGACAGGCTGAGCTGGCAGATGCTGCATCGTTTCATTCGGCATCCTGAAGGGGCCTTTAAAGATACGCCGCCGGGTGTCCGGCGCATCTGGTTACTTAATCAGCTTTCTCAAAATGATAATTTGCTGACAGCCGACCTGCTGGTTGATGGCGATGTTGATGCCATCTGGGCGGGATCCGTTCAGGAGCGTCCGGCAATCACGCGCAGACGAGTGAGAGAGTGAGGTTCACTCTGGGATGAAAAGGGATAGCCATCGAGGTTGTTATGAATATTTTCTCAGAAGCTGCAAGACTCGAAGAACAGAATCGCCCGTTTGCGCTGGCGCAGATTGTTGACAGCAGAGGCTCAACGCCCAGGCACTCAGCGCAGATGTTGATCCGCGCTGACGGGACCATTGCGGGAACCATAGGCGGCGGTATGGTGGAGCGAAAAGTGATTGATGAGGCACTGGTGGCGCTAAGTGAGAAGACGTCGCGAATGTTTCACGGCAGGATGGCGCGCAACGGGACCGATGCCGTTGGCTCTGACTGCGGAGGCGCGATGTCGGTTTATATCAGCGTGCATGGCCTGCGGCCGCGCCTGGTGCTGATCGGCGGCGGACACGTCAACCGCGCAATTGCGCAAATTGCGGCGCTGGTGGGGTTCGAAATCGCCGTTGCCGATATCTATCGGGAGAGCCTCAATCCTGATTTCTTCCCCCCGTCGACCCAGCTGTTGCATGCAGAAACCTTTAGTTGCGCGTTAGACAAGCTGGACATTGGCCCTGACAATTTTGTCCTCATCGCCACCAACAATAAAGATCGCGAAGCGCTGGATTGGCTGATTACCCAGCCAGTGGCCTGGCTGGGTCTGTTGGCCAGCCGCCGTAAGGTTCAGGTTTTTTTACGTCAACTGCGTGAAAACGGGATTGCGGAAGATCACATTGCGCGGCTGCATGCGCCGGTGGGCTATAGCATTGGCGCCGAGACGCCAAACGAGATAGCCATCAGCGTCCTGGCGGAGATCCTGCAGGTGAAAAATCAGGCCGCGGGTGGCCTGATGATGGCGGTGGATCATCCATCACAGCATCTGCGGGTGGTGATTCGCGGTGCCGGAGATATTGCTACCGGGGTGGCGCTGCGGCTCTGGCATGCCGGATTTAAGGTGATCATGCTCGAGGTTGAAAAACCGACGGCGATCCGCCGCAGCGTGGCCTTTGCCCAGGCGATATTCGACGGTGAAGTGACGGTGGAGGGCGTTGTTGCCCGGCGCGCCGCGTCGGTACATGAGGCTATGCGCATCGTTGAAAATGGGGCCATCCCACTTCTGGTCGACCCATCGTGTCACTCCCTGCGCGACCTGAGGCCCGCCTGCGTGGTGGATGCGATTCTGGCGAAGGAAAACTTCGGTACTCATTGCGGGCTGGCACCGGCGGTGATCGCGCTTGGCCCCGGTTTTTGCGCCGGGAAAGATTGCCACGCGGTAATTGAAACCCATCGGGGCCACTGGTTAGGCCAGGTGATATACCACGGCTGCGCCCAGGCGAATACCGGGATCCCGGGCAACATTCAGGGGCACACCTCGCTGAGGGTGATCCGCGCCCCGGTAGCCGGCGTGCTGCAGGGGCGGGTGCGGCTGGGCGATATTGTCAACGAAGGGGAGACGATCGCCGCCATCGGTGACAGGGAGATTCTGGCTCCGCTGGGCGGCATGGTGCGGGGGTTATTAAACGATGGTCTGGTGGTTAACAGCGGTTTCAAAATCGGTGATATCGACCCGCGAGGCGCCGACGCCGATTATACCAGCGTATCGGATAAGGCCAGAGCGATTGGCGGTGGCGTGCTTGAAGCGCTAATGACGCTAATGCATCGCGGCGTTAAGGCGAAAGAAGCGGTGTTGACGGTCGCCTGAGCCTGATATCCCGCGGGCTTGTCCGGTAAAAATCGCCCGGAACATCACCGGGCGTATTCAGGGTTGCTGGTCATATCAGGCATCGTTTAACCAGCAATCACCGTTCCGGTTTTGCCTTCAATTCCTTCCTGAGCCTTGCTCAGCACCGTAATCAGGGCTTGACGTCCGGGACGGGAGCGCGCGAACGAGGCTGCCGCTTCAACCTTCGGGAGCATAGAACCTTTCGCGAAATGGCCTTCGCGAATATAGCGTTCGGCATCGCTAAGCGTGAGCGTATCCAGCCACTGCTCATCCGCTTTGCCAAAGTTGATGGCGACTTTCTCCACCGCCGTCAGGATAATGAGCATATCGGCGTCAATCATCGCTGCCAGTTTAGCGCTGGCCCAGTCTTTATCAATCACCGCGCTGGCACCCCGCAGGTGATGGCCTTCACGAATGACGGGGATACCGCCGCCGCCCACGGTAATCACCACATGACCCGCTTCCATCATCGCTTTCACCGTCTCTTTTTCGATGATATCCACCGGTTGCGGCGAGGCGACAACGCGGCGGTAGCCGCGGCCGGCATCTTCTTTCATGGTGTACCCCTGGCGGGTCAGCTGTCTGGCTTCTTCTTCGCTAAAAAAGGAACCGATAGGTTTGGTTGGATGTTTAAATGCGGGGTCGTTGGCGTCCACTTCGACCTGGGTTATCAGCGTTGCCACGGGCACGCTCATTCCTCGGGAAAGGAGCGCTTCACGTAGTGCGTTTTGTAAGTCGTAGCCAATGTAGCCCTGGCTGAGGGCGACGCAGACCGACATGGGCAACATGGGGGTGTGCGCTTCAGTTTTCGCGGCGGCTTCAAAAGCGAGGTTAATCATCCCCACCTGCGGACCATTTCCGTGAGTCACCACCACCTGGTGTCCCTGAGCAATCAGGTCAACGATGGCCTGCGCGGTTTGTTTAACGGCCTGCATTTGCCCGGCCAGATCGTCCCCTAAGGCATTTCCGCCAAGGGCGAGAACAATTTTCTTACTCATTCATTCCTCACTTTAGGGTGCATTTCCGCTTACGGGAGCGTTAGCGATTGAAAAGGGATGGCGGCGCAAGAAACGCCCCTGGCCTGCGGTGCCGGTAAAGTGACCGTTATCGAAGATCACTCTGCCGTGAGACAAGGTCTGGCGAATAGCGCCCTGGCAGATAAACCCCTCCCACGGGGAATAGTCAGCGTTGTCATGCAGCATTTCATGACGAATGGTGGTCGTCCGCCGCGGATCGATGATCACCACATCGCCATCGGCGCCGGGCGCCAGCAGCCCTTTTTTCGGCCACAGGCCGAACAGCTTTGCCGGCGTCGCGCTGGTGAGCGCCACGAAACGTTCGGCAGAAATACGTCCGGTCATCACCCCATGGGAGAACAGGAGCAGCAAACGATTTTCGACTCCCGGCAGACCGTTCGGACAGCGGCTGAAATCGCCACCGGAAAGCTGCTGGCGTTGGGCCATGGAGAAAGCACAGTGATCGGTGGCGACGACATCAATCGCGCCATCGCTGATACCGCACCACAGGGCATCGTTATGCCTGGCGTTACGCAGCGGTGGACTGAGCAGAAACTGCAAGGCATCTTCACGTTCATAGCAGCGTTCGTCGAGCAGCAGATACTGTGGGCAGGTTTCTACCCATACCGGCTGATGGCGGGTTTGGGCAAGACGTAGATAGTCCAGACCCAGACTATTGGAGAGATGCACGATGTATAGCGGCGCGTTGCCCGCAAGTTGTGCCAGATTGATCATCCGCGCGATGGCTTCGGCTTCGCACTCAAACGGGCGACTTAACGCGTGATAGCGCGGGGCGGTTTTACCGGCGGCGAGAAACTCAGCGCGCTTTTGCGCAATAGCGGCATCATTTTCCGGATGAACGGTCGTTAATGCCCCGGCCCGCTGTAGATGACGCATCGCCTGCAGCACCTCGTCATCATTGAGTTTGTACTGGTAGGTCAGGTAGAGCTTAAAGCTGCTGATCCCCGCCTCGACCATCATCGGGATCTCATCAAGAATCGCGTGATTAATATGCTGGATAACGCCATGAAAACTGTAGTCAATCACCGCTTTATAAGCGGCATATCCGTGGTAGGCCTCCAGCTGGTGGCGTAACCGACAGCCGGCAGGGCCGAAGCCCATATGATCGATGATGGTTGTTGTACCGCCACACGCGGCGGCGCGGGTACCGGTAAAAAAATCATCACAGCTGCGGGCGAGTCCGGTATCAATATTAAAGTGGGTATGAACATCGATGCCGCCGGGCATCACGTAGCAACCTTCGGCATCAATAGTGTCGCACGGTTGGTCAAGCGTTATCTGGTGGGCCAGACGGCTGACCAGACCGTTTTCAATGAGCAAATCCTGTTTAGCCCGGCCGTCGGCATTGACGACGATGCCATTTTTAATCAGTACGCGCATAAACACTCCAGACTCCCGTCGCCAAGCGACGGGAGGCGTTGCAGACAATGATTATTCCGTGGCCAGCCAGCTAAGCGGAATGGCGGCATACATCGCGGCACAGGTCACCAGATGGGATTTCCAGGTCTTCTCATTAGGCGCATGGGCTTCCGGTTCTTTACCTGGACCAAAACCGATGACCGGAATGCCGTGACGGCCCATGATGGAGACGCCGTTGGTAGAGAATGTCCATTTATCAACGACCGGTGCTTTGCCAAACAGCCCTTCATAGGCATTGCTGAGCGCACGGACGGTGAAGTGGTTCTCTTCCACTTTCCAGGTCGGGAAATAGCACTCGGTCGGGTAGACCAGGCCAGTCCAGGAGGGGCGGTCATAGTTGTACATCGACACCACCGCGTCTGCATTTTGTACGGCGGGCAGGGCGCGGATTTCCGCCAGCGCCCCTTCCCAGGTTTCCCCCCAGGTCAGGCGCCGGTCGATGGAGATAGCGCAGCTGTCGGCAACGGCGCAGCGGCTTGGCGAGGTGAAGAAAATTTCCGAAACGGTCAGGGTGCCTTTACCCAGGAACTCATCATTGCCCAGTTTGTGCGAGAGATCCTGCAGTTCATTGAGGATTGGCCCCATTTTGAAAATGGCGTTATCGCCGCGTTCCGGCGCGGAACCGTGGCAACTGATGCCATGGACATCAACGCGAATTTCCATACGCCCGCGCTGACCTCGGTAGATCTGACAGTCCGTTGGTTCGGTGCTGACGACAAACTCCGGGCGAATACCTGACTGCTCGATGATGTACTGCCAGCACAGCCCATCGCAGTCTTCCTCCTGAACGGTACCGGTGACCAGCAGGGTGTACTCATCTTCCAGTCCGAGGTCTTTGATAATTTTACCGGCATAGACCATTGAGGCCATTCCGCCCTCCTGGTCCGATGTTCCACGACCGCCGATTAACTCATCGGTCTCCATGCCTTCATAGGGATCGAAATTCCAGTTTTTGATGTTGCCGATGCCGACGGTATCGATATGTGCGTCCATCGCGACCAGACGCGGGCCATGGCCGATATAACCAAGAACGTTGCCCATCGGGTCGATGACCACTTTGTCGAAGCCGACCTTTTCCATCTCTTCTTTAATGCGATGGACCACGCGTTTTTCATCACAGCTTTCGCTCGGTATTGCCACCATGTCCCGGAGAAAACGGGTCATGTCCTGTTGGTAGTGGTTTGCTTTTTCAAGAATCAGTTTGAAGGGAATGTGCCTGGCCATGAATCAGTTCTCCAGTTTTTGTTTCCCGCTCAGCGGGATGAATTTGTCAGTGTTTTGAGGAATTATTGGGCCGCCGGATATTTACCTTCCCAGACGACTTCCCGGTAGTGCTTCACATCGGTATCGCCTTCCGTACTGATAACCAGCACCACGGAGTGGCTATCCAGTCCGAGCTTATTCATCAGCGCTTCGCGCTGTGGGTGAAAATGTACGGCGCAGAGAATGCCCAGACCGACAGCGCCAGACTCTCCGGAAATCACCCGTGGATCGGTGCCGAGAGGATTACCCAGTACGCGCATCCCGAGCGCGGCTACGGCATCCTGACAGGAGATAAACTGGGTGGCGCAGTTGCGTAGAATGTCCCAGCCCAGCGGGTTGGGTTCGCCGCAGGCCAGGCCCGCCATAATCGTGGCCATGCTGCCGCCAACGTTGACGATTTGACCTTTGACGCCTGAACGATAGAGACAATCCGCCAGCTCCGGCTCAACGATAACCGAATGCAGATCGCGTGCGCCGAAGACGTCCACCAGATAACCGAGCACGCCGCCGGCCATCGCGCCGACGCCAGCCTGCAGGAAGACGTGGGTCGGACGAGCAATGCCCATTGCCGCCATCTGCTCTACCGCTTCATCGGCGAGGGTGGCGTAACCTTGCATAATCCAGGTCGGGATTTTGGTATATCCCTCCCAGGCGGTGTCTTGTACCACCTCCCAGCCGTTTTGCCGGGCAGTTTGCATCGTGAAGCGTACGGTATCGTCATAGTTCATCTCGGTGACGATACACCTGGCGCCAAGCCGCAGGATGGCATCAACGCGCTCCTGGGCCGATCCTTTGGGCATATAGATAACGGCATTCTGACCCAGCTGCTGTGCCGCCCACGCCACGCCGCGTCCGTGGTTACCATCGGTGGTGGTGGCAAAGGTCATCTTTTCTTTTGTACTGGCTTTGAAGGTAGCGAATGAGAATGCGTTGATATCCAGGTGATATTTTTCGCACAGCAGCTGTGCGATAGCGTAGGCGCCGCCCAGCATTTTGAATGCGTTCAGACCGAAACGCTGCGACTCGTCTTTGACCAGAATCGTACTCACGCCAAACAGAGCCGCCAGCGACTTAAGGGCATACAGCGGCGTCGGTTCATATCCGACGATTTTTTGATGAAAATGGCGCGCCTGTTGCGCCTGCTGGCGCGAAAACAGCGGCGGTGCTTCGCCGGTAAAAAAACGGTTTTCGGCAATATCCATTTTCAGTGAGAAAGCAGACATACACTGTCCTTATCCTTCATGCGGAGGCTGGTGATGCTGGCCTGCAGGCCAGCCTGATAGGTTACTTGACGCGTTTTTGCGCTTCGTTGAGCAGTTGTTCCAGCAACTGGCCTGGTCTGGCGTATTTGCGGCACAAAATCATGGCGGCGATGATGTATGGCTTCCAGCTGGCTTCTTTGTAGGTGGCGATCCGGTATTTTTCGAAGACGGCTTCGGTGACTTCCCCCTCGTCGCAGGAGACGCCGGTGATATCGGCAGGCAGACAGTGCATATATAGCGCCTCGCCGCCTTGAGTCTGCGCCATCATCTCTTCAGTACAGTGCCAGTCTTTATGGTTGGCGTTTTGCGCCAGGCAGGCCTGCTCCAGGGCTTTTAACCCGGCATGATCGTTAGCGCGCAGCAGTTCGGTGCGTTTTTCCATCACCTTATAAGGCGCCCAGGACTTCGGATAAACAATGTCCGCATCCTTAAATGCTTCCGCCATATCGGTGACCTGACGGAAGTGACCGCCAGAAGCTTTGGCGTTGTTTTTCGCCACGTCGATGACGTCCGGAATCAGATCGTAGCCTTCCGGATGTGCCAGAGTGACGTCCATACCAAAGCGGGTCATCAGACCGATAATTCCCTGAGGTACCGAGAGAGGTTTGCCGTAACTTGGCGAGTAGGCCCAGGTCATGGCGATTTTTTTACCTTTCAGGTTTTCCAGCGATCCAAAATGTTCACGCAGCCAGGCAAGATCGGCCATTGCCTGCGTCGGATGGTCAATATCGCACTGCAGGTTAATGAGGGCCGGGCGCTGCGGCAGTACGCCCTGTTGGTATCCGTCATCCAGCGCGTCGCCGACTTCACGCATGTAGGCATTGCCGGCGCCAAGATACATATCATCGCGAATACCGATAACGTCGGCGCAAAATGAGATCATATTGGCGGTTTCGCGAACGGTTTCGCCGTGGGCAATTTGTGATTTGCCTTCATCCAGGTCCTGCTGCGCGAGACCTAACAAATTCAGCGCTGAGGCATAGGAGAAACGAGTGCGGGTTGAGTTATCGCGAAAAACAGAAATTCCCAGCCCGCTATTAAACACCTGGGTGGCAATATTCTCTGCGCGCAGCGTCTTTAAGGCTTCGGCAACATCCAGAACCTGTTTCAGTTCATCCGGAGACTGCTCCCACGTCAGCAGGAAGTCTTTATCGTGCAGGTTGGAGTTGAGGTGGTTGATATCCTTAATCAGTTCGTTAACAGTTTTCATTTTTAGATCCTGGTAGTGAATGACGAGCTTAATGATTGCTGTGCGGTCGGGAGCGGCGAGCGTGAAGTGGCGACGGCCAGCGCTGTATATTCACTAACAATAACTGTGCCAGTTCCTGATAAAGAGGCAGACGCAGAGATAAATGGCCGTAATTATGGGATGACGATCACGTAAACATCGGGGAACCTGGGGGTGAGGTAAATAAGATTCATTTTCGTTATGCTGGCTTGAATGCGGTTTCTTTTATTCACAGGCAACTGAGAGGGGGGAGAAGAGGCGGGTTTATCGTCAAATTGATAAAAACCCTCTGCGAATTCTCATATTGATATGAAAATGTGATATCGCCTCCATATTTCCGTCAAAGAGTGAAAAGGGGATTTTATCTGCATCAAATACTTCCCACCCTGGGGTAGTATCATCGGGAAAGAATAAAGATAGTTTTCGGTTAGTGAGAGTAAGGGTTCATTATGATTTCCTCTAACACCTTATCCGTATTGATGCAAATTCAACCCACAATTCAACGATTTGCTCGTATGCTTTCCAGCGTTCTTCAGCTTGAGGTCGAGATTGTCGATAACACACTCTGTCGCGTCGCCGGGACAGGAGCGTACGGGAGGTTGCTTGGAAAAAAGTTGAATGAAGATTCGCGACTTTTGCGTTACATAATAGAAACAAAAAAAGACAAAGTTGTTACCCATTCACGTTTTGATCCCCTTTGTAAAGGATGTGCCAGCAAAGAGAATTGCAAAGAGAAAGCGTTTCTTGGCACGCCTGTTATTTATCAGGGGCAGTGCGTGGGCGTTATTAGCCTTATTGCGTTAACCCGCGAGCAGCAGGAGCGAATTAAGGACAATCTCCACGAATTCTCCGATTACGTTCGCCATGTCTCATCAATATTTGTTTCGCGGTTGCTGGAAGGTCAGGGCAGTAGCGATAATATTCAAAAAATATTTTTGACCATGATTGAAAATATGGATCAGGGGGTGCTGGTGGTTAGCCTCGATCAAAAGATAAAATTTGCTAACCAGACGGCATTAAAGATTCTTGGCGTGAATCAGGGAAATATGGTTGGCAAAACGATTACTTTTCGCCCGTTAACCTTTGAACATAATTTTGTTCGCGGCCATATGCAGCATGTGATCTCCTTTGATGACAAGAAAGAACTTATTATCGGGCAGCTGCATGCTGTTCAGGATCAGTGGCTATTCTTAATGGCGTTTCATCAATCGCATGCCACGACGGATTTCAGTTCGGCGCAGGACGAGCCGCAGATTGAGCAGCTGATTGGCGAATGTCGCCCGATGCGTCAGTTGAAAAAACTGATTAGCCGCATAGCGCGCGGTCCGTCCAGCGTGATGGTTGCTGGCGAAAGCGGGACCGGAAAAGAGGTTGTCGCCCGCGCCATTCATAAGCTGAGCGACCGACAGGCAAAGCCGTTTATTGCTATCAACTGTGCGGCTATCCCGGAACAGCTGCTGGAGAGCGAGCTGTTTGGTTACGTAAAGGGAGCATTTACCGGCGCGTCGGCTAACGGTAAACCCGGGCTGATACAGGCGGCGAATCACGGTACGCTGTTTCTCGATGAGATTGGCGATATGCCGCTTACCCTGCAGGCAAAGCTGCTAAGAGCAATTGAGTCGCGTGAGATCCAGCCGGTAGGGGCCAGTCACCCGGTTCCGGTTGATATCCGCATTATTTCCGCCACCAACCAAAACCTGGCGCAGTTTATCGCCGAGGGTAAATTCCGTGAGGACCTCTATTACCGGCTTAACGTGATTCCGTTAAGGTTGCCGCCGCTACGCGAGCGGCAGGATGACATCGAGCTGCTCATTCACCATTTCCTGCAGCTGCATACCCGCCGTCTCGAGCTGGTCTATCCCGGCGTCTCTCCCGAGGTAATCGGTTTGCTTAAGCGCTATCATTGGCCTGGCAATATCCGCGAGCTAAGCAATTTGATGGAGTATCTGGTCAACGTTGTGCCATCTGGTGAGGTGATTGATGCGTCATTGCTTCCGCCTAACTTAATCTGCAGCGGTAAAACCACCGGGCGCGATGCCAGCCTGCCAGGCGAGATGGCGGAGGTTAAAGAGGAAGAGGGCAGTACGGCGCTGGAAGCGATGGAAAAACAGATGATTCGCGACGCTCTGACTCGCTACAGCAATAAGAAACAGGCAGCGGATGAGCTGGGAATTGGCATTGCCACGCTGTATCGCAAAATTAAAAAGTACGAACTGATTGGCATCTGATTCGTGAACGGGCAAGGATAGCCCTTATGCTAAACGTGTGCCCGAGTGGCGGCGGGTTATCACTCTGAGAGCGGCAATTATCAAAATCATCTCTTCTTTACTCCGGCTTGTGGTTTGACTCATTCACTGCTGCCTGTGAGGCCAGCAGCAGGCAGTGCTTGCTCGCTTCAGTCTTCATTTCTGTCTGTTTTTTAACCAGGTGGCGTCATTATTGCTTTGTAACTCTGTCTTCGGCCGCTGAGGCCGCCGGTTAGCAAACATGATAAGGACAGGATTATGGCGCAACTCAATGAGAATACACCTCCCTTAGCCGTATCACCGATCACCCCCTTTTTTGCAAAGTCTCGCATCATTGCCCGCCCCGGATTTAACCGTTGGCTGGTCCCTCCGGCGGCGTTAGCCGTGCATTTATGCATCGGTATGGCTTACGGCTTTTCCGTCTTCTGGTTGCCAATGTCGCAGTTAATTGGCGGTATACAACCTCTGCAGTGTCCGGCTGAGATGTCATTCTGGCAGCAGCTATTGACCCGAGAATGTGACTGGAAAATTTCGCTGCTGGGTTGGACCTATACCTTGTTTTTTGTTTTCCTTGGCTGCGCCGCGGCACTCTGGGGAAGCTGGCTGGAAAAAGTCGGTCCGCGACTGGTGAGTCTCGTCGCGACGCTGTGCTGGTGCGGCGGGTTGCTGCTCTCCGCTCTGGCCATTTACAGTCATCAGCTGTGGCTACTGTGGCTGGGAGCCGGAGTGATTGGCGGTATTGGCCTGGGGCTGGGCTACATAGCGCCGGTTTCTACGTTACTGCGCTGGTTTCCGGACAAACGTGGGATGGCTGCCGGCATGGCGATCATGGGCTTCGGCGGCGGAGCACTGGTTGGCGCGCCGCTGGCGAACTGGCTGATGAACTTTTTTGCCGGTCCGCAAGGAAACGGCGTCTGGCAGAGTATCCTGGCGCTGGCGGGGATCTACTCGCTGTTTATGTTGTGCGGTACGTTTGGCTACCGTTTGCCGCCGATGGGCTGGCATCCCTCGGGGGAGAAAGCGCAAAAAGTGATGCGTAATCATTCCACCATACAGGTACATGTCAGCGTGGCGTGGCGAACGCCCCAGTTCTGGCTGCTGTGGCTGGTGTTGTGGTTGAATGTCACCGCCGGTATCGGCATTTTGGGTATGGCCTCACCCATGCTGCAGGAGATTTTTGCCGGAAAGCTCCTCTCGCAGGACCTGAGCTGGAATGAATTAAGTGGCGAACAGTTGAAGCGGATTGCGACGATGGCCGCCGGATTCACCGGCCTGCTCAGTTTGTTTAATATTCTGGGCCGTTTCTTCTGGGCTTCGGTGTCGGATATGTGCGGCAGAAAGACCACTTTTGCCTTAATCTTTTTTCTGGGGGCGTTGTTATACGGGACGTTGCCGCTGACCAACCACGGTGGCTATGTGGCGCTTTTCGTCTGCGCGCTGTGCGTCATTATTTCGATGTATGGCGGCGGCTTTGCCACCATTCCGGCTTATCTGGCCGATGTCTTTGGCTCTCAGATGGTTGGCGCGATTCACGGTCGTCTGCTGACCGCCTGGTCCGCTGCCGGCATTAGCGGGCCGGTGCTGGTGAATTACCTGCGAGAATATCAGCTGGCGCAAGGCATCGCCCCGGCGCGGATCTATGATATTACGCTGCTGGTCTTGACGGCATTACTGGTTATGGGTTTCATCTGCAACCAGCTTGTGCGCCCGATTGCGGAAAAATATGCCATGACCGCCGAACAGCAGCAGCAGGCTAAGGGCATGTATACCATTAATGCTAACGCGCAGCTGACGTGGGAGGCCCGTCCCTCCGTTGTGCTACTAACGTTAAGCTGGTTTGCTGTGGGTCTACCGCTGCTGTGGGGGATGGGAACGACGTTGCAACAGGCGATAAAATTTTTCATATAGCGAGGCGATCGTGCGCATGCGGACGCAACGCATCCATTACGCTGCCGGAGGCGTGAGTTCGCCTGTATTTCTGAACAGCCCCGCAGAAACGATCGGGGCTGCAACATATAGATTCCATTTGAATAACGATTCCTATTCTCTGCTGCGGTGATACACTGACAAACTGTGATCTTTGTCATACCGTAATTCATACCGAGAAAAGAGACACTGCTATGCAACATATCATTGAGGGTTTCCTCAACTTCCAGAAAGAGATCTTCCCGCAGCGTAAAGAGCTCTTCCGTAGCCTGGCCTCCAGTCAGAATCCCAAAGCGCTGTTTATCTCCTGTTCTGACAGCCGCCTGGTACCGGAACTGGTGACCCAGCAGGAACCGGGACAGCTCTTTGTCATTCGTAACGCGGGGAATATCGTGCCCTCGTTCGGGCCAGAGCCGGGCGGCGTTTCCGCGACTATCGAATATGCCGTTGTTGCCCTGGGCGTCACCGATATTGTGATCTGCGGCCATTCCAACTGCGGCGCGATGACTGCGGTTGCGACTTGTCAGTGTCTGGATCCGATGCCGGCGGTGGCGCATTGGTTGCGCTATGCCGATGCGGCAAAAGCGGTGGTCGAGAAAGGCACCTGGAACAGTGAAATCGATAAAGTGAATGCGATGGTGCGGGAAAACGTCATCGCACAGCTGAACAACATCAAAACTCACCCGTCGGTTGCCGTGGGTCTGCGCGATAAGGCGCTGCGCCTGCACGGCTGGGTCTACGATATCGAAAGCGGGGCGATTGGCGCGCTGGATAAGAACACCAAAACCTTCGTATCGCTGTCGGAGAACCCGGCCGTCTACTTCGAGTAATTTCTCTCATCAGGGCAGGGAAGCCCTGGATCTCAGCATCCCGTTTTTTGACTGGTCCCCCCATTTTTCCCCTGTGGCTTTCCCGTCGCCTGCATCATGACCGACCGTCATCGCGCATCTGCCATACTCATGACTGCTTTACCATCGTGCAGGAGGGGGAATAATGATTAAGCTATGTGAAACGTGCGGCACGTCGTATGAAGAAACAAGAGCCACAATCTTACGCTGCAAGATTTGTGACGATGAGCGGCAGTATGTCCCGGTCAGCGGACAGGCGTGGATAACCTTTGACGATCTCATCAGCCGTCATACCAACGCCTGGCAGCAGCATGACCACGCGCTGTTTAGCCTTAAAACCGTTCCCCGGTTCGCTATCAATCAGCGCGCCTTTCTGCTCAGAACGCCGCAGGGCAATATTCTGTGGGATTGCATTGCCAATCTCGATGCTGCCACGAGGGCGTTGATAACGGCGCTCGGCGGTATTGATGCTATCGCGATTTCCCACCCCCATTACTACACCACCATGCAGGATTGGGCGGCCGCCTTTGATGCACCGGTCTATCTGCATGCCAGCGATAGCGAGTGGATCGTGCGCCATAGCCCGGCGATTCGCCTGTGGCAAGGCGATGCGCTTGAGCTATGGCCCTCGGTGCAGCTGTTGCGACTGGGCGGTCACTTTGCCGGGGGAACCGTTCTACACTGGCGCGAGGGCGATGGCACGCTGCTGGTGGGCGACATCCTGCAGGTGACTCCCGGCGCGGATGCGGTCTCTTTTATGTGGAGCTACCCAAATATGCTGCCGTTGCCCGCGCCGGTAATTGAAAGCATCAGGCAGCGGCTGGCCGGCGTGCGGTTTAGCCGACTGTACGGCGCCTTCGAAGGGCAAGATATGCCGAAAAACGCGTACGAAAGAGTACAACGTTCCGCAGAGAAATATCTCGCCTGCCTGCGTGGATGATGCCTGTTAATGGCGATGAGAAGCCCTTTTGGACAGGACTCCTCTGCGTCGCGCCTTGCCGAAAATGGCGCTATAACACCCCGTCGCCGCCATCCGAGCACCAGACCTGGCCTGAGGTGAAGGAGCAGGCGTCAGAAGCGAGAGTCACATACAGCGGGGCGATCTCTACCGGCTGGCCCGGGCGGCCCAACGGCGTATCGGCGCCGAACTGGCGGACTTTTTCCTCCGGCTGGCCGCCGCTCGATTGCAGCACCGTCCAGTAGGGGCCGGGAGCGACCGCGTTGACCCGAATGCCTTTCGGCCCCAGCTGTTTGGCCAGCGATTTGGTAAAGGCCACCAGGCAGGCTTTGGTCTGCGCATAGTCAAAGAGAATCGGGCTGGGCTTAAAGGCCTGCACGGAAGAGGTATTGATGATCACGCTTTGGGCCTGAAGATAGCGCAGCGCGGCTTTGGTTATCCAGAACGGCGCGTAGACGTTAGTCTTAAAGGTGGCGTCGAAATCGGCGGTCGAGAGATCTTCCAGCGATTCACAGTACTGCTGGCGCCCGGCGTTATTGACCACGATATCGAGGCCGCCCAGCTGACTGGCGGCTTGTTCCACCAGCATCTGGCAAAACGCTTCGCTGCGAATATCGCCGGGAAGCGCCACCGCTTTGCGCCCTTCGGCCGCGATCAGGGCGATGACCTCCCGGGCATCAGGTTCCTCTTCCGGCAAATAGTTTATCGCCACGTCGGCGCCTTCGCGGGCAAAGGCGATCGCTACCGCGCGGCCGATGCCTGAGTCGCCGCCGGTAATCAGCGCTCTTTTTCCCGTAAGCCGCGCGGAACCGAGGTAACTGCTCTCACCGTGATCCGGTACAGGGACCATTTCTGATGCTAAACCGGGCGGCGTTTGCGGCTGGTCGGCAAAAGGGGGCTGGGGATACGGGGCTGTGAGTGTTGCGTTATCGCTCATAGGGTCCTCCTGCGTAAAACCTTAAGGATAGGCCGGATGACGCACGGTGGGCGGGAGTTGGGTCATTAATGTGCCGCTTGCGCCACGGCGAATATCGGCACTAAAAGAGCATTGCGGCGGGTAATATGTTGATTGCCGGGCAGGTTTGCCAACAGGCGATGCGTGTCGGATAGCGCTGTTTTTAGGATGATTCTCGCCATTTAATTGAGAATCCCTTTCAATAAGATGGCGCGGTGAAGCGGCTCTTCGTCGCCGCCGGCGTACCAGTTCCATGACCACTGTCGGGTGCGGACCCGGTGTAACTCATTTCGCTTGTTAAAACGCATCCTGGCAACCAGGCTTTATAAGGCTGGTTGAGGAACCTGCGCAGGACCTTTTCCTGCCGCCGGCTCACCAACAACCGCAATCACCCACGCTGCTACCGGAGGTATACATGAGGGGATTGATGGCGACTCACGCCGCAGAGCGCGGCAGCCGCCCGGAAAAAGAAGACCCGCGCGAGCAGGGTGAAATCCCGCGTAAACGCGACGATAGCGAGGATCATCAGCAAGATCCTTATCACCCCGCTCCCGGGCAGCGCTAAGATGCACGATCACAGGTCTGTCTGTGGCAAACGCCTGCGACGACGGGACGCCGGCCGGGAAATGGCGCCGGCCATGGCTTCAGCCATCTCGGCGCAGGCGGTAATGCCCTGTACAAACGGCTGATCGTGCATTAGCCACGGCAGCGCCGCAAATGCCACACGCCCTCGTACTTCCGCAGGCTCCTGTAACGTGTAGTCGTCCCCGACGTCCGGGATATCGTCGCCGGTGGCCTGCAGCTGCTCCCGTAACGTCGGGAAGGGCAGATCTTTCGTTTTGAGCGCTCTTTGCCCGCGCGCATCGATAAAGACATCATAGGTGGCGCGGTTTTCCCGGGTGGTAATCACCGTTTTGTCCTCTTCGATCGCCATCTGGTAATCCTCGCCGAGGGCGAGGATACGGATGACCCCGGCTTCGCGGAGCGCCAGCAGGCGGCGGATCGACTCTGACGGAATAGCGGCGTAATTATCGATGAACACCCGGGCGAGCCCGGCGCTAAAGCGCTGACTATCCCGCTCATCCAGATGCGGGACAATCTCCTGTACGGCCTCATGCAGCCGGAGGATGACATAGCGCCACGCAACGGTGTATTTCTCGCGCTTGTTGCGTTCGACTTCCATAAGGTTGGCCTGCGCCCAGTGAAACGGGTCATGTTGGCGCCGTTCACGGAACCACGCGTCGCTGAAGCTATCGGCGTTCAGCGTCGGGAGGGCGATGCTGGCACTCCATTGCGGATCGGCGCGGTCGATCTCCTCAGCCATCAGCCGGAAGACACGGTCAAGTAAACCTTCTGAACCGGCGGCAATCGCTTTTTCCAGCGCTTCAGACGTCACTATCGCAAGCGGTTCATAGGGTATCGGGCAGTAAAAATCCGCTTCCGGCAAAATACCGGAGCGCGACATCAGGACGATATTCAGCGCTTCGCTGGCCGGATTGAGCCTGAACTGCAGCGGTCGATCGGCGGATTCGACAAACTCGCCGTGCTGAACCACGACGGCCATCGCGGCATCAATACCGCTCAACGAGGTGCCCATGATCCCGACCCTGCACGCCGGGATCTCTGCATCCATCAGGCCGGACCACGGGCTAGGGAAGAAGGTGCGGGTGGACTCCTCGTCAGCGGGCCAGACGTGGCCTGTGGCGATGACCGCCAGATCGAAGCGTTCCGCCGCCGGCTCACCTTGCGCCCATACCCTGACGCCTTCTGCCGTAGCCTGCAGGTCGGTGACCTCACAGGATTCATGCACCGTTAGCGGGAAGCCCTGTTGTTTGGCTCTGGCTGCCAGGCCGATAAACTGGTCGCGAAAATACTCACCAAGCAGGATACGCGGAAGAAACTGGCGAACATGCAGCGAATCATCGCTGACGCCATAGCGGGCAAGATGCTCCTTGCTTTGCTGTTTCAGCCAGTCGATATAGGTACAGAGGATCGGTGGGATTTCAATACTGGCGATATTGGCCAGCATCATGCGCGAGTTTTCTTCGTCGCTGTATGGCATGCCGACACCGGCCTGACGCGCCTGCTCATAGACCGTCACCGCCAGCGGCTGCTGATACTTTAACAGGGAAAAAAGGGTGTAAATCCCGGTGGGGCCAGCGCCGATAATCGCAATTTTCTTCATGCATAATCACCCGTGATAAACGTTCTTCCATTGCAGTTTCCCGCCTGCCGGACGGTTAACCGGGCAAAGCGATCTGCGCCTGAGGTACAGCAGCGGGAGCCGGGTTTAAGTGTGGTCGAAAACCCCGGCGCTAGCCAGCTGGATGCATGCGGGCTGTGCGCCTCCCTCGGCTTGCGGTGACGGGCAATAAAAAAGGGGCCCTGTGCCCCCCCATAAGTTTTCCGCTTTTCTATCGCTCAGGGCAGAGGAAACCGTTTAAAGGCCGGATGAGCTTCTGTTATTTCGCGATGGGCGCGAATAGGGTGGAAGTCATGGGCCTTAACCACGTCGGGGATCATCGCTTGAATAAAGGTCCATACCACGGCGCTGGTCACCGCGACCTGATCGAGCCGCGTGTTGAGCGGGCGGTGTTCCAGCGCGGCGTTCCATTCCCGGCAGGCAGACAGCAGCTGCCAGGTGATGCGTTCAATCCACGGTTGATACTGTTTCTCTGGCGGCCGTAAGCGGTGCTCGTAAACATGCTGTACGGCTTTTTCGCTGGCCGCCAGAATCAACCCCAGGATCTGCAGATCTTCGGCCAGCGCAGGGCCGGCGACGGGGAGTAATTTACGCTGCATATCCGCCTGGGATTCGAAGTAATGGAGGATCAGCGTAGAGTCCATCAGCCGTACGGCGTTATCCAGAATCAGCGTAGGCGCCTTGACCACCGGATTGATTTTTGAGAAGGGCTCAACGGCGCTAAACACCGACAGCGGCAGGTGTTCAAATTCGACACCGTACAGCGCCAGAGATACTGCGACGCGCCTCACATAAGGGGAGTCCAACATGCCAATGAGTTTCATCATGATTCCTGTTTTCCTGTCTCTGAAAGGAGAATACCTGGCCAATCAAGCTGCGCCAGGGAGGGATATCCCGGTTCGCTTTGCCCCTGGCCGCAGAGAGACATTACGCCAGATTGGCTATGACGAATATTACGCATTTCTTACCTGAGATGTCAGAATGGCTGACCGGTATTGTCGCCTGAGGTTTTCCCCCCTGGGCAATGGTAACGTTGACCTCCAGGAGCTGGAATATAAGGAGCTGCTTCATGTCGGATTACCCACCGATCGCCAGTTTACGAAGCTTTGAGGCCGTTGCCCGGCTTGGTAGCGTGACGCTGGCGGCGAAAGAGCTGCATGTCACCCATTCGGCGATCAGTCAGCAAATTAAAGTGCTGGAAGAGATGCTCGGCGTGAGATTGTTTACTCGTCACGGACGCGGGGTGCAGATTAATGAAGAGGGGCGACTGTATGCGATGCATGTCCGCGAGGCGCTGGAACATATCGCGGATGCGACTCGTCTGGTCCACGTTAAGCCGCGGACGACGACGTTAATCCTGGCCACGGTACCTTCTTTTGCCTGCCACTGGCTCTTGCCACGGCTGGATCGCTTTCGCGCCAGATATCCCCATATCACCTTGCGGCTGCTGGTCAGCCTGACGGTCACCAACATGCAACAGGAGGCGGTGGATATCGCCATTCGCATGGGGAAAGGTGACTGGGAAGGGCTGGAAAGCCGCTATATGTTTGCCGATGAGCTGATTGTGGTGGCTGCGCCGCATTATAACGGCGGCTCGCTGCCCGCGACGCCGCAAGAGGTGGCGGCCGGTAAGATTATATTTTCGATGGAATCCTGGAAAACCTGGTGTCTGAAGGCCGGACTGGAGCGGGAGATTGTCGCCGACGGGCTCTGTATCAACGACTCGAATCTGGTCCTGGAAGCCGTTCGACTCGGCAATGGTATCGCGCTGGAGCGGCGCTCCCTGGTACAGGGCGCTATCGACCGCGGAGAGCTGGTCCAGCTCACCGCCTGCTCTGCGCCTTATCCCTGGCCGTACTGGCTGGTCACCCCGCAGCAAAGTGAAAAGAAAGCCGAAGTTTCTGTGTTCATCGCCTGGCTTAATGAAGAACTTGCGGCCTGGCGCCAGCGGGAAGAGTTGCCGTCGCCGTTATAGCATTATTCTGGCGCTGGCAAAGGGGTCGCTCAACGGCTGGCGGACTGGGCAAATTCCCGCGCCAGCGCCAGAAACGCGGCCAGCCCGGCTGAGGGGTGGCGTCTACCGGGATAATACAGACACAGGCCGGGAAAAGGGGGCGTCCAGTCGTCCAGTAAACGAATGAGCCGGCCGGCCTGAATATCCTCGATGACATCCTGTTCAAGGAAGAAACCAATTCCCGCATGCTCCAGCACCGCAATCCGCGCCAGCGACGCCTCATCCAGCGTCAGCTGCCCGCGGACATCGACCTGCACCGTTTCTCCTTGCTTCTCAAGGTGCCAGCGATAGAGGGAACCATCGGGCAGACGCACCCGGATGCAGGGATGATTGAGCAGGTCTGCAGGGGTTTCAGGCCGCTTATGGTGCGAAAGATAATGTGCAGAAGCCACCACGGCATAGCGCTGAGGCTGGCCGAGGGACAGTGCGATCATATCCTCCGGTATCAGGCTGGCGACCCGTACGCCCATATCGAAGCCTTCCGCCACGATGTCGATCAGCCGGCCATCGGTGACGATATCCACCTGCATTTGCGGATAGCGGCGCAAAAACTCCAGTACCACCCGGGAGAGAAGCGCGCGGGCGGCAAACGGAGGCGTATTGATGCGCAGGACGCCAGAAGGGGTTTCACTGCGGGAGCGGACGACCTCAAGGGCCTGATGCACTCCCTGTAGCGACGGACCGATGTTATCTATAAACAGGCGACCGGCGTCGGTGAGCCCCACGCTGCGAGTGGTCCGGTTAAATAAACGCACGCCCATTTCGGCTTCAAATTTAGCGATGATGTGGCTCAATGCGGTGGTCGATACCCCCAGTTCGATCGCCGCCGCACGAAAGGTCCCCCGTCGGGCGATGGCCATAACGGCATCTAAATCAGTCAGCGTGATTCGCGACATTATCCCATTTCCTTCATCATGGCATCCCGGTTTGTCCTGATTGTTTAAATTATAAAGGATTCTTAAAGTTAAGCCGTAGAGTTTAATCACGGGAGATTCACTATGGATATGCCATCAGCAGTGCAGGCCTTTTTTACGGCTGAAGATCTGGACAGCGTTGTCAGCGCCTTCACCCCGAATGCGGTGGTGAAGGATGAGGGGAATACCTACCGCGGGCGGCAGGCCATCCGGGAATGGCAGGTTGCCGCCAGACAAAAATATCAGTATGTCGCCGAACCCATTGAGGCGATCGCGCAGGGGGATAGGGTGAAGGTGCGCGCCAACGTCAGCGGAAATTTCCCCGGTAGCCCGGTCATTCCTTGCTATCTATTTCACCTGACGGCAGAGCAGATCGATGGGCTGGAGATCGGTGATGACTGATTTCCTGGCGCTGGAAGGAAAACGCGTACTGATTACCTCCGGAACCAAAGGGGCGGGGGCGGCAACCGTGGCGCTGTTCCGGCAGCTGGGGGCGCGAGTGTTAACCTGCGCTCGCCATCAGCCGGACGCTGCTGTTGATGCGCTATTTGTGACGGCGGATCTCTCCACGGCGAGCGGGTGCGCTGTGCTGGCCACTGCGGTGCAGGAGCAGTTGGGCGGTGTGGATATTATCGTTCATATGCTGGGCGGTTCTTCGTCCCCGGCGGGCGGGTTTGCCGCGCTGAGCGATGCGCTGTGGCAACAGGAGCTGGATCTCAACCTGTTCCCTGCGCTCAGGCTGGATCGGTTACTGCTTCCCTCGATGCTCAACAGCGGGAAGGGGGTGATTATCCACGTCTCTTCAATCCAAAGAAAGATGCCGCTGCCGGAGTCAACCACGGCCTACGCTGCGGCAAAATCCGCGCTGTCCACCTACAGTAAAAGCCTGTCGAAAGAGCTATCCCCGAGGGGCGTTCGTGTTCTGAGCGTGGCGCCCGGCTGGATTGAAACCGAGGCGGCGGTCAGATTTGCGCAGCGGCTTGCGCAACAGGAGGGGGTCGCTTATGCGCAAGGCAAACAAATCATCATGGATTCATTAGGCGGAATTCCGCTGGGCCGTCCGGCACAACCCGAAGAGGTGGCCAACCTGATTGCGTTTTTAGCCTCCGACCGGGCGGCGTCGATAACCGGCGCGGAATACGTTATCGATGGCGGAACCGTGCCGACGGTTTAACCATCCAGACTAGCCCTCGGTAAGGACCGTCAGCTGGACGGTCCGCCGTTGTCGTTTTATTAGTCGGTGAT
This sequence comes from Klebsiella sp. YJ, assembly GCF_002108615.1. Lineage (NCBI taxonomy): Bacteria > Pseudomonadati > Pseudomonadota > Gammaproteobacteria > Enterobacterales > Enterobacteriaceae > Klebsiella > Klebsiella sp. YJ. The sequence goes on from NZ_MTEG01000030.1 coordinate 32,128, forward strand.
GCAACGTTTACTACTGCAACACTTCAGCAAATTTCGCCAGCCATTGCGGATGTGCGGGCCACGCAGGGGCGGTAACCAGGTTGCCGTCGACGTGTGCCTGATCGATACCAATGTCGGCATAATGCCCGCCGCTGAGCCGTACTTCCGGCGCGCAGGCCGGGTAGGCGCTACAGGTCCGGCCTTTCAGGATTCCGGCGGCGGCCAGGAGCTGCGGGCCGTGGCAGACGGCGGCAATGGGTTTGTGCGCCGCGTCAAATGCCTGAACCAGTTTAAGCACCTCATCATTCAAACGCAGATATTCCGGCGCTCGTCCTCCGGGGATCAGCAGGGCGTCATAATCCTGTTCTTTAACTGCGGCAAAGTCGGCGTTGAGGACAAAGCGGTGTCCGGGTTTCTCACTGTAGGTCTGGGCACCGTCAAAATCATGGATCGCCGTCATGATATAGTCGCCTTTGTGCTTATCCGGGCAAACCGCGTCAACCTGATGACCAATCATCTGCAAGGCCTGAAACGGCACCATGGTTTCATAATCTTCGGCATAATCGCCGACCAGCATCAGTATTTTTTTGCTCATCTTGATTGTTCCTCAGGGAATAAAGATGCCTAAGGTATAGCCCAGGGGGGGAGGGAATGCGAACCACAAGTGGTGTTGTGGGCACTGATACCGCGGCATTTTCGCCTTTGGTCTGCTTTTTGAGAGCGCGCAGGTCTTTGCCAGAGTCGACTCTCGTCGACGATAAGGGATTGCCGACCTGTGATGATGAGCAGGGCAAAGAAGTACTGCAACGTCTGGCCGATCCCGAAACGATAGTGGCGTGAAATCTTACGGCAAATCGCGTGCCTGTAGTGAATTGACAGGGTCTACAGGCTGCAAGTCCTCATTACTGCAGGCATTCTTGATGATGATTGGCGCGTTTTATATTGCTGCCCGGCCCCGTCAGGACAATAATCGCCCATACGGATGTCTCCTTTCTGAATACAGGCCGCCATGATCATAAAAATCGTTTGTCTGAGCCTTCTTTGCATCATCCTGCTCTCCCTTGGCGCCAGCCTGGCCCAGGCGATGTATCAGCGGGAGCTACGCTCGCAGGAAGGCTGGTGGTCCGCCCGTCGTGACTCAGCTGGCCTGGCGCCTGACCCCCAGCAAAACGCCCGCCTGGCCATTGTGCAGGTCTACGCTGCGCCGACCTGGGGATGGAAAGGTGTGGTGGCGGTGCATCCCTGGATTATCTATAAACGAGCCGGGGAAACGGAATATAACCGCTACGAAGTGATTAGCTGGGGAGGCGGGGAGAAGGTGCGCCATAATAGCAATCCGCCGGATGGCTACTGGTTCGGCGCGAAACCTCGTTTACTGGTAGAGCACCGGGGAGCGGAGGCCGAGGCTATGATCCCGCAGATTGTTGCGGCAATTGCTTCCTATCCGTGGCCGGATACTTATCACGCCTGGCCAGGCCCTAACAGTAATACCTTTCTGGCCCATATTGGACGCGAGGTGCCCGCGCTCAAACTGGATCTGCCCGCCAACGCGGTGGGGAAAGATTTTCGCTCGCTGCTGAATCCCATTGGTCTACCGCCCTCCGGGCGCGGGGTACAGGTGTCGGTGCTGGGTATCGCCGGCGTAACGCTGGGGGCTGAAGAGGGATTTGAACTCAACATGCTGGGGCTGAACGTCGGCCTGGATTTCACACCGCTACGTATCCGTCTGCCGTTTATTGGCGGGCTGGGCCATAACAATTTGCCTGGTGACGCAGCGGAACACTCGCGATAAATGGCATCGCGCCTCTCCTGCAGTTAAGCCAACATGGCTTATAGCCTCTGCACATTTCTCCTCCATGTGGCCGGAAAGGTCGATATTGGCATTTTAATTGTTATGTTATAACATAACAATTAAATACTGTGGCCATGCTTAGCAGGCCGAAACCAGTGTACCAATGACAAATGAAGTACGAGGAGATAAAAGACAATGTCCGGAACCAGCGTAGCAACACAGGGCGACAAGCGCCTACCGGTGACCGTTCTGTCCGGTTTTCTGGGGGCCGGGAAAACGACCCTGCTCAACCATATTCTGCACAACCGGGAGGGCAGGCGCGTTGCGGTTATCGTCAATGATATGTCGGAGGTCAATATTGATGCCGCTTTGGTCAGGGAAGGGGGCGCTGAACTTTCACGTACCGATGAAAAACTGGTTGAAATGAGTAACGGCTGCATCTGCTGCACTCTGCGGGAAGATCTCCTGCTGGAAGTTAATCGCCTGGCGAAAGAAGGGCGCTTTGATCAGCTGGTTATCGAGTCTACCGGGATTTCTGAACCGCTTCCGGTTGCTGAAACCTTTACCTTCGCCGGCGATGACGGGCAAAGTCTTTCAACCGTGGCGCGTCTTGATACCATGGTTACCGTCGTGGATGCCTTCAATTTTTTGCGGGATTATGACTCTGCGGATAGCATCCGCTCACGCGGGGAATCACTGGGCGAAGGTGATGAGCGCAGCGTGGTCGATTTGCTCATTGAGCAGATTGAATTCTGCGATGTGCTGGTCCTGAACAAAGTCGATCTGATCGATGACGGGCAACAAGAAAAGCTGATGGCTATTTTGCGTTCGCTTAATCCGCGGGCAAAAATGGTGGTCTCCCGGTTTGGTCAGGTCGCGCTGGATAAGGTGCTGAATACCGGACTGTTTGATTTTGATAATGCCGCACAGGCACCGGGCTGGCTGAAGGAACTGCGCGGCGAACATACGCCGGAAACAGAGGAGTATGGGATTAGCAGCTTCGTATTTCGCGCCCGTCGGCCTTTCCATCCGGCTCGGTTCTGCCAGGTGATGGCGCATGAACTGGCTGGTGTGGTCAGATCGAAAGGGTATTTTTGGTTGGCCAGTCGTGCGGAATTTGCCGGTGCCTGGTCACAGGCGGGTGGCGTGGCGCGTCAGGAACTGGGGGGAAGGTGGTGGGCAAGTGTCCCCAGAGAACGTTGGCCTGAGGATGATGAGTCGCTGAAATTTATCCTGGCAAACTGGATGGATGGCGTGGGCGATGCCCGGCAGGAACTGGTGTTTATCGGAATGAATATGGATGAATCAGCGCTGCGCGCCCGGCTGGCTTCCGCTTTGCTTACGGACGAAGAAATGGCGGAAGGTCCGGGCGAATGGCGTCACTATCCCGACCCGCTTGCGCCCTGGTTTGCCGCATGAGTCAACGGAAGAGACCCGATAAAAGCCGGCCCTTCATCTCGTTGCAATAGCTCTGCAGCTAAAAACGCGTGTGCGGGACTGTTTGATGCTGCGTGGCAAGCTGGCGTTAATTCCTGTTACAGGAACCGCATGGATAAGCGCAAAGGGAAGAACGGGTATTATACCGGGAGAAATGTGCGAAATTCACACACCGTTCGATAACCTACAGACTGTTGCTGATGTCTGCGGAATAAAGAATGGTGCGTCCGAGTGGACTCGAACCACCGACCCCCACCATGTCAAGGTGGTGCTCTAACCAACTGAGCTACGGACGCATTATGGTGCGTTTAATTGGACTCGAACCAACGACCCCCACCATGTCAAGGTGGTGCTCTAACCAACTGAGCTATAAACGCATTATGGTGCGTTCAATTGGACTCGAACCAACGACCCCCACCATGTCAAGGTGGTGCTCTAACCAACTGAGCTATGAACGCAATGTTGTGGTGACAACGGGGACGCATATTAGCGATCGGATGGGGTTGTGGCAAGAGGCAAACGTCACTTTTCTTTCAGATCTCACGCGATTGCGGAAGTTTTACGCATATTGTTCATATTTTACTGATGCTAAAGGATATTTCTTATCCAGCTGCCTTTGTCTCGCTGCGGCGTCGTTCCTGACGCGGCGCGAAGTGAGGCGTGGCGAAGTTGCCGGAAGAGAGAATGAGTGATTTGTCAGACGAACGGTGCAAGAGGCGTCGCAGACGCTGGTGCCGGAAAGGTGTGATTACCTGAAAATAAGGCGGAGGGTAAAAAGCGCGCAGAGGACTAACAGGATCAGAATAAGCTCAAAACGATAGCGTTGCAGCATAGTGGCTTCCTGAAATAAAACCGGCGCTGAAGCAGCGCCGGTTTATGATTAACTCAACTTAGCGGAAGAATTAAGCAGCCGGTTGTGCAGCCGGTTTAGCGGCCTGATGTTTAGTGGTTTTGTGGTGTTTTTTTGCTGCCTGAGCTTTCTGCGCTACCGGTTTAGCCGCGGCTTTGTGGTGCTTTTTCGCTGCCTGGGCTTTCTGCTCAGCGGCTGGTTTGGCAGCAGCTTTGTGGTGTTTTTTTGCGGCCTGGGCTTTCTGCTCAGCGGCTGGTTTAGCGGCAGCTTTGTGGTGTTTTTTCGCGGCCTGAGCTTTCTGTTCAGCGGCTGGTTTGGCAGCGGCTTTGTGGTGTTTTTTATGATGGGTGGTCTTGGCAGTGGTGCTGTGAGTTGCAGCAGCCGGAGCCTGAGTAGTGCTTACTGCATCAGCAGCGAAAGCAGCAGAAGACAGACCCATAGCAGCGGCAACGACCAGAGCTAATACTTTTTTCATTCTGATATCCTCGAAATTGTTTCTTCAGTTAACCCCACTGCGGGGCTGTTGAAATTACTATAAGTTTTTCTTTCTCAGGCTTCAGTGAGTGTTTGGTATCGGCGAGTAACGGAATGTACAACGCGCAGGGCGGGCGAAAAGCAGGATGCTCCGCCAACGGAGTCAGCGTCGGCGGAGGGGGGCGGTTAGCGATGCGGTGTATGGGACAAGGTCGTGAGCAGCGTCGGGCGGGTCATTCGTACGCAATAGGCGGGCTGGCCGCGTTCAAAACGCCATCCTTCGGACAGTGGTCCGGCGTCGACGGTGTCAAAGCCAAACGCCTCGTACAGCGCGGCGGCGATCGCTTTTCCTTTTTCACTATCGCCTGCTAACGGCAGCGCCCGACGATTTTCCGCCCCCGCGGGCAGTCCATCGCTTTCCAGTTGGGTCATGGGAATAGCGTTAAACGCTTTAGTGACGGTAGCGGCAGGCAGGATCTGGGCGAGCAATTCGCTGGTCGTGGTCTCTCCTGACTCCAGCGCCTCGATCGGGCCATCACGCTCGGGATAGTAATTCACTGCATCAATGACATGTTTATCCTTAATGCCGGCAACCGGCAGCGAATGGATAGCGCTGAGCGGCACGGCAATGACCACCACCTCGCCAAATTCGGCAGCGTCCTCTGCGCTACCGACCTGACAGCCAATCATCGGACCCAGGCTGAAAAGAGTCTGGGGCCCCCGCGAGTTACTCAACATGACATCGTGACCGGCGGCAAGCGCCAGCTTCGCGATAGACCGGCCAACGAATCCGGCGCCAATAATGCCAATCTTCATTTTCAACTCCTTACCAATGATCTGATAGTGTCGATAAATTTAATTCCATCTCTGCAGAAGATAAATCGTAAGATAGTGGAATGATAAACAACTCAAATGAGTGAATCATGGACCAGCTCACCAGTATCAGGGTTTTCGTGAAGGCGGCTGAAACGGGGTCGTTTGCCGCCGCTGCCGGACAGCTGCGACTCTCGCCGCAGATGGTCGCCCGACACGTGGCAGCGCTTGAGGCGCACCTGGGCACTTCATTAATCGCCCGCACCACGCGCCGACAGACGCTCACCGATATCGGGCGTAGCTATTATGAACGCTGCCGGGTGGTACTGGCTGAGATCGCGGAGGCGGACGCGGTGGCGCAGGAGATGAAAGCGACACCTTCAGGCATCATCCGGGTGAATGCGCCGGTCACTTTTGGTTCGCATGCGCTCGCAGCCTTTATTACCGACTATCTTGCCCGCTACCCTGACGTTCAGGTTGAACTGACGTTGAGCGACCGCATTGTCGACCCGATAGAAGAGGAGTTTGAGGTGATCGTGCGCATCGGTGAGCTGGCCGACAGCTCGATGGTTGCATGGCCTCTGCTGCCATACCGGCTGATTGCCTGCGCGTCACCTGACTATATTTTGCGCCACGGCGAACCGCAGACGCCGACCGATCTTCAACATCACGCGTGCCTGGTGTATGGACACTGGTCGGCGGGCAGCGCCTGCCGGTGGCAATTTGAGAAACAGGGGGCCATGTTCGAGATCAAACCCACCGGGCGGTTCCGCGCGAATGACTGGAAGGCGCTGATGAATGCGGCCATTGCCGGGCACGGTATTACCCTCGGGCCGGAAGATGTGTTGAAAACCGAAGTGGAGCGGGGGAGCCTGGTGCAGGTATTAGCCGGATTCTCAGGACCGGCGCGGCCCATGCATATTCTGGTGCCGGCTGGACGTCGGCGGACGACGAAAATTAAATGTTTTGTTGACGCCTTAAGAACCGCGCTGGGCCCGCGCTGAATCCCTACGACGGTGAGGAGCGGCACCCTGGGAACAGGTGCCGCTGTGCGTTAGCGCGCCGCGCGTTGCAAAATCACGCTGGACGGTTGACGCTGCAGGAAACGCATCCGCAGCATCATCATCACTGCTGCCGAGGTGAGCCCGATAATAAATCCGCACCAGAAACCGGCGGGCCCCATACGCGGAACAAGCGTATCGGTTAAGGCCAGCAGGTAGCCGCTCGGCAGTCCCAGCACCCAGTACGCGGTAAACGTAATAAAGAAGATCGAACGCGTATCTTTATATCCGCGCAGAATCCCGCTACCAATCACCTGTACGGAGTCGGAGATCTGATATATCGCGGCCAGCAGCATCAGTTGGGAAGCCAGCAGGACCACTTCTGGATTGTCGTTATACAGCAGGGCAATTTGCTTACGCATCAGGATGGTGAAAATCGCCGTGATCACCGCCATGCAGACGCCAACGCCAACCCCGGTTCTGGCAGAAACCTGCGCATCGAGGGTGGAACCCTGCCCAAGACGGAAGCCGACGCGGATGGTGACCGCTGCCGCCAGCGAGAGGGGTAAAACGAACATCAGCGAACTGAAGTTCAGGGCTATCTGATGGCCCGCGACGTCCACAATCCCCAGTGGAGAAACCAGCAGCGCAACGACCGCAAACAGAGTGACTTCAAAAAACAGCGCCAGCGCAATTGGCAGCCCAAGCTGCACCAGACGTTTAAGCACGCTGAAGTCCGGTCCGCTGAAGCCTTCATCGCTACGGATATCGCGCATAGAGCGGGCGCGACGTACCCAGGAGATCATACAGAAGAACATCACCCAGTAAACGGATGCCGTCGCCACGCCGCAGCCGATGCCGCCCAGTTCAGGCATGCCAAAGTGGCCGTAGATAAAGATATAGTTAACGGGAATATTGACCAGCAGGCCGATAAATCCCATTACCATCCCCGGTTTGGTTTTCGCAAGGCCTTCACACTGGTTACGTGCGACCTGGAAGAAGAGATAGCCGGGGGCGCCCCACAGCAGCGCGCGCAGGTAGCCTACCGCTTTTTCGGCGAGGGCCGGGTCAATATTGTGCATCGAGCTGATGATGTACCCGGCGTTCCACAGCACGACCATGACCAGCAGCGAAACGAATCCCGCCAGCCAGAACCCCTGACGAATCTGATGAGCAATGCGGTCGCGGCGACCGGAGCCATTTAGCTGTGCGATAACCGGCGTCAGCGCCAGCAGCAGACCGTGGCCAAAGAGAATTGCCGGGAGCCAGATAGAGGTCCCAATCGCGACGGCTGCCATATCGGTGGCGCTATAGCCACCCGCCATCACGGTATCGACAAAGCCCATGGAGGTCTGGGCGACCTGTGCCAGGATCACAGGAATGGCCAGTGCTAATAACTGACGCGCTTCAATAAAATACTTCTGCACGTGAACACCTTTATATTGTTGTTATTTTGAGACTAAAAAAGCCGCCGTAAATGGCAGCAAGAAGAAAGAGCAGAGGGATTTTCCAGTCTATTGTAGCGAGGATGCGCCATTAAGCCAGTGAAAAAATGGTAGGGCACGATGCGCGCTGGCAACCTGTTTTGCCAACTGGTATTGTTCCCGACAGGTATAACGGTAATGATACCGTCACGAAAGTCTACAGGAGTAAAGCATGTTTACAGGCATTGTGCAGGGGACCGCTAAAGTGGTGTCCATCGATGAAAAACCCAATTTTCGCACCCATGTGGTGGAGCTGCCTGAGCATATGCTTGCCGGCATCGAGACCGGGGCATCGGTGGCGCACAATGGTTGCTGCCTGACAGTCACCGAAATTGACGGTCCGCGCATCAGTTTTGACCTGATGAAAGAGACGCTGCGTATTACCAACCTTGGCGCTGTAGAGGTGGGGGATGTGGTGAACGTGGAACGAGCGGCAAAATTCAGCGATGAGATCGGCGGCCATCTGATGTCCGGCCACATTATGACCACGGCGGAAATCGTCAAGATCCTGACCTCGGAAAATAATCGCCAGATCTGGTTTAAGGTTCAGGACCCGACGCTGATGAAATATATCCTCTATAAAGGATTTATCGGCGTTGACGGCATCAGTCTGACGGTCGGTGAAGTGACCCCGACGCGTTTTTGCGTACATTTGATCCCGGAAACGCTGCAGCGCACCACGCTTGGCATTAAAAAACTCGGCGATCGGGTGAATATCGAGATCGACCCGCAAACGCAGGCGGTAGTCGATACCGTGGAACGCGTGCTGGCAGCGAAAGAAGCGGCACAACAGCTGAGCGATGAATGATCGGCCGCTGCTGCCGGATGAAGAAGGGAAGAAAAAAATATCCCCCGTGTTAACGGGGGATATTTTTAGCGGGCCACGCGAAGGCCGTTTTCCACACCGCGAGAAAAGACCACCTGCCAGAGCTGAATATCGCGCGCGCGAAAAGCCCCCGCGCAGGCGTTCAGATAATAACTAAACATACGTTTAAAACGTTCCGAATAGTTATCGGCGATATCGGGCCAGCTGGCCAGGAAACGTTCGTACCAGGCCATCAGCGTCGTATCGTAATCGGCGCCGATATTGTGCCAGTCTTCCATCACGAAATGGGATTCGCTGGCTTGCGCGATATGACGAACCGAAGGCAGACAACCGTTGGGGAAAATATATTTATTGATCCACGGATCGACGCTGTGGTCCGTTTTTTTGGAGCCAATGGTGTGTAATAAAAAACGACCGTCAGGTTTTAAATTACGATCCACCACTTCAAAATAGGTGGCGTAATTTTTAGGTCCCACGTGTTCAAACATCCCGACGGAAACAATGCGATCAAACTGGTCATGCAGGTCACGATAGTCCTGCAGCAAAATGGTAACGTCTAACCCTTCGCATCTCTGTTGGGCCATTTTTTGCTGCTCGGCGGAAATGGTCACGCCGACTACGCTAACGTGATAATTTTTGGCCATATAGTAAGCCAGACCACCCCAGCCGCAGCCAATATCCAGCACCCGCATCCCCGGTTCCAGCTGCAGTTTGCGGCAAATAAGATCTAATTTTGCCACCTGCGCCTCTTCCAGCGATTGCGCCTCTTTCCAGTACGCGCAGGAATATTGCATATAGGGGTCGAGCATCCGGCTGAAAAGATCGTTGCCCAGGTCGTAATGTTCTTTGCCGACAATCCAGGAACGCTTTTTACTTTGTAGATTGAACAGGCGTGCGCCCGCGATGCGAAGCGTATCTTTCAGATGGTGAGGAAGCTGATTTTCCAGCCCGGCACGGAGTACTTTATGGAAGAATATATCCAGCCGTTCGCAATCCCACCAGCCGTCCATATAACTCTCACCTAACCCCAGCGACCCTTCCTGTAAAACACGTTTAAAGAAGAGCGGATTGTTAATCCGCAGATCGGAGGGGGCGGTGCCATTAACCTCAATGCCCGCGCGACCGAGCAATTCGGTTGCAATTCGGTACCAGTCGTCGTTTGGTACGCTTACTTCTTCTATACACGATGAACTCATAGCTTCTCCATCACGCCCAAGTGATCAGAACCTTAAAACAGCGTAGACGCTTTTTTGGCTTTGTGAGAAATCTCACGGAATATCCGTGAAGCTGCTATCCGACGTAGAACAGAGGAAGGGCGATAACCCTTGCCGAAAGGCCTTCCATGGTGAAACGGGATGCATCCTGCTCCCGTTAATCTTAAAAAATATTTTATTTATGTGAAGCCGGTTCAGTATAGGCCGCTGAAATCAGGCTTTCAATAAAAATATATTAGCAGGCTAATTACTGAGCCTTAACATCACTGAAACGCGTTTATGCATGAGACGATTCGGTAGTCAGGCAAACGCTGTGACGCTGCATAAAATAACCCAGCCCGGCCAGCACGATAGAGACCAGCATCACGCTGGTGGTAGTGAGCAGCGGCGTGGCAATCAGCGCGGAAACCAGCAGACTGGTCAGGAAGCACAGACCAAGCTGCAGCGTGTTCTGCAGCGCGGCGGCACGACCGGTCGCCTGCGGGAACGGCTTCAGCGCCTGGGCGACAACAATCGGGTAGATCCCGCCATTGACAATGGCCATCACGCAGAAGGGAATCATCACCGCAATAATTGAGACATCCTCAACCAGACCAACCATCCAGGTGGCAGCCACGCTGACGGCGAAAATCACCAGCAGCCAGGGCAGCAGCTGTTGGCCTTGCCATTTCTGCAGCGCCGCGCGGCATCCATAGCCACCGATTAAAAAGGCGATTGTCTGCGGAACATAGCTAAGACCGATAGCGGTCGGGCTGTAGCCCATCTCATGGAGAATAAACGGCGACCCGGTTAACCAGGCAAAAAAGCTGGCGGAGCAGGCGGCGTAAATCAGCACGTTGCCGCTGTATTCGCGCGAGCGCAGCAGCGTCAGAAAGGTCAGCTTCTCGCGGACGTCACCCTGCGGCCTGACGACCGGTTTCAGGCGCAGGGCGGGCACCATCAGCAGCAGGGCGATGGCAAAAAGGGTGGCAAAAATGGCCTGCCATTCCAGATGGGCAAGCAGCCAGCTGCCGAGCAACGGCGCCAGAGCCGGCGATAAACCCACCAGCGGCATAATGGTGGCGAAAATACGGTTAGTGCGCTGAGCTGGATAATAATCGGTGACCATCGCCTGCCAGGTCACCGCCGCCGCGCAGACGCCGATCGCCTGGATAAAGCGCAGCACCAGCATCAGAGTGGCGTCACGCACCCACAGCATTCCCAGACAGCTGATAGCGAAGATCGCCAGCCCGGTTAGCAGAATCGGTTTACGTCCGTAGCGGTCCGAGAGCGGGCCCCAGAACAGCTGCCCGATGGCGAAGCCGGCGAGGAACAGGCTCAGACTGGCGCTGACCGACGCTGCAGAAGTATTGAGATCTTGCTGGATGGCCGAAAAGGCCGGCAGATACATGTCGGTGGCGAGGAAACCCAGCACGCTGAGTCCCGCCAGCCACACTAAAAATCCTTTCCCGGGTTGTTGCATAACATTCTCTTATAGATGCAGGTATGATGCCGCAGAGTGTAGGGAGTGCATTCTGGCTTGTGAAACGCTAATATTTGCTACATGCGTTCAAAATTTTTGCAGGCAGAATATGTGGTCCGAATACTCACTCGAAGTTGTTGATGCTGTCGCCCGCAACGGCAGCTTTAGCGCCGCGGCGCAGGAGCTGCACCGCGTACCTTCGGCGGTCAGTTATACCGTACGTCAACTGGAGGAGTGGCTGGCGGTACCGCTTTTTGAACGCCGCCATCGCGATGTCGAATTGACCCCCGCCGGGCTCTGGTTTTTACAGGAAGGACGATCTGTTATCAAAAAAATGCAGATCACCCGCCAGCAGTGTCAGCAGATAGCCAACGGCTGGCGTGGTCAGCTGTCGATAGCCGTGGATGACATTGTTAAACCGGCCCGTATGCGCCAGATGATTGTTGATTTTTATCGTCACTTTCCCGATGTCGAGCTGATTGTTTTTCAGGAGGTCTTCAACGGTGTCTGGGACGCGCTGGCCGACGGACGCGTGGAGCTGGCTATCGGGGCAACCCGTTCGATTCCGGTGGGGGGACGCTACGCCTTTCGCGATATGGGGATGTTGAGCTGGCATTGCGTGGTGGCGAGCCATCATCCTCTGGCGCAGATGAGCGGGCCGCTCAGCGATGATGTGTTGCGCAACTGGCCGTCGCTGGTCAGGGAGGACACCTCCCGCTCGCTACCAAAACGCACGACCTGGCTACTGGACAACCAGAAAAGGGTGGTGGTGCCGGACTGGGAATCCTCGGCCACCTGCCTCTCGGCGGGATTGTGCGTAGGGATGGTGCCGAGCCATTTTGCTCGCCCGTGGATTGACCGCGGTGAATGGACCGCGCTGGCGCTGGAAAACCCGTTCCCGGACGCCGCGTGCTGCCTGACCTGGCAGCAGAGCGACACGTCACCGGCGCTGTCGTGGCTACTGGATTATCTGGGGGACAGTGAAACGTTAAACCGGGAGTGGCTGCGGGCGCCGGAGTAACCGGCGCCGCACGGGCGATTAGCGACGGTAGTCGACGAACGGGCCGTCTACGACGGAGCGGCGCTCTACCAGCCGCGGGTGAACCTCGATCGACTGTGACTCTTCGCGCTTGTTGACGATACGATCCATCAGCATATTGAAGGCCGCTTCCCCCAGCGAATCTTTCGGCTGGTGGATGGTGGTCAGCGCCGGGCTGAAATAGCGGGCGTTACGCACGTTATCATACCCGATCAGCGAAATGTCCTGCGGCACGCGCAGCCCCATCTCATCCGCAGCGCAGATTGCGCCCATCGCCATGATGTCGCCGCCGCAGAAGACCGCCGTCGGGCGATGCTGCTGGCTGAGGATCTGCTGCATTGCGCGGTAGCCGGATTCAGGCTCGAAGTCTCCCTGCACAATCCAGCTTTCCGGAACGGCGATCTGCGCTTCTTCCATGGCTTTCATAAAGCCCGCCAGGCGCCCGGCGCCGGTGTTACGCTCCAGCGGACCCGGGATCACGCCGATTTCACGATGGCCGCGTTCCACCAGATAGCGACCGGCCATATAACCGCCCTCAAAGGCGTTATCGATGACCGAATCGGTAAAGTCGGCTTTGGATTCACCCCAGTCCATTACCACCATCGGAATATGGCGGTACTCTTCCAGCATGCTGAGCACCGATTCCGGATATTCAGAACACATAACCAGCAGGCCGTCGACGCGCTTTTGCGCCATCATCGACAGATAGGCCTGCTGCTTTTCGAGATCGTTCCACGCATTGCCCAGAATCAGGGTATAGCCTTTCTGGAAACAGCTCTTTTCTACGGCTTCAATAATCTCAGCGAAATAGGCCGCTTCGCTGCTGGTGGCCAGCAGGCCAATCGATTTGGTGTGATTAACCTTCAGGCTGCGAGCAACGGCACTGGGGGAATAGTGCAGCTCTTTGATCGCCGCCCACACGGCGTTGCGGGTTTCTTCCGCCACGAAACGGGTTTTGTTAATTACATGTGACACTGTTGTAGTGGAAACGTTTGCGCGCTTCGCTACATCTTTAATTGTTGCCATTACTTCTCACTCCAGACCTTGACCTGATCGTCTGATTATCGATACGTAAACGTTTGCCTATACACACCCTGAATACAATTTTCAACATTGCATCACGTCGGGAAAACGACACAGAACGACAGGAAGGGGTCAATGGCCGATACGCTTTCAAATTAGCGTGGGATTTTGTCCGATCTTGCGGCAAAGGGGAAGAGCAAAAATGTGCATCACCCTAAAACATGGAAGATTTTTGCGCTATATTGTGCAAAAATGAGCAAGCTCACTTTTCATGTGGGGATAACTGGGGGAAAAATTGATGGATACAGATTTAAAGTTTTCGCTGACGACAACGATTATTGTCCTGGGTCTGATCGTGGCCGCCGGCCTGACCGCGGTGCTGCACTGATTTATCCGGGGGAGAGAGCTCTTTCCCCCGACGTCCCGCCATTATTATCAATTTCGCAAAAATCTTTTGCCATTTCGTTTACTTTTGTTTTTTTGTGATTGATGTCATGCTTTTGACTTCTGATGAGATACCGTCGCCGATGACGGTCTGCTGGAGTCATTGAATGAAAATCAACTTTCCCTTGTTAGCGCTGGCGATAGGCGCGTTTGGTATTGGCACCACGGAGTTTTCCCCGATGGGGCTGCTGCCGGTGATTGCCAAAGGTGTCGACGTGTCAATTCCGGCGGCGGGAATGCTGATCAGCGCGTATGCGATCGGCGTGATGGTCGGTGCGCCGCTGATGACTTTGCTGCTCTCTCATCGCGCGCGCAGAAATGCGCTGATTTTTCTGATGGCGATCTTTACGCTGGGGAACATTCTCTCCTCAATGGCGCCGGATTACACCACGCTGCTGATTTCGCGCATTATCACCAGTCTTAACCACGGCGCTTTCTTTGGCCTCGGGTCGGTGGTGGCGGCGAGCGTGGTGCCGAAACACAAACAGGCCAGCGCGGTGGCGACCATGTTCATGGGCTTGACTATCGCTAATATTGGCGGCGTTCCGGCGGCGACATGGCTTGGCGAGACCATCGGCTGGCGGATGTCGTTCCTCGCGACGGCAGGTCTGGGGCTGGTGGCGATGGTCAGCCTGTGGTTTTCGTTGCCCAAAGGCAGCGCTGGCGAGCGTCCGAACGTAAAACAGGAGCTCTCGGTGCTGGTTCGTCCGCAGGTGCTCTCCGCATTGCTGACCACCGTGCTGGGGGCCGGCGCGATGTTTACCCTCTATACCTATATTTCACCGGTGCTGCACACCATTACGCACGCCTCACCGCTGTTCGTCACCGCCATGCTGGTGTTGATTGGCGTCGGCTTTTCACTGGGTAACTACCTCGGCGGTAAATTCGCCGACCGTTCCGTCTCCGGGACGCTGAAGGGTTTTCTGCTGTTGCTGATGGTTATCATGCTGGCGATTCCGCTGCTGGCGCAGACGCAGCTGGGAGCCGCAATCAGTATGGTGGTCTGGGGGGCGGCGACCTTCGCCGTGGTTCCACCGCTGCAAATGCGGGTGATGCGAGTGGCTCATGAAGCACCGGGGCTCTCTTCGTCGGTCAATATCGGAGCGTTTAACCTCGGCAATGCGCTGGGTGCGGCAGCCGGTGGCGCGGTGATTTCTGGCGGACTGGGTTATGCCTTTGTGCCGGTGATGGGGGCGATCATTGCCGGTGTGGCGCTGCTGCTGGTGCTGTTCGGCGGGCGTTCGCAGCCAGAAGAGGCGTTGGTCTGACAGTCGGTATATTCGCAGAAGGGTTGCCCCTTCTGCGTTAGCGTTTTAGGCCGCCAGATTGGCTGCCACAAACTTCCAGTTTACCAGCGCCCAGAAGTGCGCCAGATAGTCAGGACGGGCGTTGCGGTAGTCGATGTAATAGGCATGTTCCCAGACATCCACGGTCAGCAGCGGTTTGGCGTCGCCGGTCAGCGGCGTGCCAGCGTTGCTGGTGGAGACAATGCTCAGGCTGCCATCGCTATTTTTAACCAGCCATGTCCAGCCTGCGCCAAAGTTCTTCGCTGCCGCGTCGGTAAACTTCGCTTTGAACTCTGCGAAGCTGCCGAAGGATTGATTGATGGCGGCTGCCAGCTCACCTTCCGGCTCGCCGCCCGCATTCGGCGCGAGGCAGTTCCAGTAGAAAGTATGGTTCCAGACCTGGGCCGCATTGTTAAAGATGCCGCCTTCAGAAGCGCGGACGATCGCTTCTAAAGATTGACCTTCAAACGCGGTGCCTTTGATCAGGTTGTTGAGGTTGGTGACATAGGCCTGGTGATGTTTGCCGTAGTGGTATTCCAGGGTTTCTGCGGAAATGTGCGGCGCCAGGGCGTCTTTTGCATACGGTAATGCAGGTAATTCAAACGACATTGTTACTCTCCTTATAACTTCTTGTTTTCTAGCTCACATTCAAAGGATGTTTTACCATCCAGAACAGCATGTACTGTCCCTCGCCGGGGCGAGTGCAACAGGTTTTTATTGTGATCGGAATGCTAACACTTGCAGAAGGGAGTTAAAAGCCTTGCAATGATAAAGGGTATATTTAACAAACTTACCCGGCTAAGCCTTCGCCGGAGCGCAAGGCATCGCATTTCAACAGGGCTGGTTGATCGCTGTTGCCGTTGAAATATAAAGTGATTAGTGAATATCCATTTTGCAGAGGTCTGTTTTGTCTAACATAGTCTATCGCCAGGCGACTCTGGCCGACGTCGAACGCTGTTTTGAAATTGAAACGACCGCATATGAAGGGGATGAAGCGGCCACTCGTGAAAAGATTGCCACCCGAATCCAGCAGTACCCGGAAGGATTTCTTTGCATGGAACGGCAAGGAGAGGTCATTGGCTTCATTAATTCAGGGTGTGCGTGGGAAGTCGTGATGTCGGATGAAGCCTTCAAGGAGCTGGTCGGGCACGATCCTCGCGCGCCGAATGTCGTGATTATGTCTGTCGTCGTTGATCCTGAACACCAGGGAAAAGGGTATTCGACTGCTCTGATGGAGCGCTTTATCCGGCAGATGGCGCAGGCGCAAAAGAGCGCCATTCACCTGATGTGCAAAGACCGACACGTGGCCCTGTATGAGAGATTTGGTTTTCGCTACGAGCGGCCTTCCGCCTCGGATCATGGCGGCATGTCCTGGCATGAGATGAGCCTGACATTATAGTGAGGAGAGTTGACCTGCCGCAGACGCGGCAGGTCAGGCTCAGCGAATGGTTTTGGGGGTCATCACCCGGCGTGCGCCGACATAGTGGCGAATCCAGTAATCTTCGCTTAATGAGGTGATCTGGATGTCGCGGCCGGTACGCGGCGACTGAATAAACTTGCCGTTGCCAACGTAAACGCCGACGTGATCGGCGGTGCCGCGCCCACGGGTGCGGAAGAAGACCAGATCGCCGCTCTGCAGCTCGCCGCGATCGACCGGACGGGCATCGCGCAGATGATACATCTCATTGGCGGTGCGCGGAATGCGGATTTTTACCAGATCCTTATAGGCGTAGTAGACCAGCCCACTGCAGTCGAAACCGGTACGCGGCGAAGTTCCGCCCCAGCGATACGGTTTGCCAATCTGATCCATTAACTTCGACATAGCGGTGCTTTGCGCTCTCTGCACGCGTGCTTTATGCGCATCCGCCAGGGTCAGCGGCGGTTCTTCCGCGATTGTTTTGCAGCGTTTTTTGTAACCTTTACGCACGACGCATTTACTCTGCACGCTGGCCATGACCGGGGCCGGTTCAGCGGCTGGCGCGATCGATTTCGCACACTGCTTTTTATACCCTTTACGCAAAACGCATTTTTTGGTGCCGGCGGCCTGACGGTTCAATGCCGTCTGGCTGGATGCGGTGGTGCGAGTGGGGTGTCGGGTGCGGGTGGCCGTTGAGGCTTTCTTGCTGGTGGTTTTGGTTGTGGACTTCGTTTTCTGACTGCTGGCTTTTTTCTTACGTTCTGTAGTGCCTTTCGCCGCATGCGCTTTTGGCGTGGCGGAGGTGTGCGTATGCCCTGAAGCATGCGCCAGTGGTGTAAATGAGATAGATGTAAACAGTAATGCACAGAGCGAAATCGCGATTTTGTTTAGCCGCGCCACTGAGCAATCCCCTGATTAATGACAGATATGTACCCATACCTGACGGTGAATGACAAAACCCAACGATTCTAAAGCATAAAAACCCGGAAAGTTAATACTCTTTTGTATCTAAAGTGTCGTTTGATTAACAATTGCAAAAAATTATCTCAGACATTAACCACCTTGTACGCGAAATGTACAGCGATACTGCTTTTACGCGGCCAAAATGATATTTTTAAGGCAACTTCTGACCACAGAAGATAAAATATAATGAGTGAAAAAAATGTTATTATCTGTCCTGCGTTCAGGACGCTACAATGACAAATTACTGCCGTATAGAAGTTAAGGAAGCATGACAATGAGCACGACTGTAGAAAAAATCCAACGTCAAATCGCTGAAAACCCGATCCTGCTGTACATGAAAGGGTCTCCGAAACTGCCAAGCTGCGGTTTTTCCGCTCAGGCTGTGCAGGCGCTGTCTGCATGCGGCGAGCGTTTTGCCTACGTTGACATCCTGCAGAACCCGGATATCCGCTCGGAACTGCCGAAATATGCGAACTGGCCGACCTTCCCGCAGCTGTGGGTTGATGGCGAGCTGGTTGGCGGTTGCGACATCGTGATTGAAATGTATCAGCGCGGCGAACTGCAGCAGCTGATCAAAGAAACGGCGGCAAAGTACAAGACCGACGAGCCGAAAGCTGAATAAGTCTGCCGCCAGTAAAAAAGCGACTTCCTGCGAAGTCGCTTTTTTTTGTCTCTTACTCTTGTCCGGCAAGCGGTAATGGCCAGCCGCCAAGACGTTTCCAGCGGTTGACGATTTCGCAAAACAGCTGCGCCGTCTGCTCGGTATCATACAGCGCAGAGTGCGCCTTGCTGCCATCAAACGCCATTCCGGCGGCCAGGCAGGCTTTGGACAGCACCGTCTGGCCGAGCGCCAGTCCACTCAGCGCCGCGGTATCAAACGTCACGAACGGATGAAACGGATTACGTTTGAGTCCGGCGCGTTCGGCGGCGGCCATCGTAAAGGTGAGATCGAACGTCGCGTTGTGCGCCACCATGATGGCACGATTACAATCGTTATCCTTAATTCCCTTGCGGACCATTTTAAAAATGGCGTGTAGGGCGTCGTATTCGCTCACCGCGCCGCGCTCAGGATCGTTCGGATTGATGCCGTTAAAGGCCAGCGCTTCAGGCTGCAGATTGGCGCCTTCGAAAGGTTCAACATGAAAATGCAATGTCTCGTCCGGCATTAACCAGCCTTGCTCATCCATTTTCAACGTAATGGCGGCGATCTCAAGCAGGGCGTCGGTTTTAGCATTAAACCCGGCGGTTTCTACATCAATCACCACGGGGTAGAAACCACGAAAACGGTCGCACAGACCATTAAGTTGAACGTTCTCGGACATCTGATTCTCTTAACTGGAAAAAAGTAGCGCGCATTATGGCAAATTTTGCCGCGCCTTGCAGCAGGAAGGGGAAAAACAGCGGGCGCCGATGAGCGCCCGAAGCAGGTTAGTTGCCAAGGCCTTTGCCGGCGTCCTTCTCTTCAATCAGTTCGATTTTGTAACCGTCCGGATCTTCAACGAAAGCGATAACCGTGGTGCCGCCTTTCACCGGACCCGCTTCGCGGGTGACGTTGCCGCCGTTCTGGCGAATACGCTCGCAGGCTTCGGCGGCGTTATCCACGCTCAGCGCGATATGACCGTAAGCGCTGCCGAGGTCGTATTGGTCAACGCCCCAGTTGTAAGTCAGCTCGATAACCGCCGTATCGCTTTCCTCGCCGTAGCCGACGAAGGCCAGCGAGTATTTGTATTCGGTATTTTCGCTGGTACGCAGCAGCTTCATGCCCAGTACGTTGGTGTAAAACTCGATAGAACGTTGCAGGTCGCCAACGCGCAGCATAGTGTGAAGTAAGCGCATAGTTTTTATACTCCTTGTTTACAGCCTCTTAGCAGAGACCGTATGTGCAATTGTCTGAATAGCGTAACAAAACGGACAAGGCGTTTCATACCCCTGAGCACTATATCGTAAAAAGGCCGCCATTTCAGGCGGCCCTTACGCCGATCTTTCTTGTCGCATCCGCGGGCGAGATGAGTGCGTCCTGGATGTGCAGTCAGTTACCACAGAATACGATAGCGGCTAACCGTCGCGATACCCGGCGGGATTACAACGTCGGGTAATCGGTGTAGCCTTCCGCGCCGCCGCCGTAGAAGCTTTCAGGGCGCTGCGGGTTCAGCGCGGCCTTGTGCTGCAGACGAGCGACCAGATCGGGATTGGCGATATAGTCACGACCGAAGGCCACCGCATCAATTAAGCCTTTGCCGATCAGATCGTTGGCTTTTTCTACCGTGTAGGCACCGGCGCCGATAATCGCGCCCGGGAAGCGATCGCGCACTTTTTGGCGGAATGCGTCGCTGTACGGCTGGCCGCCGGCCCAGTCCGGCTCGGACATGTGCAGATAGGCAATGCCGCGTTTTGCCAGCTCTTCAATCAGATACAGCGCATCGGCTTCTTCGTTCGGGCCATTATCGACATTCTGGAAACTGCCGATTGGCGACACGCGGATCCCGATGCGATCGGCGCTCCACTCTTTGCTGACGGCATCCACCACTTCCAGCACCAGGCGCGCACGGTTTTCAACGCTGCCGCCGTATTGATCGGTACGGTGGTTAGAAGAAGGGGACAGGAACTGATGCAGCAGGTAGCCATGCGCAGAGTGCAGCTCTACAAGGTCAAAACCGGCATCGCGGGCATTGCCGACCGCCTGGCGGAAATCATCGACGATCCCCGGGATCTCATCGAGCTCCAGCGCACGCGGCATGGAGGTGTCGACGCGAATGGCGTGGCCATGTTCATCGCGCAGGGAGGTACGGGTGCCCGCACTGATAGCAGAAGGCGCAACCGGCGCTTCGCCGCCGGGCTGCAGGGAGTTGTGGGAAATACGACCGGTGTGCCACAGCTGCACGGCGATACGGCCATGTTCAGCGTGAACGCCGGCGGTAATTTTCTGCCATGCCGCGATCTGTTCCGGGCTGTGCAGGCCCGGAGCGCCGGCGTAGCCTTTTGCCTGGGCGGAAATCTGCGTGGCTTCGGAGATGATCAGTCCGGAGCTGGCACGTTGACGATAGTACTCGGCCATTAACGGCGTCGGGATATCGCCTGGTTCGATACTGCGCAGACGCGTCAGCGGAGCCATAAATACACGGTTAGGTACAGTTATTGCACCGACTTTCAGTGGAGAAAACAGTTTTGATTCGGACATAATGACTCCTGAGTAGACCGGTCGTCTTGTAATTCGTTAAATAAAAACGCCTGTTAAACGTCAGGCGCTGCAATAATCTGTCTGGCATGGGCAAGGGCGCTTTCCAGCGGCATTGCACTGCGGGTAATCTTGGCCTGCAAATTGGCCCCCAGCCACAGGGAGTAAAGCACCTGGGAGAGGGTAAAAGCATCGCCGTTAAATGTCAGGCTCCCTTCCTGGCGACCCTTTTCCAGCGCTTCGCCCAGCAACGTAATAATCTGGCTGGCGCCTTTGTTCATCTCTTCACGCATGGATTCAGACAAATCACACACTTCAGCGGAGAGTTTCACCGTCAGGCAACCGCTGATAATACCCTGCTGGCAAAACTGCGTCAGAGTATGCTGGTAATAAGCCAGCAGACGGTCGCGATAGTTCCCTTCGCCGTGAGCAAAATGGTCAACCAGGCGGCGGATATAGCCAGCATAGTGATGTTCAAGCAGCGCGACGCCGTAAGCTTCCTTAGAGCGAAAATAGTGGTAGAAAGAACCTTTCGGCACTTCCGCTATTTTCAGCAGTTCGCTCAGGCCCATTCCGGTAAAACCGCGGTGCATGCACAGCTGTTCGCCGGTCACCAGAATATGTTCGCGAGTATCGTATTCACAATGTTTGTTCATGGCGCTCACTGTAATAGACCGATTGGTCTAATGCAAGCGAAAAAATGTCGCCCGGGGCAGAGGCTGAACAACAAAAGTTGCGAAGCAGAGTTGAAACGTCTTCAATAAAAGACACAGAAGAGTCGCCGGAGGCGTGGAGTGGCAGAGCAGCTGGAGTTTTTCCCGGTACAGAGTCCATGCCGGGGAATTTGTCAGTCGGACGAACGTGGATTTTGTCGCGGTTGCTTTCGTAGTCGTGAAGAGCGTTTTCACTGGCAAACAATGAGTGATGCCCAGAAGCAGGACGTGCTGCGCCTGTGCCGTCAGCGTCTGTTGCGCAAATTACGCGCGAATAAACCGCAGGCCGAGGAAGAACCACAGCAGCCTTCACTGTTTTAATGGCAAAATTGCGTATACTCAACACACTTTTTTGTTGAGGACGTTGTTATGGTTCAGCGTATTGCTATGGCCCCGCAGGGGCCGGAATTCTCGCGTTTTGTTATGGGCTACTGGCGTTTGATGGACTGGAATATGTCCGTGAACGAGCGGGTCAGCTTTATTGAGCAGCACCTGGATCTGGGCGTGACTACCGTCGATCACGCGGATATTTACGGCGATTATCAGTGCGAAGCGGCTTTTGGCGAAGCGCTGAAGCAGGCTCCGCATCTGCGCGGTCGCATGGAAATCGTCAGCAAGTGTGGGATTGCCACTAAAGCCCGCGCCGAAAATACCATCGGCCACTACATCACCGACCGCGATCATATCGTCTTAAGTGCCGAGCAGTCCTTGCGCAATCTGGCGACCGACCATCTTGATTTGCTGCTGATTCACCGCCCGGATCCGTTAATGGATGCGGATGAGGTGGCGGAAGCCTTCCTCGCACTGCATCACAGCGGTAAAGTTCGCCACTTTGGCGTCTCCAACTTTACGCCGGCGCAGTTTACGCTGCTGCAATCGCGTCTGCCGTTTACTCTGGCCACCAACCAGGTTGAAATCTCTCCGGTACACCAGCCGCTGCTGCTGGATGGTACGCTGGATCAGCTGCAGCAGCTGCGTATCCGGCCGATGGCCTGGTCCTGCCTCGGCGGCGGGCGGTTGTTTAATGATGAAAGCTTCCAGCCGCTGCGTGATGAGCTGGCGCAAGTGGCTCAGGAGCTAAATGCTGAGAGCATCGAGCAGGTGGTTTATGCGTGGATCCTGCGTCTGCCGTCGCAGCCGTTACCGATTATCGGCTCCGGTAAAATCGAGCGTGTCCGCTCTGCCGTGGTGGCCGAAAAACTGAATATGTCTCGTCAGCAGTGGTTCCGCATCCGCAAAGCTGCGCTGGGTTATGACGTGCCATAACTGACTGGCGCCGCCTTCGCAATGGCTGTCCCGGTCGGCGACGAACCGGGATGGCCCTGTCGGAGGCGTTGTTCGCCGCTTTCTCCTCGCCATCACGCCACAGCGCTTCGCTGAAAATCAGAACGCATTCCGTTTTACGAGGCGCTCGCTCTCTCCGTTATCGTCCCGACCGCAGGTGCCTGCTCAAGCTGAGACAGGGCGCAATACAGCCGCCAGATCACGGCCGCCAGCTCTTTTGCTGCCGGCTGATGATGATGGTTCAGCGTGTCGCAAATTCGCTGTAGCTCCTGCAAGGTTGAGGCCAGGGGGCGTTGCTGGACCCCGCGTTCGCTCATGACATCCCGGAGCAGACTGATGCATAAATCCCGTACCTGCGAGAGCGGGTCAGAACGGGTTTCCCACTCGCGAAGCTGCCAGACCACGTGCGAACAGTTAAGCAGCACCACGCCCCAGCGCAGCAGCCAGCGGCGCGCCAGGGCATCCTGGCTGTTACTTAACTGACTGATGTGATGGTAGACCAGCGATTCAAACTCGTGTTCGCTATGCTGAGGGCGGCGGCTCAGCTGATCAACAAAGTGACGGCGTAACGCTTTGATGTGCCGGCGGCTCTTACGCGCATCGGAACCGGGGCTGATCACGGCAAAAGCAAGCCAGGCAAAGCCGACGCCAATGATTTTTCCAAGATTGTCGTTGAGGAACGAGGCAAAGTCGTAGACCGGCGGGTTGGTCACCGAAATAAACGACCCCATGAACACAATCAATTGTCCCCACAGACCCGCCAGCTTGGGCATTTGCAGCTTAAGCAGTTGCATGGTGGTCAGTAGCGGGAAAAGGAACAGCAGGAACTGCCACAGGTCGGTTATCTGTACCATCAGACCGAATTTCACCCCGAAGCTGAATATCGACAGCAATATCAGCGTACGCATCAGCAGGGTCAATGATTTGAACGGCGAGGGTGAGACCGAGTAAAGCACGCAGCAAATTGCTGCCAGGGTGAGCGCGGCGGCGCACGACTGCCATTGGGTGCTGATACCCCAGGCGCCTACCGCAACCAGCGCGCAGAACGTTCTGATGCCGTTCCACAACGCTTCGGCCTGATCGGTATGACGAGCTAACGCCGGGGCGGAAGGAACATTAAATTCGGCGATTACCGAGGCGTTTTCCACGCGCTGGAGCCAGCGACTGCTGTCCAGATACAGGCGGCAGAAGTAGCGCAGGCGCTTCCAGAACGCGAGATGGCGATAGTCGGCATCGGCGGGAGGCGCCAGCGGGGCGATTATCCGTGCGACAGCGTAAAAATCGGCCCGTGGATTGGCCAGCGCGATAAGCAGCGTTTCCAGTACTTCGCGGGTCTGCGCCGGCGCGGCCGGCCAGTTAACCAACATCCGCCGCAGGCTGGAGATGACGCTGGTCAGCCGCAGCTGCTGGTGGAGTAAATAGTTCAGCAGCGGGTTCTGACGACGAAAACGGTAATGACTCCAGAAGGCCTGAATACGCAGCAGGTTCATGGTCAGGATTTGCCCGATCACGCTTTCGTGGGCGGTGCGAATGGCATCGGTGGTTTCCGGCACCCACAGCAGACTGGCGTGCTCAAGCAGGCGAGCATGCATATTTTTCAATGCCGTCAGCAGCGCAGTGCCATCCGACGTACTGGGCATGATCATCATCATCAGCCCGCCGCACAGGATGCCGACGATAACCTCGCAAACTCGCGACTGCGCGATAGTCCACAGCTCGTTGGCGTCGGTAATGTTGATAACCGGAAAGGCGATAATGGCGCAGGTATAGCCGGCGAGCTGGAAAGCGTAGGCCACGTTGTTGGTATACATTGCGCAGGCCCAGGTACAGAGCGCAATCCACGCCGAAATGCTGAATAAAAATAGCCAGGGGTCGTTTAGCGTATGTCCGGCGAGCAGCAGCGCGGCACAGGCGCCGAGCAGGCTTCCGGCAATGCGTCCGAAGCTCTTACTGATCACGCCACCGACCGTCGGGAAACTGACGACGGCGGCAGAGGTCATCGCCCAGTAAGGCTCATCAAGATCCAGCCAGTAAGCAATACTCAGCGCGAGACACATCGCGATGCCGTTACGCAGGGCATAGCGCCACTGCGGACGGCTGGCTTTAACCCAGGGAAGAGCACGCCATGACGGGACCTGCAGCTTCATCAGGGTTCGCCAATTGAGACGGTGCAGGTGGTCCCGGAAACCAGCGTCGTATCCGCAGGCAAACCGTTGAGTTCGATGCGCACCGGTACGCGCTGGGCCAGACGAACCCACGGGATATTCGGTTTAATATTGGCAACCAGGCTGTTCCCGCCTTCGATACTTTGGTCGACGATGGCACGGCCGATACTGGATACGTGACCCTGTAACGTTTGCTTGCTGCTGTACAAAACTATCTGCGCACTATCGCCAGCGCGAATATGGCGCAGCTTGGTCTCTTCAAAGTAACCAATGACATAAAATGAATTGCTATCGACAAGGGCGAAAACCGGATGGCCTGCCGAGGCGTAGTCGCCCACGCGGGTCGTTAAGTTTGTCACCCAGCCATCTACCGGCGATTTCACGGCCGTCTGACCAAGCTGCCATTGCGCGTGCTCCAGACTGGCCTGCGCCACGCCGACCACCGCTTTGGCGGCTTCAAGGTTGGTCGTCGCAGTGTTCAGCGCGGTATTGGCGCTTTCCAGATCTTCGGCGGAGATTGCCTCTTGCGAAAGATGACGACGACGACGGGCGTCACTGGCCGCTTTCGTTTGCTCCGCCTTGGCTTTGGCCATTTCCGCTTGCGCTTTCGCGAGCTGCGCTTCGGCGTTGAGAGCGGCAATACGATAAGGGGTGTCATCGATCCTGAACAGAACGTCGCCGGCTTTGACTAACTGGTTATCGCGAACGTTTAGCTGGAGGATGCTGCCGGAGACCTGCGGCGTGATGCTGACCTGTTCGGCGCGTACTTTGCCATCCCGGGTCCAGGGGGATTGCGTGTAATAGTTCCAGACCAGCCAGGCGGCAATGATCGCGAGTGCGGCGACCAATAAGGTCGAGAGGTATTTGAGTTTTTTCATGTCGTGAACATTACCAGGCAGTCAGTAAAACCAGAGCCAGACACACAGAGAGTGCAAACAGGGACAGATCCATCAGCAAGGGATGCCAGATATCGCCGGCATACATCCAGTCGCGCAGCTGGCGGTGAATAACCAGCCAGATAAAAAATCCCAGCAATACGGCTTTAAACAGGGGAGGAAAGTAAATTGACGCACCGAATACCAGGTCCTGGAGCGACAATCCGGAAGTGTTAAGACTCAGTTTCACAAGCAAAAATCCTTTGCCATTGCAGGGAGAATGTTCAGAGCATGCTACTATTACACATTGTAAATCATTGTTTTGAATTTGGTGTATCAGGTAATTCATTTGTTTTGATTATTCAAATGCTGCACACTATTCTAAAATCAGTATAATAACTTAGCAAGCTAATTATAAGGAGATGAAATTGGAATCGCCACTGGGTTCTGATCTGGCACGTTTAGTGCGCGTCTGGCGCGCGCTGATCGACCATCGCCTGAAACCTCTGGAGTTAACGCAGACGCATTGGGTCACGCTGCACAATATTCATCAGCTGCCTCCTGAGCAGTCGCAGATTCAACTGGCGAAAGCTATTGGTATCGAGCAACCCTCACTGGTGCGTACGCTGGATCAGCTGGAAGAGAAAGGTCTTATTTCTCGCCAGACTTGTGCAAACGACCGGCGCGCGAAACGAATCAGGTTAACGGAAAAAGCGGAGCCGCTGATCAACGAAATGGAAGAAGTGATCGGCAAGACGCGTGATGAGATTCTGTCTGGTGTGTCGGCAGAAGAAGTCGCAACGCTGCTCAATTTAATCCGTAAACTGGAACAAAATATCCTCGATCTTCAGGCAAAAGATTAATTTATTCAGGGCCCTGAGCGTTCAAGGCCCTTTTTTTATCTTCGGTTATGCTAAGCGTCAGTTAGCCATCTGATTCCCTCCGCCGTTCCTGGCCTGATACATGGCGGCATCGGCTCGTTTTTCGCCTGACGGAGACGTTCTGCCCCCGTCAGTCTTCATGAACCGTTCTGACCAGCAGGAGAGCGGTGAGGCTATCAAGGGGTGGCTGCAATTATAGCGCCGGCCCAGCGAATCGTGGGTCCAGTTTTGACAGCAATAATTTATCCCTGAATTCCCGACAGAGGTTAAACACATCACACCGTAAATAAATAAGGTACCGGGCATTGCACCGAAGGGGGCTTTTGCGACTGGTGTCTGCCATCAACAGGAAAAGCAAAAAAATAATACGCTGTGCAGAAGATTCACCGCAGCAAACTATATTGTGTGGCCGCGGTAAAATAATAATTCGGTATATATAACCTTCCGCTGGCCTGAATGAAATAATGAGCAGGGAGTAATACTTCCGGCAAAAGCAATGCACAATACCAGAATAAGCGTATGTGCCTGCCGGGGGAGTTTTCGCTATGGCGACAGGTGGAGAAAATGCGAGCGGTGATAAACAGTCGCATCGTATTCTCGTTAGCCTGACAGGCCTGTCGCCCCAGCCTCAGACGCTGCGAAAGCGCAGAGGGTGGCTGTCAGGCCCAGGGATTTTCTGGCATACCCGTCAGTCTAAAGCAAGAAAGCGTGACGCGGAGTATGAATAAAAAAGTGAATCCGCGGGGCGTGGAGTCAAAATCGATATACGATTCATTAATGTGGCCCGAAATAAACCTGTCTCTTTCATGAAAACAGCGCTGCACACGAAGTGAATAAAATTCCTTCACGCCGTGCTGAAGAATAATACGCATGGCTGTTGAAAACAATATCCATCTTTTGGGACGGCGCGAGAAGTGTGACGGAATAAGATGACAAAGCCGTTATGAGTTGACGGTGAGCGAACATGGGGTTGCCCGAGCACGGTGTTTTTATATAACAGCGGTGCTGCCGAGTTCTTTTTTTCAGACACTACCGGACACGGTTTTGATATTAACCAGAGGGAGAAGCAGGGCGGCCATAAAGACCGCACTGAGAGGTTCAAACTTAACGTGGGGAGACGGTAACCTGGCTGCCGCTGCCGGCAATCGCCACGCGCTGGCCGACAGAGAACGGCGTGCTACCCTGTTTCTGCACCACCAGGATGGTATTGCCGTCATCTTTACGGATTTCCAGCTCAACGCCCTGAGTTTTGTTCATTGCGCCCTGTACACCCTGTCCGGCTACGCCGCCGGCGACCGCGCCTGCTGCGGTGGCCAGAGAGCGGCCGGTACCGCCGCCGATGGTATTACCGAGGAAACCACCAAGCACCGCACCACCGATAGCACCGATAGCATTGCTGTCATCACCGCTCTGGATCTGTACTGCGCGGGTATGAACAATGGTCCCGTAGGTGACGCTTTGCACCTGTTTGGCTTCCGATGCGGAGTAAACGTCTCCGGAGAGGCCGCTGCTGCTCACGCAACCTGCAAGCGATAAACCAATCATCGAGACAGCCAAAACACGTAAAATCATTTATGAATCTCCTTCACCGAATAGTGTTCTGTTGAACGTCCATGCGTTCAATTATATGGCATTTCATCGTCGGCTGGCATACTTCCAGCATGGACCAGACAAAAAATAATAATCCGCTCCTCTTCAACTTAACATAAACATAAGTTCTTTACGTAATGCGCAATCTTTCGCGCTTTAGTGTTAATAAACGTTAGTGCACCGTAGCATTGCCCTCTTCTTTATGATGGAGTGTGAGGCATACGAGAGTCATGGAATGAAGGAAGGCGTATGAAATCAGGTCACTTTATCGGCGTAATGTCCGGAACCAGCCTCGATGGCATTGATGTGGTTCTGGCGGCAATCAACGAAAGCGTAGTGGCGCAGCAGGCCAGTCTGTCGTACCCCATTCCGGTGGCAATAAAAGAGGATATTCTGGCCATCTGCCAGGGGCAAACGCTGACGTTATCCCAGCTCGGTCAGTTGGATACGCGTCTGGGGCGCTTATTTGCCGATGCCGTGCTGGCTCTTATGCGTCAGGAGAATGTGCAGCCGACGGATATTGTCGCTATCGGTTGTCATGGGCAAACGGTATGGCACGAACCAACGGGCGAAGCGCCGAATACGCTGCAAATCGGTGATAACAACCAGATAGCCGCCCATACCGGCGTGACGGTGGTGGGGGATTTTCGGCGTCGTGATATGGCGCTTGGCGGTCAGGGAGCACCGCTGGTTCCGGCTTTCCACCATGCGCTGTTGGCGCATCCCGTCGAGCGGCGGATGGTGCTCAATATCGGCGGGATCGCCAACCTGTCGCTGTTGGCGCCGGGCGTGCCGGTCCGCGGCTATGACACCGGACCGGGTAATATGCTGATGGATGCGTGGATCTGGCGTCAGTGTGGAAAACCCTACGATAAAGACGCGCAGTGGGCCAGCGAAGGCAAGGTGCTGCTAGCGCTGCTACAAAACATGCTCAGCGATCCGTGGTTTGCGCTACCGGCGCCGAAAAGCACCGGACGTGAATATTTCAACTACGGCTGGCTGGAGCGCCATCTGGCTCGTTTCCAGGGGCTGCGTCCGCAGGATGTGCAGGCGACTCTGGCAGAACTGACGGCGGTGACCATCGCGGAACAGGTGCTGCTGAGCGGCGGCTGTGAACGTCTGCTGGTGTGCGGCGGCGGCGCGCGTAATCCGCTGCTGATGGCGCGGCTGGCAGCGCTGTTGCCGGGTACGGAGGTGTCTACGACCGATGCGGCTGGTATCAGCGGCGATGATATGGAAGCGCTGGCATTTGCCTGGCTGGCATGGCGGACGATGTCCGGACTCCCCGGTAATCTCCCGTCGGTCACCGGCGCTTGTGAAGCCACTGTGCTCGGGGCCATTTTCCCCGCAAACCGGCCGCAGAATCAGAGTTAACTGAAACACCTGTTTTTTATTTACCGGTAAACTGGATGAAGTTAACGGGGGGCGATTTGCCCTCCTGGACCGGGATAGTCGAAGGCAAACGAATGAAAAAAATCCTTATCGCTGTAGTACCCTTTATGCTCGCAGGCTGTAGCTACTATAACCAGTTTGTGGAGCGGATGCAGACGGATACCCTGGAGTATCAGTGCGACCAGAAACCGCTGACCGTGCACATCAACAATACCCGGCAGATTGCCAGCTTTATCTATGACAACCAGCAGTTGAATCTGGCACAGGGGCTTTCGGCATCAGGCGCGCGCTACACCGACGGCGTGTATGTCTTCTGGTCGAAAGGCGACAGCGCCACCGTTTACAAGCGCGATCGCGTTGTGCTGGAAAACTGTCAGCTGCAGACGGCCAAACGTTGAGATTTCCGGCCCGGGGGCGCACAATGACGCCACCCGATGACTATTTTCTCACTTGCCATGTCTGATAACGACGAATTGCAGCAAATCGCGCATCTGCGCCGAGAGTATACCCGTGGCGGCCTGCGCCGCCGCGATCTTCCCGCCGAACCGCTGACTTTATTTGAGCGTTGGCTCAGACAAGCCTGCGACGCCCGGCTGGCCGACCCGACGGCAATGGTCGTCGCCACCGTTGACGAAAACGGCCAACCTTACCAGCGAATTGTTCTGCTCAAGCACTATGACGAAAAAGGGCTGGTGTTTTATACCAACCTCGGAAGTCGCAAAGCCCACCAGATCGAAAACAATCCTCGCGTGAGCCTGCTTTTTCCGTGGCACATGCTGGAGCGTCAGGTGATGGTGACTGGCAAGGCGGAGCGCCTGTCAACGCTGGAAGTGGTGAAGTATTTCCACAGCCGCCCGCGCGACAGTCAGATTGGCGCCTGGGTCTCCCGGCAGTCAACCCGCATCTCAGCCCGCGGTATCCTGGAAAGTAAGTTCCTGGAGCTGAAACAGAAATTCCAGCAAGGCGAAGTGCCGCTGCCGAGCTTCTGGGGGGGATTCCGCGTGAATATTGAGCAGATGGAATTCTGGCAGGGCGGTGAACACCGTCTGCACGATCGTTTTTTATACCAGCGCGACAACAGCGCGTGGAAAATCGATCGTCTGGCCCCGTAATCCCTGAAATTTGTTGTGTTAAGCGCTGGTGCTGGATGGGCTGGCGCTTTATTCTATAGACTTCATTTTTCAAGCTGCGTCTTTGTTGGCTGTGCCGGCTTATTCCGGCCGTTTGTTTGCGTAAGTCTCCGTACTTGCCGCCTTGAGGCAACTTGAATGATTTTGCATAGATGTTTTTTTTCGCGTCTGGCGAAAAGTCGTGTACCGGCAAAGGTGCAGTCGTTTATACATGGAGAATTTGATGGCAAGCAGTAACTTGATTAAACAATTGCAAGAGCGGGGGCTGGTAGCCCAGGTGACGGACGAGGAAGCGTTAGCAGAGCGACTGGCGCAAGGCCCGATCGCGCTCTATTGCGGCTTCGATCCAACCGCTGACAGCTTGCATTTGGGGCATCTTGTTCCATTGTTATGCCTGAAACGCTTTCAGCAGGCAGGCCATAAGCCTGTGGCGCTGGTGGGGGGAGCAACCGGTCTGATTGGTGACCCGAGCTTTAAAGCCGCCGAGCGTAAACTGAACACCGAAGATACCGTGCAGGAGTGGGTGGATAAAATTCGCAAACAGGTCGCGCCGTTCCTCGACTTTGATTGCGGTGACAACTCGGCCATTGCCGCGAATAACTACGACTGGTTTGGCAGCATGAACGTGCTGACCTTCCTGCGTGATATCGGCAAGCACTTCTCCGTAAACCAGATGATCAACAAAGAAGCGGTTAAGCAGCGTCTGAACCGCGACGATCAGGGCATCTCGTTTACCGAGTTCTCCTATAACCTGCTGCAGGGTTACGACTTCGCGTGTCTGAACAAGCTGCATGGCGTGGCGCTGCAGATTGGCGGTTCCGATCAGTGGGGCAATATCACCTCCGGCATCGACCTGACCCGTCGTCTGCACCAGAACCAGGTGTTTGGTCTGACCGTTCCGCTGATCACCAAAGCCGATGGCACCAAGTTCGGTAAGACCGAAGGCGGCGCGGTATGGCTGGATCCGAAGAAGACCAGCCCGTACAAATTCTACCAGTTCTGGATCAACACCGCGGATGCTGACGTTTATCGCTTCCTGAAGTTCTTCACCTTTATGGACATTGCCGAGATCAATGCGCTGGAAGAAGAAGATAAAAACAGCGGTAAGGCCCCGCGCGCGCAGTACGTGCTGGCCGAGCAGGTCACCCGTCTGGTACATGGCGAAGAAGGGCTGGTAGCAGCAAAACGCATTACCGAAAGCCTGTTTAACGGTAATCTGAGCGACCTGAGCGAAGCCGACTTCGAACAGCTGGCGCAGGATGGCGTGCCGATGATTGAGCTGGAAAAAGAGGCTGACCTGATGCAGGCGCTGGTGGATTCCGAGCTGCAGCCATCGCGTGGCCAGGCGCGTAAGACTATCGCCTCCAACGCCGTCACCATCAACGGTGAAAAACAGTCCGACCCGGAATATGTATTTAATGACGGCGATCGTCTGTTTGGTCGCTACACCTTACTGCGCCGCGGTAAGAAAAATTACTGTCTGGTCTGCTGGAAGTAATTGCGTAAAGGCAGGGGCGTGGGAAACCACGCCCCTTATTTTTTGCTGTCAGGTACACAAGATGAAGAACATCCTCGCCATCCAGTCCCACGTTGTGTTTGGTCACGCCGGCAATAGTGCCGCAGAGTTTCCGATGCGCCGCCTTGGCGCGAACGTCTGGCCCCTTAATACCGTTCAGTTCTCCAACCATACGCAGTACGGGAAATGGACCGGTTGCGTGATGCCGCCTGCGCATCTGACCGAAATCGTTCAGGGGATTGCTGATATTAATCAGCTGCAGCGTTGTGATGCGGTATTGAGTGGCTATCTGGGCTCCGCCGAACAGGGTGAACATATTCTCGGTATCGTGCGTCAGGTAAAAGCGGCCAATCCGGCGGCGAAATATTTCTGCGACCCGGTGATGGGACACCCTGAGAAAGGCTGCATCGTCGCACCCGGCGTGGCGGAGTTTCACGTCCGCTACGCGCTGCCGGCGAGCGACATTATTGCCCCCAACCTGATTGAGCTGGAAATCCTCTGTGGTCATCCGGTGGCGAACGTTGCACAAGCCGTCTTAGCCGCGCGCGAGCTGATTGCGCAGGGTCCGCAGGTGGTGCTGGTTAAACATCTTGCCCGCGCCGGGTTGAGTATGGACCGGTTCGAAATGCTGCTGGTGACGGCTGATGAAGCCTGGCATATCAGCCGCCCGCTGGTGGATTTTGGCCTGCGTCAGCCGGTTGGCGTCGGCGATGTCACCAGCGGATTGCTGCTGGTTAAACTGCTGCAGGGGGCTCTGCTTCGCGATGCGCTGGAGCATGTGACCGCGGCGGTGTATGAAATTATGCTGGCCACGAAAAATATGCAGGAGTACGAGCTGCAGGTGGTTGCCGCACAGGATCGTATTGCGCAGCCGGAGCACTACTTTAGCGCCACGCAGCTTTAACCTTAAAACTGCCCGGCCTCGCAGCCGGGCAGATAATGTCTGGCGATTAAACCCCTTCCGCCGCCAGCGCCGCGGCCACCGATGGACGAGCGGCCACGTGTTTCATCCAGGCCTCGATATTGCTGTAACCTGTCATATCCAGCTTCACGGCCCTGGTCCAGCGCAGTACGGTAAACAGGTAGCCATCAGCGATGGTGAAACGATGCCCGTTCAGCCACTGCTTCTCCTTCAGCGACTCATCAATATAATGCAGCTTCTTCTCCAGCTGAGCGCGCACGATCGGTTTGTAATCTTCCGGAGTGTCCGGGCGGAAAAGCGGCGTAAAGCTTTTATGCAGTTCCGTCGCGACATAGTTCAGCCACTCCAGTGTCTGGTAGCGCGCAATGGTGCCCACCGGCGCCAGCAGCTGGCGATCCGGCACCTGATCGGCAATGTATTGCATAATGGCGACGCCTTCCGTGAGCAGGATATCGTCGTCAAGGAGCAGCGCCGGAACCTGTCCCTTCGGGTTGATCTGCAGATAGTCCTCACCGTTTTCCAGGCGCTTCTTCTGCAGGTCGACGCCTTGTAAGGTGAAGTCCAGTCCGCTTTCGCGCAGGGCGATATGTGATGCAAGGGAACAGGCGCCGGGTTTGTAGAACAGTTTCATCAGTAACTCCTCGTGGCTGCAGTTTTCTGTATGTTAGCCCAGGGGTAAAAAAAAAGCCGCTAACAAAACGTTAGCGGCCTAAATTTATTGGTTTTCCCGAAGCGCTTAAGCGGTTGCCGTATCGCGAGCTTTGCTCACTGAGTCGTCATCCTGGGTCATGCGGTTCAGTTTCGGTGCGATAGCAAACATCAGCACGGCGATAACTGCGGTAGCAATACCAATCTGCAGGAAGACATGGCCATATACGGCAAGAGACTGCAGCGGATCGGTCACGTTCTCCGGAACCGCCATCAGGTTGGCGACTTTACCGGCGATGATAGCGGCGCCTGCGGTAGTCAGGAACCAGCTGCCCATGATAAAGCCCATCAGACGCTGCGGTACCAGCTGTGCCACCATCGCCAGACCCAGACCGGAAATCATCAGCTCACCGATACTCTGCAGCGCGTAGCTCAGAATCAACCAGTTAACGGAGACGATACCGGCATCGGTTGCAAATTTGGCGCCCAGCGGCAGAACGAGGAAGGCCAGCGAGCACAGCACCATGCCGATCGCAAATTTGTGCGGCATTGGCAGACGGTCGCCCATCTTGTTATAGATAGCGGCCAGAATCGGGCTGCCGATCATAATCCAGAACGGGTTCAGCGCCTGGAACTGTTCAGGCTGGAAGTCAATGCCCAGAATGGCGTGCTCAACGTTGCGGATAGCAAAGAAGTTCAGTGAAGTCGGCATCTGGCTGTAGAGGACGAAGAAGACGATCGCCTGAACCATCAGAATGAAGGCAACAATCATCTTACGACGCGCCGCCCCTTTCATCGCAATAGCTTCTTTCGCAAAAATAATCACGATACCCAGAGCCACCACGCCCAGCACCATACGGGCAATGCCCTGGTTGTGCAGCAGCCAGGTCGCAATCACCACCAGGACGATCACGCCGACGATGGTCGCCAGCAGTTTACCGAAGTGTACCGGGGCAAAGTCAGGCTTCGAACCGTAGTTTTTTACCCATTTTTTGCAGAACATGAAGTTCACCAGGGTAATCAGCATCCCGACGAAGCTCAGCGAGAAGGCGATACTCCAGCCAAATTTCGCCGCCAGCCACGGGGTAGCCAGCATAGAGAAGAAGGAACCGATGTTGATGGACATATAGTACATCGTAAATGCGCCATCAAGACGCGGGTCATCTTTCTCATAGCAGGTCGAGAGCAGGGAAGACGGGTTAGCCTTAAACAGGCCGTTACCGACGGCGATGGTCGCCATACCCATATAAACGATAGCCGCGTCGTGTCCGGAATACGCCACCAGGGCGTAGCCGATAGCGAGGACGATGGTCCCCAGCATAATCACACGCTTAGTACCGAGCACTTTATCGCCCAGCCAGCCACCGATAGCCACGAGGCCATAAACCAGCGCGCTGAAGGAGGAGAAGAGAGTAATAGAATCCGCTTCTGACATACCCAGCTGTTTGACCAGGTAAACGGCCATGATCCCTTGCAGGCCGTAATAACCAAAACGCTCCCATAATTCGATCGAGAAGATCAGATAGAACGATTTCGGTTGTTTGAAAGCGTTCAGACTCACGCTTTCTGCTGGTTTATTGTTTGCAGTTGACACATATACCTCTTTTTTTACATCCCATATTAACGGGGGGTGTTCGGGGCGCAATCTGATAAGACCGCCGCCTTTATAGTTATTCTGGAGGGAAAACGGGAAGTAATGTTCACTATCCTGGCCGTTCAGGCAAGCGTTTTGTAATACTCTGTTACATATATCTTGAGCGTTATAATACGCCAGTCATTCAAATGTTATACAGAGTTAAATTTCACCTTTTTCACATTGGTGATATTTTTATCTGTCGGGACGGGAAAGGGATCGGATAATGGCGATATATTCTGCTGATAAGCCTTGAACATAGTGATATAGCCCATAATCCTAAAAAATGATGGGGTATTGTCCTGGTAAGTGGTGCTCTGCTATTGGAAATACTGGCTTTTCTTATCATCGTTACAACAATAATTTAACATTAAGTTGCGTGGATGATCTGGATCACAAATGTATAGAAATTTTTTCGCCACAAAAAATGATTAACCTGGATGAACGTTATATAGGCGGTTAATTGTCCTGTTGAGTGCGGAAATAGTGGCGTTAAAGGCAGGGGATTAGCGAAAAGGACAGAACCATTACCACAAGCAGGGTAATGGTTTGTCTGAATGTTACTCGTAGACTTTCTCTTTAAACTCGCACAGATCTTCAATCAGGCAGGAGCCGCAGCGGGGTTTGCGCGCAATACAGGTATAGCGGCCGTGGAGAATAAGCCAGTGGTGACAGTCGACTTTAAATTCGGCGGGAACGACCTTTAGCAGTTTTTCCTCCACCTGTTCAACGTTCTTCCCGGGGGCAAATTGTGTCCGATTGCAAACGCGAAAAATATGCGTATCCACGGCAATCGTCGGCCAGCCGAAAGCGGTGTTCAGTACCACGTTGGCAGTTTTACGTCCTACGCCGGGAAGCGCTTCCAGCGCCGCTCTGTCCTCGGGAACCTCGCCATTGTGCTGCTCAAGCAGAATCCGGCAGGTTTTAATGACATTTTCAGCTTTGCTGTTAAATAACCCGATGGTTTTGATATACGATTTGACGCCATCAACACCCAGCGCCAGCATGGCTGCCGGCGTATTCGCCACGGGATAGAGCCTGGCCGTGGCTTTATTCACGCTGACGTCCGTCGCCTGCGCCGAGAGCAGTACGGCTATCAGTAATTCGAACGGCGAGCTGAAATTCAGCTCCGTTGTGGGGTGCGGGTCGTTATCCCGCAGTCTGGTCAGTATTTCCAGACGTTTGCTCTTATTCATCCCAGACTTTCCCTGTGCGCATCAACCGGCGCGGTTTGACTCGCTTCAGCTGCCTTTGCTTTACGCTGTTTGGTTCGTTCATCAATCAGGTATTTCACCGCCAGCATCATCCCTAAACCGATAAAGGCGCCCGGCGGCAGCATCGCCAGCAGGAACGGCGTATCGGTATGGAATACTTCGATCCGCAGCGCTTTCGCCCAGCTGCCCAGCAGGCTATCGGCACCATCAAACAGCGTCCCGTTGCCGAGGATTTCTCGCAGCGAACCGAGCACAAACATCGCGCAGGTCGCCCCCATACCAATGGAGAAACCATCCAGCGCCGACAGCGCCGGCCCTTTTTTGGCAGCGAACGCTTCGGCACGACCGACCACGATGCAGTTGGTCACAATCAGCGGAATAAAAATCCCCAGAGACTGATACAGACCAAATGCGTAGGCGTTAATCAGCATCTGTACGACGCTCACGACCGAAGCGATGATCATGACATAAATCGGGATACGAATTTCAGCCGGTGTCCAGCGACGCAGGCTGGAGATGGTCAGGTTGGTCAGCGTCAGCACCAGGGTTGTCGCCAGTCCCAGCCCTAACGCATTGGTGGCGGTAGAGGTCACGGCGAGGAGGGGGCACATGCCTAACAGTTGTACCAGCGCGGAGTTGTTTTTCCACAACCCCTGAACAATAACGTCTTTGACTTCGCTCATGGCTTACTCTCCACAGGACGTGAGTTCGGGAATCTGTGCGGGCAGCGTTTGCGCGTACAGGCCGGCACGCTTAACGGCGTTGACCACCGCGCGTGGGGTAATAGTGGCGCCGGTGAACTGATCGATATCACCGCCGTCTTTTTTTACGGCAAAGTGACTGTCGCCGGGGCCATGAATGACTTTACCCGCAAAGTGGGTTATCCAGCCAGACAGGCGAAGTTCAATTTTGTCGCCAAGGCCGGGCGTCTCATGATGCTCCGTCACGCGGGTTCCAAGTACGGTGCCTTTGAAGTCGGCGGCAACCAGCAGCTGAATCGCACCGGAGTAACCATCGGGGGCGGTCGCTTCCATCACCACCCCGACAGGGGCGTCGTTATTTTTGGCAATCCAGATCTTATGCTGACCTTTACCGAGCGGTGGCGCAGCGACCAGATAGCAGCTCTGTAGCAAATCGTTATTATAGCGGTCCGCAGGCAAAACCTGATTGAACAGCGCTTTTTGCTGCGTCGCCGCCTGCTCAGCAATCGTCGATTTCGTCAGCTCATTGATGGCCGCGGTTAACCCGGTAGAGCCGGCGGCAAAGAGCGCCAGCGTAATGCCGTGTTTGCGCATGCTTTTTAACATCATTGGTCCTCAGCGGTGGCCATAGACGCGCGGGCGCGTGTAGTAGTCGATTAACGGAACGGTAATGTTCGCCAGCAGCACGGCAAAAGCCACACCGTCAGGATAACCGCCAAAGCTGCGGATGAGCCACACCAGCAGACCGGCGAGGGCGCCGAATATCAGGCGGCCGCGGTTGGTGGTGGAAGCGGTAACCGGATCCGTTAAAATAAAGAATGCGCCGAGCATGGTCGCGCCGGAAAGCAGATGAATCTGCGGGGCAGCGAAGCTCTGCGGTGAAAACATCCAGCCCAGGGTGGCGCAGAGGGTCAGGCTAAGCAGGAAGCTCAGCGGAATATGCCAGCGAATAGCCTTCTGCCAGAGTAAAAACAGACCGCCGAGCAGATAGGCGATATTGACCCACTGCCAGCCAAGACCGGCCAGCGCGCCGCCGTAGATCGGGTACTGCAGGATCTCCTTCACCGCGTGACCGGCATGCAGCGACGTTTTAAACGTATCCAGCGGCGTGGCCTGGCTGATGCCATCGATCCCCAATCGCAGGGCGTTCATATCGTTACCGCTGGCGGTATGGCCGCTAAAAATAACCTGCAGGGCGTCGGTGAAGCCTGGCACGGTGGCCGCAATCTCATGCGGCGGCAGCCAGGAGGTCATCTGCACCGGGAATGAGATCAGCAGCACGACATAGCCAATCATTGCCGGGTTAAACGGGTTGTGACCCAGCCCTCCGTACAGCTGCTTGGCAATAATAACGGCAAAGGCGGTACCTAAAACGACCAGCCACCAGGGCGCCAGCGGCGGAATACTGATGGCCAGCAGCAAACCGGTCAGCAGCGCGGAGTTATCGGCAAGCGTGGCGGCAATATTCTGTTTCCGCAACCTGAGGATGGCGGCCTCTGTCGCCCAGGCCGTGAGGGAGGCGAGAACGAGCTGCACCACGGTTCCCCAGCCAAAGAACCAGGTCTGAACCGCGATGCCGGGTACGGCTGCGAGCAGAACCAGCAGCATAATCCGTGAGGTCTGACGCTGGTTGTGGGTATAAGGAGAGCTTGCGATTCTGAAAACCATTTATTCCTCGTTAACTGCCTGCCGGGATGCTTTCCTGGCCTGAACGCGGGCGATTGCTTCGGCGACCGCGGCTTTACGCGGGTCGTCGTTGGCGGCTGACTGGGTCATCTGCTGCTGCTGCTCGGCTTTGCGGGCCTTCGCGCGGGCGATAGCCGCTTCAACGGCCGCTTTACGCGGGTCGACGGCTTCGGCGGCGGGTTGCACGTCAGCCGGTGCGGCGGCGGCCTGCTGCTCGGCTTTGCGGGCCTTCGCGCGGGCGAT